>JBDZUW010000013.1:0-39001 GCA_040255375.1 Luteimonas sp. | reverse complement strand
GCCGAGGGCGCGCGCAACCACACCCAGTGCGACTCGCTGCTGATCGGCAAGCAGTGCGGCGCGCACACCTTCCCGTACATCGAGGTCAAGCACCCGACGGCGACGGTGGAGCACGAGGCCACGACCTCCAAGATCAGCGACGACCAGCTGTTCTACTGCCGCAGCCGCGGCATCGGCGAGGAGGACGCGGTGTCCATGATCGTCGACGGCTTCTGCAAGCAGGTGTTCCGCGAGCTGCCGATGGAATTCGCGGTCGAGGCCAAGAAGCTGCTGGAAGTCTCGCTGGAAGGCGCCGTCGGCTGAGGCCGCAACAGGAACGTACATGCTCGAGACGGACATGCTCAAGATCGACAACCTCCACGCGTCCATCAACGGCCGCGAGATCCTCAAGGGCCTCTCGCTCGAGGTGAAGCCCGGCGAGGTGCACGCCATCATGGGGCCCAACGGCGCCGGCAAGTCCACGCTGGGCAACGTGCTGTCGGGCCGCGCCGGCTACGACGTCACCGCGGGCTCCGTGACCTTCGAGGGCCGCGACCTGCTGTCGCGCGAGCCCGAGGAACGCGCCGCCGACGGCGTGTTCCTCGCCTTCCAGTACCCGGTCGAGATCCCGGGCGTGAACAACACCTACTTCCTGCGCAGCGCCCTCAACGCGCAGCGCAAGGCGCGCGGCGAGCCCGAGCTGGACTCGATGCAGTTCCTGAAGAAGGTGCGCGAGAAGCTGGCGGTGCTGCACCTGGACGACAGGCTGCTGCAGCGCGGCGTCAACGAGGGCTTTTCCGGCGGCGAGAAGAAGCGCAACGAGATCTTCCAGCTGGCGGTGCTCGAGCCGAAGCTGGCGATCCTCGACGAGACCGACTCCGGCCTCGACATCGACGCGCTGAAGGCGGTGGCCGACGGCGTCAACGCGCTGCGCTCGCCGGAACGGGCGTTCCTGGTGATCACCCACTACCAGCGCCTGCTCGACTACATCCGGCCCGACGTGGTGCACGTGCTCGCCGACGGCCGCATCGTCGAGACGGGCGGGCCGGAACTGGCGCTCGAACTCGAGCAGCACGGCTACGCCTGGCTGAAGGATCGCGTCGCGCCGGAGGCGGCGGCGCGATGAGCGCCCTGCTCGACTCGCTCGCGGCGGGCTTCTCCGGCGACGACGCGGCGCGCCGCGCGGCGCTGGAGGAGGCGCTGCGCGACGGCCTGCCGCCGCCCCGCACCGAGGCCTGGAAGTACACGCCGTTGCGCGCGCTGGAGCGTCGCAGCTTCGCGCCGGCCGCCGCGCAGGCGCCGGTGGCGCTGGATGCCGCCGCGGAGGCGGCGCTGGCCGCGATTCCCGCGCCGCGCATGGTGTTCGTGAACGGGCGCTTCGACCCGTCACGTTCCGACCTGTCGGCGCTGCCCGCGACGCTGTCGCTGCGCCCGCTGCCGGAAGCGCTGGCCGATACCGATCCGCGCGCCGCGAACTTCATGCAGCGCCGCTACGCGCGCACGGACGAGGTGTTCGCGCGGCTGAACGCCGCGCTCGCCGCCGACGGCTTCGTGCTGCGGCTCGCGGAGAACGCGCGCCTCGCGGCGCCGCTGCACGTCGTGTTCGCCGGCGCGCCGGCCGGCGCCGACCAGGCCTGGCACCTGCGCCACCTGGTCGAGCTGCGCCGCGGCGCCGAGGCCTCGATCGTCGAACACCACGTCGGCCTCGGCGACCACGCGCACCTCGGCAATGCCCTGCTCCACGTGCACCTGGCCGCGGGCGCGCAGTTGCAGCACGTGCGGGTGCAGGACGAAGCGGCGCGCGCCACGCTGGTCGCGCGCACCGACGCCGTGCTTGCGCGCGGCGCGCAGTACCACCGGCTCGACCTCGAACTCGGCGCGGCCCTGTCGCGACACGAACTCAACGTGCGGCTGGAAGGCGAAGGCGCGATGCTCGTCGCCAACGGCGTGCAGCTGGCCGACGGCCGGCGGCACCTCGATACGCGCCTGGGGATCGAGCACATCGCCCGCGACGCCGCCTGCGACCTCGCCTGGCGCGGCATCGCCGCGGGCCGCGCGCGCGCGGTCTTCCACGGCGGCATCACCATCCGCCCCGGCGCGGACGGCAGCGACGCCCGCCTGTCCAACAAGAACCTGCTGCTCTCCGACCAGGCCGAGATCGACAGCCAGCCGGTGCTCGAGATCCACGCCGACGAGGTCAAGGCCGCACACGGCGCCACCGTCGGCCAGCTCGACCCGACCGCCATGTTCTACCTGCGCTCGCGCGGGCTGCCGGAAGCGCAGGCGCGCCGCCTGCTGACCGCGGCGTTCTGCCACGAAGCGCTCGCGGCGTTCGAGCCTGCGTTGCGCGAGCCCGCCGCGGCCGCGCTCGACCGGGCGCTCGCCGCGCTGGAGCAGGACGCATGAACGCATCCGGCGCCATCGACTGGGCGCGCATCCGCGCCGACTTCCCGCTGCTCTCGCGCCAGGTGCACGGCAAGCCGCTGGTGTATTTCGATTCGGCCAACACCGGGCAGAAGCCGGCCGCGGTGATCGAGGCCGTCGACGGATTCTACCGCCGCCACAACGCCAACGTCAGCCGCGCCGTGCACGCGCTCGGCGCCGAGGCCACCGAGGCCTACGAGGGCGCGCGCGGCAAGCTGGCGCGGCACCTCAACGTGCGCCCCGACGAGCTGGTGCTCACCAGCGGCACGACGTTCGGGCTGAACCTCGTCGCGTACTCCTGGGGCCTGCCGCGGCTCGGCCCCGGCGACGCGATCCTGCTCACGCGCATGGAGCACCACGCCAACATCGTCCCGTGGCAGCTGGTGGCCGGGCGCACCGGCGCGACGATCAAGGTCGCCGAACTGCTGCCCGACGGCTCGCTCGACCTCGATGCGCTGCAGTCGGCGATGACGCCGGACGTGAAGCTGCTCGGCGTGACCCATGTCTCCAACGTGCTCGGCACCGTCAATCCGGTGCGCGAGATCTGCCGCATGGCGCGCAGGCGCGGCATCGTCACCGTCGTCGACGGTTCGCAGGCACTGCCGCACATGGCGGTCGACATCCCCGCGATCGGCTGCGACTTCTACGCGTTCACCGGGCACAAGATGTGCGGCCCCACCGGCACCGGCGGGCTGTGGGCGCGCCGCGAGCACCTGCAGGCGATGCGGCCCTTCCTCGGCGGCGGCGAGATGATCCGCGAGGTGCGCTTCGAAGGCACCGTCTACGCGGATCCGCCGCACCGCTTCGAGGCGGGCACCCCGAACATCGCCGGCCACGTCGGCCTCGGCGCCGCCGTCGATTACCTCGACGCGATCGGCATGGACGCGGTCGCCGCGCGCGAGCGCGAGCTGCATGCGCACCTCGAGGAGGAAATGCGCAAGGTCGACGGCCTGCGCATCGTCGGCGAGGCGCCGGGCAAGGCGGCGGTCACATCGTTCCTCATCGCCGGCGCGCATGCGCACGATCTCGCCACCCTGCTCGACGTGGAAGGCGTGGCGGTGCGTTCCGGCCACCACTGCGCGCATCCGCTGATGCATTTCTACGGCGTGCCGGCCACCTGCCGCGCTTCGCTCGCCTTCTACAACACCCACGCGGAAGTCGAGGCGTTCATCGCCGCGCTGCGCAAGGTCAGGACCCTGCTCGCATGACCGCCGCCGCGACCGAAACCGCGCCCGCGCTCACGTTCCGCGCGGCCTCCGAGGACGACATCGGCGCCATCGTCGCGCTCGTGACCTCCGCCTACCGCGGCGAAGCGAGCCGCGCCGGCTGGACCACCGAGGCGGACCTGCTCGACGGCAACCGCATCGATCCCGAGGTGCTGCGCGGCGACATCCGGCGCGACCGCAGCCGCGTCCTGCTCGCGTCGCGCGCCGGCGAACTCGTCGGCTGCGCGCACGTCGCGGTCGAGGACGGCGCGGGCTACTTCGGCATGTTCGCCGTGCGCCCGGTGCTGCAGGGCGGCGGCCTCGGCAAGGCGGTGCTCGCCGAGGCCGAACGCATCGCCCGCGACGAGTGGGGCCAAGCCATGATGCGGATGACGGTGATCGACCTGCGCGGGGAGCTGATCGCCTGGTACGAGCGGCGCGGCTACCGGCGCACCGGGATCAAGAAGCCCTTCCCGGCGGTCGATCCGCGCTTCGGCATCCCGAAGCGCGGCGACCTGCGCTTCGAGGTCCTCGAAAAGTCACTTTGAGGGAGACGGCGATGGGCGACTGGGTGCGGGTCTGCGCGACTTCGGAACTCCTGCCGGGCGAGAAGACCGTCGCCTGGGACGGCGACGTCGCGATCCTCGTGGTGAACTACGACGGCGATTACTACGCCCTCGAGGACGTCTGCAGCCATGAGGACTTCGAGCTGTCGGCCGGCTGCTTCGACGCCGACGACGCGACGATCGAGTGCGTGCTGCACGGCTCGAAGTTCGACGTGCGCGACGGCCGCGCCCTCAATCCCCCCGCCTATGCGCCCGCGGTCCGCTTCCCGGTGAAGGTCGAGGACGGCGCGGTCTGGACCCGCGACGACCGGGATTGACCGTTTTTTGGCGGCTTCGATGAGATTGGTGTTGCGAATCATTCTCATTGCGGAATAGAATGGCGCCGAGGCCCTCGGCCACCCATTCATTTTCCTGCGACCAGCCATGTCCCCGATCCAGCGCCGCAAGCACGCGGCCATGTCCCGACCGGCGTCCGCGACCCCGGCGCCCCTCCCCCTCGCGGCCGCCCTGATGACCGGCCTCGCCCTGGCCACGCCATTGGCCGCATCCGCCCAGGATGCCGGCCACGCCCCAGGCGCCGCCAGCGGCGGCCCGTCGGCCGGCGACCAGGTCCGCACCCTCGGCAAGGTCGAGGTCGTCGGCGACGCCGTGCGCCGCGACAAGCCGGCCTCGCCCAAATTCACCCAGGCGCTGCAGGACACCCCGCAGACCATCGAGGTCATCGGCAAGGAGCTGCTCCAGCAGCAGGGCGCGACGACCCTGACCGAAGCGCTGCGCAACAGCCCCGGCGTCGGCACCTTCTACGCCGGCGAGAACGGCGCCACCAGCACCGGCGACACGCTCTACATGCGCGGTTTCGACAGCTCGAGCAGCATCTTCGTCGACGGCGTGCGCGACCTCGGCGCGGTCTCGCGCGACCTGTTCAACATCGAACAGGTGGAGGTGGTGAAGGGCCCGGCCGGCACCGACACCGGCCGCTCCGCGCCGACCGGCGCGATCAACATGGTGACCAGGCAGGCCAACCTGTCCGAGGGCACCTCGGCGAGCGCCTCGTTCGGCGCCGACGGCCAGCGCCGCGCCACCGCCGACCTCAACGCGACGCTGGGCCCGTCCAGCGCGCTGCGCGTCGACGCGCTATGGCAGGACAGCGACGTCGCCGGCCGCGACCGCGTGAACAACTCCCGGCGCGGCGTGGCGCCCTCGCTAGGCTTCGGCCTCGGCACGGACACGCGCGTGTTCCTCAACCTGCTGTACGTGGAGCAGGACAACATCCCCGACGGCTTCGTCCCCACCATCGGCCTGCCCGCCTGGCTGCCGCAGCCGGGCCTCGAGCACCTCGCCGGCCATCCGGTCGATCCGCGGAACTACTACGGCAGCCCGCTCGACCACGACGACGTGACCGCGAAGATGGCGACGCTGCGCGTCGAGCACGACCTGTCCGGGCGGCTGAAGCTGAGCAACACGCTGCGCTGGGGCACCACGCGGCAGGACTACTTCATCACCTCCTACACGGCGACCGGCGGCACGACGGGCAACGAACAGGCCGGCAACATCCGCTGGACCGACAAGGACGACCTGTCCACCTACACCCTGCGGCGCAGCAACTTCAGCACGCGCGACCAGCAGAACCGCATCCTCACCGACCAGCTCAACCTGCGCGCCGACTTCGGCACCGGCGCGGTCGCGCACTTCCTCAGCACCGGGCTGGAACTGACGCGCGAGGAACAGTCGGCGCACGCGATCGCCACGAGCGGGAGCCTGCCGCCGATCGGCCTGTACGACCCGGACTGGAACGATGCCGGCACGCTCCAGGCCCGCCGCAGCGGCGCGGTGTCCGACGGACGCACCGACACCGCGGCTGCCTACCTGTTCGATACGCTGAAGTTCGGCGAGCGCTTCCTGCTGAGCGCCGGCCTCCGCGCCGACCGCTACACGACCGACTACACCGCCACCGCCGTGTGCACCACGACGGTCCCGCTGCCGCGCAACGGCGTCGCCTGCCCCGCCGGCACCCCGGACGGCACGGTCGTCCCGAGCGCCGACCTGCGCGTGTCGGGCACGCTGCTCAACTACAAGCTCGGCGCCGTGTACAAGCCGGTCGAGGCGCTGAGCCTGTACGCGAATGCGGCGCTGTCGCAGCAGCCGCCGGGCGGCGCGAACTTCAGCCTGAGCACCGCGGCCAACAGCGCCGACAACATCGGCAACGACCCGCAGAAGGCGCGCACCTACGAAGCCGGCGCGAAGTGGGCGATCGTCCCGCGCGGCGCCACGCTCAACCTGGCGCTGTTCCGCACCGACGTCAGCAACGAGATCGTCGCGGACACCAGCGCGCCCGGCGGCTATTCGCAGACGGGCCGGAAGCGCGTGCAGGGCGTCGAGGCCTCCATCGTCGGCAGCATCACCGACCACTGGGACCTGTCGCTCGGCTACCTGCACCAGGACGCGAAGGTGCGCGAAGGCAGCAACCTCGCCGCGGACGGCACCGACAACCTGACCTACACCCCGGCCGAAGCCGTCACCGGCTGGAGCACCTATCGCTTCGACTCCGGCCTGACCGTCGGCGGCGGCATCCGCTACACCTCGGGGCTCCACAAGGGCACCGACGGCGCCGTCGGCACGCCTGCGCATACGAAGCCCTGGATCGTGTACGACGCGGTGGTCTCGCTGCCCGTCGGCGACCGCCTGACCCTGCGCCTCAACGCGTACAACCTGTTCGACAAGCGCTACGTGGCGTCGATCAACAAGAGCGGCTACCGCTACACCCCAGGCACGCCGCGCACGTTCCTGCTGAGCGCCGATTTCGCCTTCTGAGGAGGCCGCCATGCTGCTGCACATCCCCGGCGTGCTCGACCGCGACCAGCTCGCGCGCATCCGCTCGGCGCTGGATGGCGCCGAGTGGGTGGACGGCCGGCAGACCGTCGGCGCGCAGGGCGCGCAGGTCAAGCGCAACCTGCAGCTGGACGAGGACTCGCCGCTGCGGCACGAGCTGGGCGCGATGGTGCTCGCGGCGCTCGCCCGCAACCCGCTGTACTTCGCGGCCGCGCTGCCCCTGCGCACGATGCCGCCGCGCTTCAACCGCTACGAGGGCGGCGGCACCTACGGCGCGCACGTGGACGGCGCGGTGATGGCGTTGCCGCCCGCTCCGTCCGCGGGCGCCGCGCACGCCCTGCCCGGCCAGGCCGGCTACGTGCGCAGCGACCTCTCGTGCACGCTGTTCCTCAGCGATCCCGGCGAATACGACGGCGGCGGCCTCATCGTCGACGACACCTACGGCGAACACGAGGTGAAGTTGCCGGCCGGCGACCTGATCCTGTACCCGTCGAGCAGCCTGCACCGCGTCGAGCCGGTCACGCGCGGCGCGCGCATCGCGTCGTTCTTCTGGATCCAGAGCATGGTGCGCGACCTCGAGCAGCGCCGGCTGCTGTACCAGCTCGACACCTCGATCCAGGCGCTGGCCGCGTCCGGCGCCAGCCTGCAGCCGGAAAGCCGCGACGCGCTGGTCGGCCTCACCGGCATCTACCACAACCTCCTGCGCCGCTGGGCGGAGACCTGACCGAAGCCATGACCATGCCTGCGCCGAACCAGAACCCGAACCGTTCCGCCGCCCGCCCACGCGGGAGCCACCGCACCTACCGCTGGATGCGGCAGTTGCACCTGTGGGTCGGCGCCTGGGGCGCGATCGCCGCGATCGTCTACGGCTACACCGGGCTGGTGATGAACCATCGCATGGGCGACAACGCCTGGCCGCAGGGCGAGAGCGTCGAGTCCGGCCGCGCGGTGCTCGAGGTTCCCGCGGCAGCGCGCGCGTCCGCCGAGGATCTGTCGAAGTGGCTGCTGCAGTCGGAGGGGCTCGACGCGCACACGATCCGCAAGGGCGCGCCGCGCGGTGCGCGCGAGGGCGCGCCCGAACAATGGAACCTGTCCGGCGGCAATGCGCGCGAATCGTGGGCGCTGCAATACAGGCCGGGCGACTCGAGCGCGGAAATCAAGCACAACCGGCAGGATTGGCTCGCCGCGTTCAACCGCCTGCACAAGGCCGTCGGCGGCGGTTTCGCCTGGGTGCTGCTCGCCGACAGCTTCGCGATCGCGATGCTGCTGCTGGGGCTTTCGGGAATCTGGATGTGGGCGCGCGGGCGCACGCCGAAGCAGCTGGTGCTGAGCGTGTTCGGCGCCTCGCTGCTGGTCCTGCTGCTGGTACTGGGGCCTGCGCTCGCCTGAGGGGTTCAGGGCGTGGCCCTGTTTCCGAAGGCGTCGATGCGTTCGCCCGTGGCGGCCCCCGCCGGCACGGTGCGCACCACCAGCAGCTCGCCTCCGCCGTCGAGCGGATAACGGCGCCGCGCGTCGCGGCCGCCGGACAGCAGCAGCGTGTCGCCCTGCGCGGCATCCAGCGGCTGCGCGCCTTCCGCGCTGCACCGCAACCGCCCCGAAAGCACGTACACGGCCCAGGTGCTGCCGGGGTCCGCGAACAGCACCATCGAACCGACCAGCGGCCGGTGCCACAGTTGCGCATCCACCGCATCGCGCCGCCACATCAGGTTGAAGTCGCGGGTCGGCCCGTCGACGAGCTCGCCGCGCAGCGCGCGTTCCCCGGCGAAGCGCAGCCGCTCGTGTGGTGGATGCAGCTCGACGACCTCGCCGTCGTCGAAGCGCAGGCGCAGGCCGTTGCCTTCCAGCAGCACGAGCTCGCGGTCGACGCCGGGGAACGCCGAGAACGGCGCATCCTCGTCGATCTCGGCGATCGAGAGCCGCCAGTCCCAGGCCGCGGCGCCCCGCGACGGTTGCGCGTGCACTTCGCGGGTCCAGCCCGCGCCATTGCGCCAGCGCTCGCGCCGGTAGTCCTGAGCGCGCAGGAGGCGCGGCGCGTCGTTCGCATCTTCCATGCGCGCAGTGTAGCCGCGCCAGGTGCGCGGCCGCCGGCCCCGGCGAGGGGGGATCGGGCCGGCGGTCGCGCGAAGCTCACTTCTTCGCCGGCCGCGCGGCGGGGCGCGCCGCGGGGCGCGCGGGGCGCTGCACCGCAGGCGCGCCGCCGCCGAAGCTGATGCGGTCGCGGTTCTTCTCGACGGTCTTCAGGCCGATGCCCTTGACCTGCGCGAGCTGCTCGGGCGTATGGAAGGCGCCGTGCGCCTTGCGGTACGCGACGATGGCCTCCGCCTTCGAACGGCCGATGTTCAGCAGCCCCGCATCGATGGTGGCGGCGTCGGCGGTATTGATGTTGACGCGATCGGCGGGGGTCGCCGCCGAGGCGGTGCCGCCCAGCAGCGCGCTGGCGGCGAGCAGCATGCCCAGCGTGAGCGAGCGCGGCACGGCGGTGAAGGTCTTCATGGCGTTTCCTCTCCGTTGGCGGGTGTGGGGCCAGTCTCCGCGCCCGTCCCGGCCGCGGGCATCGGCGGATTCCGCTTCCCGCCGGCGGAAAACGCGGCTCCGCGCGTAGGAAAAGGCCCCGCCACCCCGCGGAGCGTAGAATCGTCGGCCTGATCCGACTCCGGGAATCCGCGATGCCTGCCAGCCAGTTCGATGCCGCGCGCGCCGACCGCTTCGTCTCCGCCAAATGGGACGACGACATCGTCCCGCGCCTGGTCGAGTACATCCGCATCCCGAACAAGTCGCCGATGTTCGACGCCGACTGGGTCGCGCACGGCCACATGGACGCCGCGGTCGCGCTGATGGAAGGCTGGGCGAAGGCGCAGCCGATCGAAGGGCTGGTGGTCGAGGTGGTGCGCCTGGAAGGCCGCACGCCGCTGATCTACCTCGAGGTGCCCGCGAGCGGCCCGTCGGTCGGCGACGACTGCGTGCTGCTGTACGGCCACCTCGACAAGCAGCCGGAGATGACCGGCTGGGACGACGACCTCGGCCCGTGGACGCCGGTGATCAAGGGCGACCGCCTGTACGGCCGCGGCGGCGCCGACGACGGCTACGCCATCTTCGGCTCGCTCGCCGCGCTGATGGCGCTGCGCGAGCAGGGCGCGCCGCACGCGCGCTGCGTCGTCCTGATCGAAGCCTGCGAGGAATCCGGCAGCTACGACCTGCCCGCCTACGTCGACCACCTCGCCGACCGCATCGGCAAGCCCTCGCTCGTCGTGTGCCTGGATTCCGGCTGCGGCAACTACGAGCAGCTGTGGTGCACGACCTCGCTGCGCGGCCTCGCCGGCGGCAACCTCACGGTGAAGGTGCTGGAGGAAGGCGTGCACTCGGGCGACGCGTCCGGCATCGTGCCGTCGAGCTTCCGGCTGCTGCGCCAGCTGCTCTCGCGCATCGAGGACGAGGACACCGGCCGCATCCTGCTCGACGGCCTGCACGCGCCCGTGCCCGACGATCGCCGCGCGCAGGCGTCGAAGGTCGCCGAAGTGCTCGGCGACGACGTCTACGCCAAGTTCCCGCTGCTGCCCGGCATGACCCCGATGTCGGACAAGCTCGACGAACTCGTGCTCAACCGCACCTGGCGGCCGGCGCTGTCCATCACCGGCGCCGACGGCATTCCGCCGCTGGCCTCGGCCGGCAACGTGCTGCGCCCGCAGACCGCGGTGAAGCTGTCGCTGCGCCTGCCGCCCACCCTCGACGGCAAGCGCGCCGGCGAACTGCTGAAGGAAGCGCTGCTGCGCGATCCGCCGAACGGCGCGCACGTCACCCTCGACCTCGAGAAGGCGTCCACCGGCTGGAACGCGCCGGCGATGGCGCCGTGGCTCGAGCGCGCCATCGGCACCGCCAGCGAGGAGTTCTTCGGCGCGCCCGCGATGTACATGGGCGAAGGCGGCTCGATCCCGTTCATGGGCATGCTCGGCGAGAAGTTCCCGGGCGCGCAGTTCATGATCACCGGCGTGCTCGGCCCGCACTCGAACGCGCACGGGCCGAACGAGTTCCTGCACATCCCGATGGGCAAGAAGGTCACCGCCTCGGTGGCGCGCGTCGTCGCCGACCACCATGCCGCGAGCCTGCGCGGCGAAACCGGCGGCGGCAAGGCCGCGCTGCCCGGAACCAGCGAGCGCGGCGACCACGGCTGCTGCTAACTGCGGCCGTAGACGTCCTCGTAGCGGACGATGTCGTCCTCGCCCAGGTAGTCGCCCGACTGCACCTCGATCAGCTCGAGCACTTCGGTGCCCGGGTTCTCCAGGCGGTGCTTCGCGCCGATCGGGATGTAGGTCGACTGGTTGGCGTGCAGCTCGAACACGTCGTTGTTGCGGGTGACCCGCGCGGTGCCGCTGACGACGATCCAGTGTTCCGCGCGCTTCGCGTGCGACTGCAGCGACAGCGACGCGCCCGGCTTCACCTTGATGCGCTTGACCTGGAAGCGCTCGCCCGCGTCCACGGAGTCGTAGCTGCCCCACGGCCGGTGCACTTCGCGGTGCAGCGCGGCCTGCGAGCGCTGCTCCGCCTTGAGCCGGGCGACGACGTCCTTGACCTGCTGCACCTTGTCCTTGCGCGCGACCAGCACGGCGTCGTCGGTCTCCACCACGACGATGTCGTCCACGCCGACCAGCGCGACCAGCCGCCGTGCGTAGGCGTAGCTGTTGCGGCTGTCGACCGCGATCACGTCGCCGTGCCGCGCGTTGCCCTCGGCGTCGCGCTCGGCCACGTCCCACAGCGCGGACCATGAGCCGACATCGCTCCAGCCGATGTCCACGGGCAGCACCATCGCCGCATCCGTACGCTCCATCACCGCGTAGTCGATGGACTCGGCGGGCGTCGCCGCGAACGCGTCGCGGTCGAGGCGGATGAAGTCGCCGTCGCGGCGCGCGGCGGCGAACGCGGCGCGCGCGCCTTCGAGGATGTCGGGCCGGAAACGCCCGAGCTCGGCGAGGTAGCGCGAGGCGCGGAACAGGAACATGCCGCTGTTCCAGTAGTAGCCGCCCGCATCCAGGTACCGCTGCGCGGTGGCGGCGTCGGGCTTCTCCACGAAGCGCAGCACCTTGCGGACGCCGGGGGCGCCGGCGCCGGCCTGGCCCGCTTCGGGCCGCTCCGCCTCCGCCTGGATGTAGCCGAACCCCGTCTCGGGTGCCGTCGGCACGATGCCGAACGTCACCAGCGCGCCCGCCTCGGCCGCCGGCGTCGCGGCGAGGACCGCGCGGCGGAACGCCTCGACGTCGCGCACGACGTGGTCCGACGGCAGCACGAGCAGCAGCGGATCCCCGCCCCCGCCCGCCTCCTGCAGCGCCTGCAGCGCGGCCGCGGCGATCGCCGGCGCGGTGTTGCGCCCGGCCGGCTCCAGCACGATCGCGGGCATCGGTGCGCCGGCCTGGCGCAGCTGCTCGGCCACCAGGAAGCGATGGTCCTCCCCGGCCACCACGATCGGTCGCGCCTGCGCCAGCGGCGCCACGCGCGACCAGGTCGCCTGCAGCATCGTCTCCTCGCCGGCCAGCGGCAGGAACTGCTTCGGGTACGCCTCGCGCGAGAGCGGCCACAGCCGTGTCCCCGAACCGCCCGACAACAGCACCGGTTGCAGATCCGTCACGCGCACCTCCCGGCGAACATGACGGCAGTTTACCCTGTGCGCCCGGCCCTCCCGGCCCCGGAGCCACGATGCCGCACCACGTTTCCCCGCCGACCGATCCCGAAGCCCAGCGCGCGCAGTCGCGCCTGGCGTGGGCGCGGGAAGCGCTCGCCGACCCGGCGGCCACGCTGGAACGCGCCTCCATGGACGCCGGCTTCCGCAGCTACTGGCGCAGCGCAAGCGCCGGCGGCCCGTCGCGCATCGTGATGGACTCCCCGCCCGACCGCGAGGACGTGCGCCCGTGGCTGCGCATCCGCGACCTGCTCGAAGCCGGCGGCGTGCGCGTGCCCCGCGTGCTCGCGCGCGACGTGGACGCCGGCTTCCTGCTGCTCGAGGACCTCGGCACGCAGACCCTGCTGCAGGTGATCGAGGCCGGCAACGCCGATGCGCTGTTCGACGCCGCCATCGACCAGCTGCTGCGATTGCAGGCGATCGCCCCGCCCGCGGACCTGCCGGCCTACGACGAAGCGCTGCTCGCGCGCGAACTGCGCCTGTTCGACGAATGGTTCCTCGGCCGCCACCTCGGCCTGTCGCTCGACTGCGGCGACATGGAAACCCTGGACCTCGCCTACCGCCGCCTCATCGACGCCGCGCTCGCGCAGCCGCGGGTGCTGGTGCACCGCGACTTCATGCCGCGCAACCTGATGCCCGCGGGCGACGGCCTGGCGGTGCTGGATTTCCAGGACGCGGTGGCCGGCCCGCTCGCCTACGACGCGCTGAGCCTGTTCAAGGACGCGTTCCTGTCCTGGCCGCCGGAGCGCGTGCAGGCCTGGCTCGCCCGCTACCACGCGCGGGCCGCCGCTGCCGGCCTGCCGGTGCCGCCGCTGCCGCGCTTCCTGCGCGATGCCGACCTGATCGGCGTGCAGCGCCACCTCAAGGTGCTCGGCATCTTCGCGCGGCTCAACCACCGCGACGGCAAGCCGAAGTACATCGCCGACGCGCCGCGCTTCCTCGCCTACCTCGACGAGGCGTTGCCGCGGCATCCGGAACTCGCGGCGCTGCAGGCGCTCCTCGCGCGCCGCGTGCGCCCCGCGTTCGAGGCGCCGCGCGCATGAAGGCCCTCGTCTTCGCCGCCGGCCGCGGCGAACGCATGCGGCCGCTGACCGATACGACGCCGAAGCCGCTGCTCGCCGTCGGCGGCAAGCCGCTGATCGCCTGGCATCTCGAGCGCCTCGCCGCGCTCGGCGTCCGCGACGTCGTGGTCAACACCAGCTGGCTCGGATCGCAGTTCCCCGCCGTCCTCGGCGAGGGCGCGCAATGGGGCCTGCGCATCCGCTACTCGCCCGAAGGCGACGAGCCGCTGGAAACCGGCGGCGGCATGCTCAACGCGCTGCCGCTGCTGGGCGACGATGCGCCGTTCCTGCTGGTGAACGGCGATGTCTGGACCGATTTCGATTTCGCCGCGCTGCCGCGCGAGCCCGCGGGCCTCGCGCACCTGGTGCTGGTCGACCCGCCGGCGCACGCCGCGCGCGGCGATTTCGCGCTGGACGCGCAAGGCCTGCTGTACGCCGAAGGCCCGGCGCTGCTGACCTATTCCGGCATCGGCGTCTATCGTCCGCAGCTGCTGGCCGGCTGGCGCGACATCATGGGCGCGGTGCGCGAACCCGGCGGCAATCCGAAGTTCCCGCTCGCGCCGATCCTGCGCGCGCGGATGGCCGAGGGCGCCGTCACCGGCACGCACCACCGCGGCCGCTGGACCGACGTGGGCACGCCCGAGCGCCTCGCGCAGCTCGACGCCGCGCTGGCGGCCCCCGGCAAGCAGGATTAGGCGTCGTCGCCCAGCGTATCGCGCAGGAACGGCACCGTGATGCGCCGCTGCGCGGCGAGCGCCGCGCGGTCGAGGCGGTCGAACAGGCGCGCGAGGCCGCCGAGGTCGCGGCCGACGCGGCGCAGCAGCCAGTCGAGCGCGGCATCGTCGACCGCCAGGCCGCGGCGTTGCGCGCGCGTGCGCAGCACCTCGCGGCGGCCGTCGTCGTCGAGCATCGGCAGGGTCACGCGCGTGCATTGCGCGAGCCGCGAGCGCAGGTCCGGCAGGGCCAGCGGCAACGCATCCGGCGAAGCCGCCGCGGCATACAGCAGCGCCGTGCCGGCCGCGCGCATGCGGTTGTGGAAGTCGAACAGCGCGATCTCCGCGGCGCGCTCGCCGGCCACCGCGTCCACGTCGTCGAGCGCGACGACGTCGGCGCCCTCCAGCGCGTCGAGCGCCTCGTGCACGCGCCCCGCCGCGGTGCGCAGCGGCAGGTAGGCGGCGCGGCGGCCGGCGGCTTCCGCCGCGGCGCACACGCCCAGCGCGAGATGGGTCTTGCCGGTGCCCTGCGCGCCGGCGAGGTAGCACCAGTCCGCGCCCGGGGTGGTCGCCAGCGCGCGCAGTTGCGCGAGGGCGCCGTCGGGCGCGCCGACATACGTCTCCAGGCGCTGGTCGGGCGGGAAGCGCAGCGCCAGCGGCAACTGCCGCGACGGGTCGCGGCTCATCCGCCGGCCTGGTCCTGCGGCGGCGGCTGCGGCGGCTGCGGCGGCTGCGGCGCCGCCGCGCCGTGCGCGCCGGGCTGTCCCGCGTACAGCCGGCTGTGCACGTAGCGCTCGTGCGCGTAGCGCAGCAGCACGTTCGCGACCGCCGCGACCGGCAGCGCGAGCAGCATGCCGAGGAAGCCGAACAGCGTGCCGCCGGCGAGCACCGCGAAGATCACCGCGACCGGATGCAGGCCGATCCGGCCGCCGACCAGCTTCGGCGTGAGCCAGTAGGTCTCGATCACCTGCCCGATCGCGAACACCGCCCCGACCCCGACGAGATGCTGCCAATCGCCGAACTGCGCGAGCGCGGCGACTCCGCCGAGCACGACGACCGTCGTCGGCCCGAGGTACGGCACGAAGGTCAGCAGGCCGGCGAGCACGCCGATGAGGATGCCCAGGTCCAGCCCGATCGCGATCAGCCCGATCGCATACAGCACGCCGAGCGCGAGCATCACCAGCAGCTGGCCGCGCAGGAAGCCGCCGAGCACTTCGCCGGATTCGCGCGCGAGCCGCGCCACGACGGGCGCGTGGTCGCGCGGCACCAGCGCCGCGAGGCGCTCCAGGAACACGTCCCAGTCGCGCAGGAAGAAGAAGGTCAGCACCGGCAGCAGCACCAGGTTCGCCACCCAGCCGAGCAGCACGAAGCCCGAGCGCGACAGGTAGCCGAGCAGCGTGGCCGCGGCGCCGCCGGCCTGCTCCCAGTGGCTGCGGACGAGTTCGAACAATCGCGTGGGATCGAGCCAACCCACCAGCTCCAGGCCGGTGCGCACCTCGATCCACGGCAGCGCCGTGCCCACGAGCCACTCGCGGTACTGCGGCAGCGACGCGAACAGCGTGACCACCTGCCGTTGCAGCAGCGGCACGAGCAACAGCAGCGCCAGCAGCGCCACCGCCGACATCGCCGCGAACACCACGATCACCGCGCCGTTGCGCGGCATGCCGCGCGCCTCCATGCGGTCGACCAGCGGATCGCCGAGCCAGCCCAGCAGCGCCGCGAACACGAACGGCGCCAGCACCGGCGACAGCAGCCACAGCAACCAGCCCGCCGCGAGCGCGACGAGGCCCCATTGCAGGCGGCGCAGGAAGACCGCGAGCGCCCGGCGGTCGTCCGCGTCGCTGGCGGCGTCGCTGGCGGTGTCGGCGTCGTCGCGCAAGTTCATCGCAACCGGAACGTGGCCGCGCCGGAGGTGGCGGTGCCGTCCTCGACCAGCAGCTCGTCGTCGAGCACGCGGCGCAGGCCGGGCAGCCCGCTGGCGAGGTCGAGGTCGAATTCGATGCGGTCGGAGGTCGCCGTGAGCGGGCGCGCATCGCGCACCACCGAGGCGTCGCGCAGCCATGCGACCAGCCGCATGTAGTCCTGCGCGTCGTGCAGCCCGGTGAACGCGACGGTGTAGTGCCCCGGCTCGCCGATCGGTGCCGCCTTCGCGTAGCGCGCCGCCAGCGCATCCGCCGCGCCGTCGGCGCCGTCGGCCATCGCGCGGCGCGCATTGCGATCGCTGCTGCTCCAGCGCGACAGCACCCGGCCGTGGTCGATGAACATCCAGTCGCAGGCCCAGGCGTCGCCGCTGCGGTAGAGCTTGCCGACGAGCTGCATCGGCGGGCTGTAGCGCGAGGAGATCGCGGCGATCGCCTCGGCGTCGCCGCGCCAGATCGCGCCGACCGCGGCCTGCTCCGCCGCGCTGCCGGACGGCAGCCCGAGGCGGTAGCCGCGGGCGATCGCGCGGTCCAGCACCGAGCGCGCCGCCGCCGACTTGCCGACGCCGACGAGACGCGGCCCGCTGCCGTCGTCGATGGCCAGCCACAGCACCGGCTTGGGCCGCGGCTCCGCCCACACCGGCAGGCCCAGCGCCGCGGCGATGCCGTCGACCTTCTCCTCGTCGAAGCGGACGACCAGGGTGGTGGTGTAGACCGGCGCCCCAGTGGATGGCGAGACGCCCTCGTCCTGGCGGTAGTCGAAGCTGTCCACGTAGTCGCCGGCGCGGCGCAGCTCGTCGCCGACGCCGGGCCGGTTCGCGGCGTTGCGGTCGCCCGACAGCTTGGCGAACACCTGGCCGAGCGCGCGCGAGAACCCGGCGCGGCGGTCCGCCTCGCTCTGGCTGCGCACCTGCACTTCGGCCTGGTAGACGCCTTCCGCCCCGGCCCGGTCGCCCTCGACCCGCTGCGCCGGCGCCGGCCCGGGCAGGGCCAGCAGCAGCGCCGCCAGCACGGCCGCCATCCATGCTGCGCCGTGGGCGCGCGCTTGCTTCGTCATGGGCATCGCCGGCATCGTCTTTCCCGGAATCCTGCAGGCCAGCGGCCATGGTGCCGCACCCGCGGCGGGCCGTCCACGCCCGGCGGGCCGGCGCGGCCTGCTAAAATCGCGCCTTTCCGACCCCGTGGCGCGCGCTGCGCGCTGCCCTCCCGAGGCCGCCTTGAGCACCCCGCAGACCCCGCTGACGTATCGCGATGCCGGCGTCGACATCGACGCGGGCAATGCCCTGGTCGAGCGCATCAAGCCGATGGTGAAGCGCAGCTTCCGCCCCGAGGTGATGGGCGGCCTGGGCGGCTTCGGCGCGCTGTTCGACCTCTCCGGCAAGTACCGCGAGCCGGTGCTGGTGTCGGGCACCGACGGCGTCGGCACCAAGCTCAAGCTCGCCCAGCAGCTCGGCCGCCACGGCACCATCGGCATCGACCTGGTGGCGATGTGCGTGAACGACGTGCTGGTGCAGGGCGCCGAGCCGCTGTTCTTCCTCGACTATTTCGCGACCGGCAAGCTCGACGTGGACACCGCGGCGTCGGTGGTCGACGGCATCGCCACCGGCTGCGAGCTCGCGGGCTGCGCGCTGGTCGGCGGCGAGACCGCCGAGATGCCCGACATGTACCCGCCCGGCGAATACGACCTGGCCGGCTTCTGCGTCGCGGCGGTCGAGAAGTCCGAGCTGCTCGACGGCTCGGGCGTGCGCGCCGGCGACGTGCTCGTCGGCATCGCCTCCAGCGGCCCGCATTCGAACGGCTACTCGCTGGTGCGCCGCATCTACGACCGCGCCGGCCGCCCCGCCGACCTGGACGTCGGCGGCGCGAAGCTCGCCGACGCGCTGATGGCGCCGACCCGCATCTACGTGAAGCCTGTGCTGTCGCTGCTGCGCGGCGCGCAGCGCGCGGCGATCCACGGCATGGCGCACATCACCGGCGGCGGCCTCACCGAGAACATCATCCGCGTGGTGCCCGACGGCCTCGGCCTCGACATCGAAGCCTCCGCGATCGCGCTGCCGCCGGTCTTCGACTGGCTGCAGCGCGAAGGCGCGGTGCCGCGCGAGGAGATGTGGCGCACGTTCAACTGCGGCATCGGCTTCGTGCTGGTGCTCGACCCGGCAGGCGCGGGCGCGGTCGAGCGCGAGCTCGATGCGCTCGGCCTGGCCCACCGCCGGATCGGCGAAGTCGTCGCCGCGGCCGGCGGCGAACGCGTCCGCATCGGCTGAAGTGGCCGCGCTGCCGCGCATCGCCGTGCTCGCCTCCGGGCGCGGCAGCAACCTGCAGGCCATCCTCGATGCGATCGCCGGCGGCCGGCTCGAAGCGGAGATCGCCGGCGTGTTCGGCGACCGCCCCGACGCGATGGCGCTGGCGCGGGTCGCGCCGGAACTGGCCTGGTCGCGCGACGCGCGCGGCTACGCCGACCGCGCGGCGTTCGACGCGGAGATCGCCGACGCCGTCGCCGCATCGCGACCGGACTGGATCGTGCTGGCGGGCTACATGCGCATCCTCGGCGACGCGTTCCTGTCGCGCTTCCGCGGCCGCGTGCTCAACATCCACCCGTCCCTGCTGCCCGCCCACCGCGGCCTGCGCACGCATGCGCGCGCGATCGCGGCCGGGGACGCCGAGCACGGCGCGAGCGTGCATTTCGTCGTGCCGGAGCTCGATGCCGGCGCGGTGATCGCGCAGGCCCGCGTGCCCGTGCTGCCCGGCGACACCGCCGACAGCCTGGCGGCCCGCGTGCTGGAGCTCGAGCATCCGCTGCTCGTCGGCGTGCTGCGCCTCGCCGTCGCGGGCCGCATCGCTGAACGGGGCGCAACGGTCGAGCTGGATGGTCATCCCCTGTTTACGCCCCTGCAACTAGGCTCCACGCTCGCTTGAAGAGCCCCGCACATGACCATGCCCATGCGTAACGTCCCCGTCCTCCGCAGGCTCCTGCCCGTTGCCGCCGGCCTCGCGCTCGCGGCCGCATCCGTGCAGGCCGCGCCCGCGCAGCTCAAGCCGTTCACCGCCATCTACGAAGTGTCCTACATGGGCATGGGCGGCACCGGGACGATGACGCTCGCGCCCGCCGGCGGCGACCGCTGGAACTACAGCCTCGAAGTCGACAGTGCGGTGGCCGCGCTCAGCCAGCGCACCCAGTTCGCCGCGAACGGCGGCAGCTGGCGCCCGCTGTCCAACAACGACACCTCGTCGCTGCTGATCAAGAAGAACAGCCGCCAGGCGACCTACGACTGGAACAGCCGCGAGGCGCGCTGGAGCGGCGACGTGAAGGCCGACCGCGCCGGTCCCGTCGCCCTGCGCGACGGCGACCTCGACGCGATGCTGCTGAACCTGGCGATCCCGCGCGACGTGGCCTCCGGCAAGCCGCTGGCCTATCGCATGGTGGACAACGGCCGCGCGCGCGACCTGCGCTACCAGGTGGTCGGCAAGGACACCGTGCAGCTGGGCGGCAAGCCGCAGGCGGCGACCAAGGTCGCGCGGACGGACGGCGACAAGCAGCAGGTCGTCTGGGTCGTGGAGGGCCTGCCGGTGCCCGCGCGCATCCTGCAGCGCCGCGACGGCAAGGACGAGATGGACCTGAAGCTCAAGTCCATCCGGTGACGTCCATCCGATAAACCGGAACTCAGTCGATGCGGCGGATCCTGGCGCCGAGCGACGACAGCTTCGCCTCGATGTTCTCGTAGCCGCGGTCCAGGTGGTAGATGCGGTCGATCGTGGTCTCGCCCTGCGCGACCAGGCCGGCCAGCACCAGCGACGCCGACGCGCGCAGGTCGGTCGCCATCACCGGCGCGCCGGACAGGCGCTCGACGCCGCGCACGATCGCGGTGTGCCCTTCGACGCGGATGTCCGCGCCGAGCCGCTGCAGCTCCTGCACGTGCATGAAGCGGTTCTCGAAGATCGTCTCGTTGATGATGCCCGCGCCCTCGGCGATGCAGTCCATCGCCATGAACTGCGCCTGCATGTCGGTCGGGAACCCGGGGTGCGGCGCGGTGGTGATGTCCACCGCGCGCGGCCGGCGGCCGCGCATGTCGAGGGTGATGCGGTCGCCGTCGCAGTCGAGCTCGGCGCCGGCGTCGCGCAGCTTGTCGAGCACCGCGTCCATCGTGTCGGGCCGGGCGTGCGTCAGCGTCACCCGGCCGCCGGTCATCGCCGCGGCGACGAGGAAGGTGCCGGCCTCGATGCGGTCGGCGACGACGCTGTGCTCGCCGCCATGCAGGCGCTCCACGCCCTCGACGACGATGCGACCCGTGCCGGCGCCCTCGATGCGCGCGCCCATTTCCACCAGGCATTCGGCGAGGTCCACGATCTCCGGCTCCATCGCCGCGTTCTCGAGCACCGTGCGGCCTTCGGCCAGGGTCGCCGCCATCAGCACGTTCTCGGTCGCGCCGACGCTGACCATGTCGAACACCACCCGCGCGCCCTTCAGCCGCTTCGCGCGCGCCTTGATGAAGCCGCCCTCCACGACCACTTCCGCGCCCAGCGCCTGCATGCCCTTGATGTGCTGGTCCACCGGGCGCGAGCCGATCGCGCAGCCGCCGGGCAGCGACACTTCCGCGGCGCCGTGCTTCGCGAGCAGCGGACCGAGCACCAGCACCGAGGCGCGCATCGTCTTCACCAGCTCGTAGGGCGCGACGTGGCTGCGCACGGTGCGCGGATCGATGTCGACGTCGAACGCGTCGTCGAGGTGGATCCCCGCGCCGAGCTCGGCGAGCACGCGGATCGTGGTCTTCACGTCCTGCAGGTTGGGCACGTTGCGCACCCGCATCGGCCCGTCCGCGAGCAGGCCCGCGCACAGGATCGGCAGCACCGCGTTCTTGGCGCCGGACACGCGGACCTCGCCGCGCAGCGGGACGCCGCCCTCGACCACGATCTTCTGCATGCTCAGGCGCCCGCTTCTTCGGGGGTGAGGGTCTTGAGCGCGAGCGCATGGATCTCGCCGCCCATGCGCTCGCCGAGGGTGGCGTAGACCAGGCGGTGGCGGGCGAGCGGCAGCTTGCCGCGGAACGCCTCGCTCACCACGGTGGCCTCGAAATGCACCCCGTCCTCGCCGGAAACCCGGGCCCGGGCGCCCGGAAGGCCCTGTTCGATCAGCTGCTGGAGGATCTCTGCGTTCATGGGCGGGCGTTCATCCGGGAGTCGTCGCAAAGTCGCGTAAAATCGGCCTTCCAGTCTAGCCGAAGCACGAGCCTCCCGATGCCAGCCGCGGTCTCGAGCGTCCCCGCCGATTTCGACTTCGCCGCCAGCGGCCGCCGGGTGCTGGAGGTCGAGACCCGCGGCCTGCTCGCGCTGGCCGGCCGCGTCGACGGCGCCTTCTCGGCCGCCTGCCGGCTGCTGCTCGCCTGCCGCGGCCGCGTCGTCTGCACCGGCATGGGCAAGTCCGGCCACATCGCCCGCAAGATCGCCGCCACCCTGGCGTCGACCGGAACGCCGGCGTTCTACGTGCACCCGGGCGAAGCCGGGCACGGCGACCTGGGCATGGTCACCGACGACGACGTCGTGCTGGCGCTGTCCAATTCCGGCGAGACCGACGAAGTCCTGATGCTGCTGCCGGTGCTCAAGCGCCAGGGCAACGCCGTGGTCGCGATGACCGGCCGGCCCGAATCGACCCTCGCCACCACCGCCGACATCCACCTCGACGTCAGCGTCCCGGCCGAAGCGTGCCCGCTCGACCTCGCGCCGACCACCAGCACCACCGCGGCGCTCGCGCTCGGCGACGCGCTCGCGGTCGCGCTGCTCGAGGCGCGCGGCTTCACCGCCGACGATTTCGCGCGCTCGCATCCCGCCGGCACCCTCGGGCGCCGCCTGCTGCTGCACATCACCGACGTCATGCACGCCGGCGACGAGGTCCCGCGCGTGCGCGCCGAGGCGAGCCTGAGCGAAGCGCTGGTGGAGATGAGCCGCAAGCGCCTGGGCATGACCGCCGTGGTCGACGGAGACGGCCGCCTGCTCGGCCTGTACACCGACGGCGACCTGCGCCGCAGCCTCGACGACGCCGCGATCGACCTGCGCAACACCCGCATCGACGCGGTGATGACGCGCACGCCGAAATGGATCGGCAGCGACGCGCTCGCCGTCGAGGCCGCGCGGATGATGGAAGCGCACAAGATCAACGCGCTGCTGGTGCTGGACGCGGAGCGGCGCGTGGTCGGCGCCCTCAACATCCACGACCTCCTGCGCGCGCGGGTGGTGTGAGCATGGACGACCTGCGCGGACGCGCCTCCCGGATCAGGCTCGCCTGCTTCGACGTCGACGGCACGCTGACCGACGGGCGCCTGTATTTCGACGCCAACGGCGGCGAGGCCAAGGCCTTCCACGTCCGCGACGGCCAGGGCCTTTCCCTGCTGCGCCGCGCCGGCATCGCGGTCGCGTTCGTCACTGCGCGCCCGGGCGCGGCCGCCGCGCGCCGCGCCGCCGAGCTCGGCGCCGAATGCCATGCCGAGGTGAAGGACAAGCTCGCGTTCGTGCAGGCGCTGGCGCTGGAACGCAACCTGCGCATGGACGAAGTCGCATTCATGGGCGACGACCTCGCCGACCTCGCCGCGATGCGCGCGGCGGGCCTGGCCGCGGCGCCCGCCGACGCGCATCCGACCGCGCTGGCGCAGGCGCACTGGCACAGCCGCGCGCGCGGCGGCGAAGGCGCGGCGCGCGAATTCTGCGACCTGCTGCTCGAGGCGCAGGGCCTGCCCGCGGGACTCCCGCCGTGAACCTGCCCGGCGTGAACGGACGCGTCGCCGCCACCCTGCTGCTGCTCGCCGCGGCCCTCGTCTCCGGCTGGGCGCTGTGGCACCAGTCCGGCAACGACATGCCCGTGGTCGCCGGCAACGGCCGGCCCGACTACGTGCTGCACGACTTCGAGCTGGTCGCCCTCGACGGCGACGGCCGGGAATCCTTCACGCTCCGCGCGCCCTCGATGCTGCGCACCCCCGACGAGCGCAGCATGCGCATGGCCACGCCCGTGTTCCTGCTTCCGGACCGCGACCAGCGCTACTGGCGCGTCAGTTCGCGCGAGGGCTGGATTTCGCCCGACGGCGACGAGCTGCGCCTGCTGGGCGACGTCCAGGTCGCGAGCCCGCCCGGCGAGCGCAAGGTGGGCATGAACACCGAGCAACTGAACGTCTACCCCGACCGCGACCTCGCGACCTCCGCCACGTTCGTGACCATCACCCAGCCCGGTTCTATACTGCGCGGTCGCGGCCTGGAAACCGACCTGGCCAGCAAGCGCTATGTCCTCAAGTCGCAGGTACGCACCCGCTATGTCCCGCAATGACGCCCGCCGGCCCGCGAAGGGCCCGTCCCGCACCGCCGCGCCGGCGCTCACAGGCATGCTGCTGGCCGTCGTCGCCTCGCTCGCGGCCGGTGGCGCCCTGGCGCGCAGCAGCGACCGGCAGAAGCCGATGGACATCGAGGCCGGCCGCCAGGCCGGCACCCTCAGCGGCGACTCGGTGAACCAGCTGTCCGGCGGCGTCCACATCACCCAGGGCACCCTCGACATCACCTCCAGCAGCGCGACGATCACGCTCGCCGGCGGCGATCCCTCGCGCGCCGTGTTCACCGGCGGCCCGGTGGCGCTGAAGCAGGAGCTGGACGACGGCTCGCCGATGTCCGCGCGCGCCGACAGTGTCGACTACAACCTCAAGACCGAGATCGTCGTCTTCGCCGGCAACGTCACCATCACGAACCCGCGCGGCACGCTCAGCGGCCAGCGCGTGGTCTACAACCTCAGGACCGGCAACGTCGAAAGCGGCGGCGAGGGCGGCGGCAAGGTGAAGGTGCGCATCCTCCCGAAGTCCGCGCAGGGCGGCGGCGCCTAGATGCTGGTCGCCGAGGGACTGCGCAAGCGCTACCGCTCGCGGGAGGTGGTGCGCGACTTCGGCCTCACGCTCGACGCCGGCGAGGTCGTCGGCCTGCTCGGCCCCAACGGCGCGGGCAAGACCACCTGTTTCTACATGATCGTGGGCCTGGTGCCCGCCGACGCCGGGCGCATCGCGCTCGACGGCGTGGACATCACCGCCGAGCCGATGTACCTGCGCGCCAAGCGCGGCGTCGGCTACCTGCCGCAGGAACCGTCGGTGTTCCGCAAGCTGAGCGTCGCCGACAACCTGCGCCTCGTGCTCGAGCTGCGCCCCGACCTGGACAAGGCCGGGCGCGAGCGCGAGCTCGCCTCGCTGATGGACGAGCTGCAGGTCGCCCACGTCGCCGACCAGCCGGGCCAGAGCCTGTCCGGCGGCGAACGGCGTCGCGTGGAGATCGCGCGCGCGCTCGCCGCGCAGCCGCGACTGATGCTGCTCGACGAGCCGTTCGCCGGCGTGGACCCGATTTCCGTCGGCGAAATCCAGCGCATCGTCCGCCACCTCAAGAATCGCGGCATCGGCGTGCTGATCACCGACCACAACGTGCGCGAGACGCTGGGCATCTGCGACCGCGCCTACATCCTCAGCGACGGCGGCGTGCTCGCGCAGGGCACCCCGGACGCACTGCTCGCCAACCCGGACGTGCGCCGCGTCTACCTGGGCGAATCGTTCCGCCTCTGAGCCCGCGCCGCGTTACGCTGTGGCGATGACGGCCACGCCCACCGCCTCCGCATGAAACCGCGCCTGCAGGCCTCGCTCGGCCAGCAGCTGGTGCTCACGCCCCAGTTGCGGCAGGCCCTGCACCTGCTGCAGCTCTCGGCGACCGAGCTGGAAGCCGAGGTCGCGGCGGCGCTGGAGAGCAATCCCCTGCTCGACTGGGCCGACGACGCGGGCGCGCGCGACAGCGCCCCTGCCGGCGACGCCGCCGGCGATGCCGGCCCCGCGGAAGGCGAAACGCTCGCCGCCGCCACCGAGGCCGACGGCGACTGGGAACGCGCGGCGGACGACTGGAGCGCACGCGGGGGCCACGATGGCGAGGGCCCCGACAATCCGGCCGAACGCGTCGCCGAGCAGGAAACCCTGCACGACCACCTGCGCTGGCAGCTGCACCTGTCCCATCTCTCGCCGCGCGACCTGCGCATCGGCCTGGCGCTGGTGGATGCCATCGACGACGACGGCTACCTGCGCGAGCCGCTGGACGCGATCGCGGCGGCCCTGCAGCCCGAAACCACGGCGAGCCCCGAGGAAGTGCTGGCGGTGCTGCGGCAGGTGCAGCGGATGGACCCGCCCGGCGTCGGCGCGCGCGACCTGGGCGAATGCCTCGCGCTGCAGCTGCGGGCCCTGCCCGAGGCGACGCCGGGCCGCGACCTCGCGCTGCGCGTCGCCGACGGCCGCATCGAGCGCCTGCAGAAGGCGGGGATTCCGGGCCTCGCCGCGGAACTCGGCGTCGCGGCAGCGGACATGGAAACGGCCGTCGCCCTCCTGCGCGGCCTGGACCCGCGCCCGGGCGGGCAGGTCGGCCCGGTCCCGGTGGACGCGTACGTGGTCCCCGATTGCGTCGTCTGGCGCGAATGGGGCGTCTGGCGCGTCGCCCTGGACCGCGGCCACCTGCCCCGCCTGTCCATCCACCGCGGCTACGAAGGCATGATCGGCGCCGCCAGCCCCGCCGACGCCAACTACCTGCGCGGGCGGCTCCAGGAAGCGCGCTGGCTGCTGCGGAACCTGGAAGCGCGCGGCGAGACCCTGCTCCGCGTGGTCCGCTGCCTGGTGCGCCAGCAGTCGGGATTCCTCGAATTCGGCGACCAGGCGCTGCGGCCGCTGACCCTGCGCGAAGTCGCCGCGGAACTGGGCGTGCACGAATCCACCGTGTCGCGCGCGGTCGGCCGCAAGTTCGTGCGCACGCCGCGCGGCACGCTGCCGCTGAAGGCGTTCTTCGCCTCGGGCATCGACACCGGCGGCGGGGGCGAGGCATCGAGCACCGCGATCCAGTCGATGATCCGGCGCCTGGTCGACGCCGAGGACCCGCGCCGCCCGCTCTCCGACGCGCGCCTGGCCGACGCGCTGAAGGCGGCGGGGGTCCCGGTCGCCCGCCGCACGGTCGCGAAATACCGCGAAGCGATGCACATCCCCTCGTCGCAGGACCGCGTCCGGGTTTAACATTGTTTTCACGGCATCCGGCCCCGAACCGGGCGATGCTGTCCGTCCCCGGCACAACGCGAGGAGAGTTGCGATGCGCATCGAGACCCACGGCCAGCAGATCGACGTCACCCCCGCCATGCGCGACTACGTGGAAAGCAAGTTCGCGCGCCTCGGCCGCCATTTCGAGCAGCCGCTCGACGCGCGCGCCCTGCTGAGCGTGGACAAGACCGAGCACCGCGCCGAGGGCACGGTGAACTTCCCCGGCGGCGTGCTGCATGCGGACGCCAGCGGCGTGGACGTCTATGCGGCGATCGACCTGCTCGCCGACAAGCTCGACCGCCTGCTGGTCAAGCACAAGGAAAAGCAGGTGGACAGCGTGCGCCGCAACGAGAGCGCGGCGCGCAGCGGCGACTTCGCCTGACGGCCGCGCCAGGACGACGATGCCCCTGTCCCTGCTGCTCGGTCCCGACCGCATCGCCTTCCTGGCCGGTTCCCCCGACCGCGACCGCGTGCTGGAGGAGGCCGCCCGCCTGCTCGCCGGCGACGGCGACGCAGGCCGCGTCGCCGTCGTCGCCGAATGCCTGCGCCAGCGCGAGCGCCTCGGCAGCACCGCCATCGGCCATGGCGTGGCCATCCCGCATGGCCGCTGCGCGGCCTACGGCGAGGCCCGCGCGGCCTTCCTGAAGCTCGACCCGCCGGTCGACTTCGACGCCGGCGACGGCGAGCCCGTGGACCTGGTGTTCGCGATGGCGGTGCCGGAGCATTTCACGCAGCAGCACCTGCAGCTGCTTTCGGAACTGGCCGAGCGCTTCGCGGATGCCGGCTGGCGCGAGGCGCTGCGCGCCGCGCCCGACGTCGCCACCCTGCGCACGCTGCTGCTGGACGGTGCCGCATGAGTACCGACGGCCTGCGCGTCGACGGCGCCGCCATCAGCGCGGGCACGATCAGCGCGGGAGAGCTGTTCGAGCAGCAGCGCGAGCGCCTGCAGCTGCGCTGGATCGCGGGCGCCGAGGGCGCGTCGCGGCGCCTGGAATCGGTGGATACCGTCGCGCGGCGGCCGTCGCTGGCCGGCTACCTCAACGCGATCTACCCGAACAAGGTGCAGATCCTCGGCACCGAGGAACTGGCCTGGCTCGACGGCCTGGATTCGCGCCAGCGCTGGGAGACGATCCACAAGATCGTGCATTTCGCCCCCCTGGCGCTGGTCATCAGCAAGGACCAGTCCTGCCCCGAGGACCTGCGCATCGCCGCCGAGGAAACCGGCACGCCGCTGTGGTCCTCGCCCAAGCGCGGCCACGAGCTGCTGAACCACCTGCAGTACCACCTCGCGCGCACGCTCGCGCCGCGGGTGACGCTGCACGGGGTGTTCATGGAGATCTATTCGATCGGCGTGCTCATCACCGGCGAATCCGGGTCCGGCAAGAGCGAGCTCGCGCTGGAGCTGGTCACGCGCGGGCACCGCCTGGTCGCGGACGACGCGCCGGAGTTCACCCAGATCGCACCGGACGTGCTCGACGGCACCTGCCCCGAGCTGCTCCAGGACCTGCTCGAGGTGCGCGGCCTGGGCGTGCTCAACATCCGCGACATGTTCGGCGACACCGCGGTGAAGCGGAACAAGTACCTGCGGCTGATCGTCCACCTCACCAGGCCGATGGCCGAGCCCGCGCCCGGCGGCATGGAGCGCCTCACCGGCGACAGCGGCTCGCGCCGCGTGCTCGACCTCGACGTCCCGACGATCACCATCCCGGTCATGGCCGGCCGCAACCTCGCGGTGCTCACCGAGGCCGCGGCGCGCGTGCACATCCTGCGCGCGAAGGGCGTGGATCCCGCCGCGGCGTTCATGGCCCGCCACAGCCATTTCCTGGAGCGTGCTTCGTGAAAGGCGACGCGACGTGAGCGCCACCTCCCCGCCCCTGCTGATCGTCGTCAGCGGCATGTCCGGCTCGGGCAAGTCGGTCGCGCTGCGCACGCTCGAGGACCTCGGCTTCTACTGCGTCGACAACCTGCCCGCGGACCTGCTGCCCGCCTTCGTGCGCAGCGTCGCCGACGCCGACGAATCGCCCGGCAAGCTCGCGGTCGGCATCGACGTGCGCAACCGCCACAACGACCTCGCGCGGATCCCCGACTGGCTTTCCGCCGTCGGCGCGATGGGCATGGATCCGCGCCTGGTGTTCTTCGACACCGAGGACGCGGTGCTGCTGCGCCGCTACGCCGACACGCGCCGCCGGCACCCGCTGAGCCAGCTCGGCCTGGTGCTCTCCGACGCGATCTCGCTCGAGCGCCAGGTGCTGCGCCCGCTGCGGCAGATCGCCGACGTCGTCATCGACACCAGCGCGCTCAACGTGCACCAGCTGCGCCGCCAGGTGATCACCGAGTTCGGCCTCGGCGGCGAGGAAACGCTGTCGCTGCTGTTCGAGTCCTTCGCCTACCGCCGCGGCGTGCCGCCCGGCGCCGACTTCGTGTTCGACGCGCGCGTGCTGCCGAATCCGCACTGGGAACCGGCGCTGCGCCCGCTGTCGGGCCGCGATGCCGCGGTGCGCGAATTCCTGGAGCGCGATCCGGACGTCGGCGCCTATGCGGACGGGGTCGCGACGTTCCTGGACCGCTGGCTGCCCGGCATGCAGTCCGGCACCCGCAGCTACGCCACCATCGCATTCGGCTGCACCGGCGGGCGGCACCGGTCCGTCTACCTCGCCGAACGCCTCGCCGAGCACTGCCGCACGCGCGGCTGGGCCGAGGTGGCGGTGCACCACCGCGAACTGGATTGAGGCCGCATGCCCGTCGGCGTCCTGCTCGTCACCCATGAAGGCATCGGCCAGGCGCTGCTGGCGGTGCTCGGCCGGCTGATGCCGACCCTGCCGCTGCGCGCGGAAGCGTTCGAGGTCGGGTTCGGCGACGATCCGGATGCCGTGCTGCCCGCGGCGAGCGCCGCGCTGCGCCGCGTCGACGGCGGCGACGGCGTGCTGGTGCTCACCGACCTCTACGGCGCGACGCCGTCCAACGTCGCCGCGCGCCTCTCGCGCCTGGGCACGCCCGTGCGGCGCGTCTCCGCGCTGAGCCTGCCGATGCTGCTGCGGGTGATGAACTACGCCGAGCTGCCCCTGGACGAACTGCCCGCCGTTGCCGCCGCCGGCGCCCGCAACGGCGTGATCCTGGACGACATGTGATGACCCTGCCGAAGGCCCGCCCGTGATCGAACGCGAACTGACCGTCGCCAACCGCCTCGGCCTGCATGCGCGCGCCACGGCCAAGCTCGTGCAGGTGCTGTCGGGCTTCCGCAGCAACGCGACGCTGTCGGCGAAGGGCCGCGAGGTGAACGCGAAGAGCATCATGGGCGTGATGCTGCTCGCCGCCGGCCAGGGCACGCCGGTGCTGCTGCGGGTCGAAGGCGAGGACGAAGCCGCCGCCGCCGACGCCGCCGCGGACCTGTTCGCCCGCCTGTTCGACGAGGACGGCTGATGCGGCGGGAGCTGCACGGGCACGGCGCCTCCCGCGGCAGCGCGCTGGGGCGCGCCCGGCTGCGGATGCCCGACGTGTTCGAGGTCGCCGAGGAGCGCGTCGAGGACAGCGCCGCCGAACTCGCCCGCCTGCACGCCGCGATCGCCGTGGTCCGCGCGGAGATGCAGGCCTTGCGCGAACGCCTGCAGGGCGTCCTGGTGCCCGAGGCCGGCGAGTTCCTCGACCTGCACGCGCTGCTGCTCGACGACCCGGAGCTGCTGAACGGCCTCGACCAGCTGGTCCGCGACGAGTCCTACTCCGCCGACTACGCGCTGCGCGTGCAGCGCAACCGCATCGCGGCGGTGTTCGAGGACATGGACGACGCCTACCTGCGCAGCCGGATCGACGACATCGACCAGGTGATCGGCCGCCTCCACGCCGCCCTGCACCGCGACGGCCGCGACGGCGCGGCCGTGCGCGGCGTGGCGGGCGAGATCCTGGTCACCGACAACGTGGGCCCCGCCGAGCTCGCGCAATGGCACGGCCAGGGCGTGATGGCGGTGGTCACCACGGGCGGGAGCCCGCTCTCGCACAGCGCGATCCTCGCGCGCAGCCTGCACCTGCCGTTCGTGGTCGGCGCGGCGGGCGCGCTGCAGAAGATCAACGAGGGCGACGTGCTCGCCGTGGACGGCGCGACCGGCCTGGTCGTCCTGGAGCCCGGCCCCGCCGACCTGCGCGCGCACCGCGCGCGGCTGCGCGAGCTCGCGCGCGAGCGCAAGCAGCTCAACCGCCTGCGGCGCGTGCCGTCGCGCACGATGGACGGCGTCGACATCCGGCTGTGGGCGAACGCCGAATCGCGCGAGGACGTGGCCGAGGCGCACGCGCTGGGCGCGGCCGGCGTCGGCCTGTACCGCACGGAGTTCCTGTTCCTCGGCAGCAGCACGCTGCCCGACGAGGACGCGCAGTTCCGCGCCTACCGCGACCTGGTGCTCGGCATGACCGGGCGCACCACCACGATCCGCACGCTCGACCTGGGCGCCGACAAGGCCGACCGCACCGGCCTGGTCCTGGACGGCGAGCCGAACCCGGCGCTGGGCCTGCGCGGCGTGCGCCTGTCGCTGGCGCGCGCCGCCCTGTTCGCGACCCAGCTGCGCGCGATCGCCCGCGCCTCCGGCTACGGCCCGGTGCGCGTGCTGGTGCCGATGGTCGCCGCCCGGGAGGAAGTGGTCGCCGTGCGCTCGCTGCTCCGCACCGCGATGGACGAGGCCCGCGCCGCCGGCCACGAGGTCGCCGACACGATCCCGCTGGGGGCGATGATCGAGGTCCCCGCGGCCGCGATCGCCCTGCCCGGCTTCGTGGATGCACTGGATTTCCTGTCGATCGGCACCAACGACCTCGTCCAGTACCTGCTGGCGGTGGACCGCAACAACGATGCGCTCGCGGAGCTCTACTCGCCCCTGCACCCGGCGGTGATCCGGCTGCTGCACGACGTGATCCGGCTGGCCCGCGCGCGCGGCAAGCCGGTGGCGGTGTGCGGCGAGATGGCGGGCGACGCGGCCTTCGTGCCGCTGCTGCTGGCGCTGGGACTGGAGGAGTTCAGCCTGCACCCGGCGACCCTGCTCGAAGTGCGGCGCGCGATCCGCGGCTGCGATCTCGGCGCGCTGCGCGCCCGCCTGCCGGCGCTGCTGCGCGCCCGCGACCGGGCCGGGATCGAGGCGTGGATGCAGAAGGCCGCACCCAAAGACAATTGATTTGAGGCGATAATGGCGCGATGAACGCGTAAGCACCGTCGCGCCCCGAGCGGACGCGACCGCCACCCCCGGCAAGCCTGTCGCACGGCTCGCCCCGAAGGGACCGCCATGGCCGAAGCCGTCCGCCACGACAAGACCGCACGCCAGCTGCGCCTGCTCTCGGACGCGCTCGACAGCGGCCGCCTGGGGCCGGTGAAGCGCCTGGTCAACACGCTGTCGGCGGCCGAGATCGGCAACCTGCTCGAATCGCTGCCGCCCGGGCAGCGCAACGTCGTGTGGGGCCTGGTCGATCCCGAGGACGACGGCGAGGTGCTGCTGCACGTGGGCGACGAGGTCCGCGAGGGCCTGATCGCCGACATGGACCCCGACGAGATCGTGGCCGCGGTCGAGGACCTGGACATCGACGACCTGGCCGACCTCGTCGAGGACCTGCCCGAGGCGGTCATCGACGAAGTCCTGCGCTCGATGGACCGCGAGAACCGCGAGCGCCTCGAGCAGGTGCTGTCGTATCCCGAGGGCACCGCCGGCCGCCTGATGAACCCCGACGTGGTGACGGTGCGCACCGACACCACCGTGGACGTCGTGCTGCGCTACCTGCGCCTGCGCGGCGAGCTGCCCGACCACACCGACCACCTGTACGTGGTCAGCCGCCGCCACCAGTACCTCGGCCGCATCGCGCTGCAGGCGCTGCTCACGCACGAGGCGAACACGCCGATCAACGCGCTGCTCGACGACGAGCAGCCGGCGATCGACGTCGGCGCCTCCGACGAGGAAGTCGCGCGGATGTTCTCCGACCACGACTGGATCTCGGCGCCGGTCGTGGACGACGGCAACATCCTGCTCGGCCGCATCACCATCGACGACGTCGTCGACATCATCCGCGAGCAGGCCGAGCACCAGGCGCTGGGCGCGGCGGGCCTCGACGAGGACGAGGACCTGTTCTCGCCGGTGCAGCGCGCCACGCGCCGGCGGCTGCTGTGGCTGGGCATCAACCTGTGCACCGCGTTCCTGGCGGCCTCCGTGGTCGGCCAGTTCCAGGGCACCATCGCCCACATCGTGGCGCTGGCCGTGCTGATGCCGATCGTCGCCGGCATGGGCGGCAACGCCGGCACCCAGGTGCTGGCGCTGGTGATCCGCGGCCTCGCCCTCGGCCAGCTCGGCGCGTCCAACGTGCAGGTGCTGATCTGGAAGGAAGTGCGCGTCGCCCTCCTCAACGGCCTCGCCCTGGGCACGGTGCTCGGGCTGATCGTGTTCGCGTGGTTCCGCGAATGGCCGCTGGCGCTGGTGATCGCGAGCGCGCTCACGATCAACCTGTTCTTCGCGGCGTTGGCCGGCGTGATGGTGCCGGTGACGCTCAAGCGCATGGGCTTCGACCCGGCGCTCGCCGGCGGCGTGATCCTCACCACCGTCACCGACGTGATGGGCTTCCTGAGCTTCCTGGGCCTCGCGACGCTGGTGCTCGTGCGCTGAGCGGGCGATCATTGCAGCCCTTTCCACCGGCCACTCCGAGGTCCGAATGCATCGTTCCCGCTTCTCCCCGCTGCCTGCGCTGGCGCTGGCCGCCGTCGTCGCCCTCGCCGCCTGCAGCAAGCCCGCCGCCGACGACGCGGCGCCGGCCACGTCCGCCCCTGCCGGCGATGCCGCCGCCGCTCCGGCCGATGCCGGCGCCGACGCCGGCGCCACCGCGCCGCAGACGGACACCGCCGCCGCGGGCTTCGTCCTGGACATGGGCCGGGCGAACGCCTATTTCGCCACGCTCGCGCAGATCGCGAAGATGTCGAAGGCGGACGCCGCGCGCTCCGGCGACGGCGAAGAGGACGACGTGATCGCCATGGACGCCTCGGAGAGCGTCGACGCCTACATCGCCCGCATGGAAGCCGACCCCGAGGCGAAGCGCCTGCTGACGTCGGCCGGCATGTCGGTGCGCGAGTTCGCGCACACCAATTCCGCGATGCTCGAAGGGTTGATGGCCGTCGGGATGATGGAGGCCACCGGCCGCAAGGAAGTGCCCGAGGGCATCAATCCGCAGTACGTCGCATTCGTGCAGGCGCACAAGGCCGAGTTCGAAGCGAAGATGCAGGCCCTGCAGGCGCACGCCGGCGAGCAGTGAACCCCGCGGCCCGGGCGGACCGTCGCCCGGGCCGAAGCGGCGCCGGTTTTCCGAGGCACGTCGTTCAGGGCAGCTTGCGCGTGTTGTTGCCGCGATCGGCGTCGGGAAGCCTGTCGTCCGGATCGATCGCCACGCGCGCCACCGGCTTCGCGGTGTCCAGCGTGAGCTGCGGCGTGCCGGTCTGCATCCAGGCCTCGACCGGCACGCGCCGGTCCTCGTGGCTGCCGTCCACGAAGTCGATGCGCAGCGTCGCGGGCATCACCAGCTTGCGGCGGCTTTCCAGCGTGACCTTCAGGCCCTTCGCCGCGACGCCGTCCACGTAGGCGGCGTCGCGCACGCCCAGGTCGAGCTGCCAGTTCTCGAAGTACCAGCCGCGCCACCACCACGACAGGTCCTCGCCCGCCGCGCTTTCCATGTAGCGGAAGAAGTCGGACGGCGACGGATGGCGGTACGCCCAGGTCGCGATGTAGCCCTTGAACGCCGGATCGAAGCGCTCCGGCCCGAGGATCTGCTCGCGCAGCAGGACCAGGCCCAGCGCCGACTTGAAGTACGCGACGGGATGCCGGTATTTCTCGCTGGTGGCGTCGGCCAGCGCCATCAGCGTCGGCGCGTCCGGGTCGGCGAGCAGGGGCAGGATCTCGTCGACCGGGTTGCCGCCCTTCGGCGCGTACTCGCCGTCGCGCTTGGGCGCGAACTCGCCGCCGTTGAACGCATCCGAGAAGTACACGTCGATGAAGGTGTTGAAGCCCTCGTCCATGAAGGCGTGCCGGCGCTCGTTCGAGCCCACGATCATCGGGAACCAGGTGTGGCCGATCTCGTGCGCGCTCACCCAGAACAGCGGCTTGCCGTTGTCCTCGTACCCGTCGAACACGATGCCTGGATATTCCATGCCCGCGCCGTGGCCGCCGAGGTTGATCGCCGCCGGCCAGGGATACGGGTACCACTGCGAGAAATGTTCGACCGCGGCCTTCATGTATTCGGTGGAGCGGTCCCAGCGGTCCGGACCGGCGCCCTCCGCCGCGTACACCGACATCGCCATCGCATGCTTGCCGCCCGGCAGGTCGATGCGCGCGGCATCCCACACGAACGCGGGCGATGCGGCGAACGCGACGTCGCGCGTGTGCTCCATGTGGAAGCGCCAGGTCTGCGTGCCCGACCGCGTGGGCCGGCTCGCGGCGGCGCCGACTTCGTCCGGCCTGACGATGTAGACGGTCTTTTCGCTCTGCGCCGCCTGCGCCAGCCGTTGCTGCTGCGTCTTCGTCAATACCTCGGCGCCGTTCACCAGGGCGCCGGACCCGGCCACGAAATAATCCCAGGGCACGGTGACGGCATAGTCGAACGTGCCGTATTCCAGGTAGAACTCCGAGCCCAGGTAGGGCTGCGTGTCCCAGCCGCGCAGGTCGTCGTACACGGCCATGCGCGGGTACCACTGCGCGATCTCGTAGATGTCGCCGTTCAGGCTCGGCGTCACCGCGGTGCGGCCGCCCCAGGTGCCCGGGATGTCGTAGGCGTAGCGGACGTGCAGCTTCAGCGCGCCGCCGTGGCCCGCCAGCGGCGCCGGCAGGTCCACGCGCATGCGCGTGTCGTCGGCGAGCCAGCGCACCGGTTCGCGCTTGCCGTCGCGTTCGAGCTCGACCGATGCGATCTCGAAGCCCCGGGTCGAATGCGCCTCGCCGCGACGCGGCCGCGCGCGCTGCGCGCGGGAATCCGCGCGGTAGATGTCCTGGTCGAGCTGCAGCCACAGCGCGTCGAGCGCGTCCGGGCTGTTGTTCGCATAGGCGATGGTCGCCTCGCCGAGCAGGCGCCCGTTCGCCGTGTCGATGGTCGCGCGCAGGTCGTAGTCCGCGCGATTCTGCCAGAACAGCGGGCCGGGCTTGCCGCTGCCGCCGCGGAAGGCATTGGCGGGCTCGGGCAGCTGGAGCGGCGCGAACAGCGCGCGCGGGTCGTAACCGTCGCCGGGTGTCGCGGCAGGCGCCGGTGCGGCCGCGAGGAGCCACGCGGCGACGACGATCATGGCGTGGCGGACCGTGGCGAAATTCATGCGAGCAGCTCCTCGAGGACGGCCATGCGCACGGCGACGCCGTTGGCGACCTGGCGCAGGACCAGCGATTGCGGGCCGTCGGCGACATCCGCATCGATCTCGACGCCGCGGTTCATCGGGCCCGGATGCATGACGACGGCATCGGGGGCGGCGCCGCGCAGCCGCGCCGCGGTGATCCCGTAGTCGCGGTGGTAATCCCCGATCGACGGCACCAGGCCCTCCTCCATGCGTTCGCGCTGCAGGCGCAGGGTCATGACCACGTCGGCGCCCTCCAGCGCTTCCTCGAGGCGGGCCACGGCGCGGCAGCCGGCGAGCTCGGACGCGCCCGGCATCAGCGGCGCGGGCGCGCAGACGCGGATCTCGCCCGCGCCCAGCGTGCGCAGCGCCTGCAGGTCGGAGCGCGCCACGCGCGAATGCTTCACGTCGCCGACGATGGCGACCTTCAGCCGCGCGAAATCGGGCCCCTTCGCCTGGCGGATCGACAGCATGTCGAGCAGGCCCTGGGTCGGGTGCGCATGGCGGCCGTCGCCGGCATTGACCAGCACGGTTCCGGGCGCCGCCACCGCGGACAGCGCGGCGACCGCGCCGTCCACCGCGTGCCGCACCACGAAGGCGTGGACGCCCATGGCCTCGAGCGTGCGCAGCGTGTCGGCGTCGGTTTCGCCCTTCTTCGTCGAGGAGGTGGACGCGTCGAAGTCGAGCACGTCCGCGCCCAGGCGCGTCGCCGCCAGCCGGAAGCTCGAGCGCGTGCGCGTGGACGGCTCGAAGAACAGGTTGCAGACGGCCTTGCCGGCGAGCCGCGCCCGCAGCGCGGTGCCGCCGTAGGCGTCGGCGTGCAGGGCCTGCGCGCGGTCGAGCAGGCGCTCGAGCGTGGCCCGCGGCAAGTCTTCCAGGGTGAGCAGGTGGCGCAGGCGCCCGTCGGGCGCGATCTGGTCTTGTCGGGTCATGCGGGCGGCGGCGGGGATGGCGTCGTGGGCACGGGAATGGCGTCCTGCGGCGCGGCGAGCCAGCGCTCGACGATCACCGCGGCGGCGACGGCGTCGAGCGCGGCGGCGTCGCGACGGCGCCTGCGGCCTTCCGCGCGATCCGCGGCGAAGCGCTGCGCCGCCTCGATCGAGCTCGCACGCTCGTCCACCAGCACCACCGGCAGTGCGTAGCGCGCGCGCAGCGCGCCGGCGAAGGCGTGCGCGGTACGGCGGATCGGCTGGTCGCCGCCGTCGAGCGTCATCGGGTCGCCGACGACGAAGCCATCGGGGCGCCACTCGCGCTGCAGGCGATCGATCGCCGGCCAGTCCGGGCCGGCCGCGTGCACGTCCACCACCGCGATGGCGCGCGCGCCGTGCCCGAAGGGACTGCCCACCGCCACGCCGATGCGGCGCGCGCCGACGTCGAAGCCGAGCACCGTGCCGTCGCGGCGGATCGTGTCGTCAGGCATGGCCGGAATAGTCGGCCAGGCGCGAAAGGTCCACGCCGATGCGGCCCGCGGCGGCCTGCCAGCGCGCTTCCAGCGGCGTGCGGAACAGCAGCTCCGCGTCGGCCGGCGCGGTCAGCCAGCTGTTCTCGATGAGCTCGTGTTCCAGCTGCCCCGCGCCCCACCCCGCGCAGCCGAGCGCGACGGTCGCCGAGGGCGGGCCCTCGCCGCGCGCCATCGCCTCGAGCACGTCGCGCGAGGTGGTCACGTACAGGCCGTCGGCGATGGCGAGGCTCGAATCCCAGACGCGGTCGCCGTCGTGCAGCACGAAGCCCCGCTCCGGATGCACCGGACCGCCGGCGACGACGGGCCGCGCACAGAGTTCGGCGTCGTCGCTCTCGATGCCCATCTGCCGGAACACCTCGCCCAGCGTGTACTCCGAGGCGCGGTTGACCATCACGCCCATCGCGCCGTCGGCATCGTGCTGGCACACCAGGGTGACGCTGCGGGCGAAACCCGGATCGGCCAGCGCCGGCAGCGCGATCAGCAGCTGGTTGGCGAGGGTGGGCACGGCGTCCATGCCGGCATTCTAGCGTGGCGGCGGGGTTGGGGCTGGCGCCCGCCGCGGTTAGGATGCCGGGATGCCCGCGCCTGCCATGCGCGCCCCCACGCTGGCCATGCTCCGACTGCTGCTGCTCGAGGACTCCGCCGACGACGCCGACCTGCTGGCCATCGAACTGGCCGCGGCCGGCCTCGACGTCGAACTGCGGCGCGCGGCCACCCGCGATGCCTACGCCGCGGCACTCGCGGCATTCGCGCCGGACATCGTGGTCTCGGATTACGACCTGCCCGGCTTCTCCGGCGGGGAGGCGCTGGCGATGGCGCGCGCGCGCGATCCCGCGCTGCCGTTCGTGGTGCTGTCCGGGTTCGTCGCCGAGGACCGCCCGGAGGACGACGGCGCGCGCGGCGCCGATGCGTGGGTCTGCAAGGACGACATGCGCGAGGTGCCGGCGGTGGTGCGGCGGCTGCTCGCGCGCTGAGGCGCGCGGCCGGGCATGGGCCGGCTCTACTTCACTTCCGAGATGCCGACGCCCTCGAGGCCCTGCGACAGCGTCTTCGCGTCGCCGCCCTGCGCCAGCTTGATGCGCAGGCGCACCTCGTTGGCGGAGTCGGCGTAGCGCAGCGCGTCCTCGTAGCTGATCTCGCCGGCCTGGTACAGCTCGAACAGCGCCTGGTCGAAGGTCTTCATGCCGAGGTTGGTCGATTCCTTCATGACCTCCTTCAGCTTGCTGACCTCGCCGTCGCGGATGTAGTCCTGCACCAGCGGCGTGCCGAGCAGGATCTCCATCGCCACGCGCCGTCCCTTGCCGTCCGGCGTCGGGATCAGCTGCTGCGCGACCACGCCCTTGAGGTTGAGCGACAGGTCCATGAGCAGCTGGCCGCGGCGGTCCTCGGGGAAGAAGTTGATGATGCGGTCCATCGCCTGGTTGGCGTTGTTGGCGTGCAGCGTGCACAGCACCAGGTGGCCGGTCTCGGCGAAGGCGATCGCGTGGTCCATGCCCTCGCGGGTGCGCACCTCGCCGATCATGATCACGTCCGGCGCCTGGCGCAGCGTGTTCTTCAGCGCCGCTTCCCAGCTCTCGGTGTCGATGCCGACCTCGCGCTGGGTGATGATGCAGCCTTCGTGCTTGTGCACGAACTCGATCGGGTCCTCGATGGTGATGATGTGGCCGGTCGAGTTCTGGTTGCGGTAGCCGATCATCGCCGCCAGCGACGTCGACTTGCCGGTGCCGGTGGCGCCGACGAAGATGATGATGCCGCGCTTGGTCATCGCCAGCGTCTTGATGATCGGCGGCAG
>JBDZUW010000101.1:0-7247 GCA_040255375.1 Luteimonas sp. | reverse complement strand
GATCGAGGCGCTGCGCCTGCCGCCGCACGCGGCGGTGGCGGCGACCGTGGAGGCCGCGCGCGGCCTCGGCCGCGCGCACCAGGCGGGGCTGGTCAACGCGCTGCTGCGGCGTGCGCTGCGCGACGGGCTCCCGCCTGGCGCGGCCGACGCCGCCTGGCCGGCGTGGTTGCTGCAGGCGTTGCGCGCGGACTGGCCGGAACAGGCGGACGCCATCGTCGCTGCATCGTCGCAGGAAGCACCGGCATGGCTGCGCGCCAACCGCCGCGTGCTCACGCCCGACGCCTTGCGCGCGCAACTGGCCGCCGAAGGCGTCGACGCCGCTCCATCGCCCGCGTGCCGGGACGGCTTGCGGGTGGACGTCGCGCCGGCGGTGCCGCTCGCGGCGATGCCGGCCTTCGCGTCCGGCGCGTTCTCCATCCAGGACGGCAGCGCGCAGCTCGTGGCCGACGCGCTCGCGCCGCCGCCCGGCGGCCGCGTGCTCGATGCCTGCGCCGCGCCCGGCGGCAAGGCCGCGCACCTGCTCGAGCGCGATCCGTCGCTGCGGCTGCTCGCGCTCGACGTGGATGCGGCGCGGCTCGAGCGCGTGCAGGCGACCTTCGCGCGGCTCGGCCTGGAAGGCCCGGACGTGCGCCTGCGCGCGGCCGATGCCGCCGAACCCGCGCGCTGGTGGGACGGCACGCCCTTCGACGCGATCCTGCTCGACGCACCCTGCAGCGCGACCGGCGTCGTGCGCCGCCATCCCGACATCCTGCTGCACCGGCGCGCGAGCGACATCGACGCGCTGGCCGCGACGCAGGCGCGGCTGCTCGACGCGCTGTGGCCGGCGCTCGCGCGCGGCGGCACGCTGCTGTACGCGACCTGCTCGCTGCTGCGGCGCGAGAACGACGGCCAGGTCGCCGCCTTCCTCGCGCGCACGCCCGATGCGCGGCTCGCGCCCCTCGACGAGCGCTTCGGCCATGCGGTCGACGTTCGCGGCGCCGGCGACGGCGATCCGCCTCTCGGCCAGGCCCGCCAGCGCTTCCCCGGCGAGGATGGCATGGACGGCTTCTTCTACGCGCGCATCGAAAAGCCGTAGAGCCGACCCATGGTCGGCTCACCCCGTATGATCGCGGCCATGCCCAGCACCCGCATCGCCCGCGACACCTGGCTGTTCTGGCTGCTGGCGGCGCTCGTGCTCGCCGCCGGCCTCGGGCTTCGCGATCCCTGGCCCGCCGACGAACCGCGCTTCGCCCTGGTCGCGAAGCAGATGGTGGAGAGCGGCGACTGGCTGTTCCCGCACCGCGGCGACGAGCTCTATTCCGACAAGCCGCCGATGTTCATGTGGACGCAGGCGGCCGCCTATGTCGTCGTGGGCAGCTGGCGCGTCGCGTTCCTGCTGCCCTCGCTGCTCGCCGCGCTCGGCACGCTGTGGTGCGTCGTCGATCTCGGCCGGCGCCTGTGGACGAAGCGCGTCGGGCTGTACGCCGGCTATGCGCTGCTGTTCGCGCTGCAGTTCACCTACCAGGCGAAGAAGGCGCAGATCGACCCGCTGGTCGTGTTCCTGATCACGCTGGGCAACTACGCGTTCCTGCGCTTCCACCTGGAGATGCGCGGCGACGCGCCGCGGCCCGGCTGGCGCTGGTGGATGCTCGGCTGGTTCGCCGCCGGGCTGGGCACGGTCACCAAGGGCGTCGGGGTGCTCGCGCTCGCGATGATCCTGCCTGGCGCGTACGCCGCGGCGCGCGGCTGGCACGGCGCCCGCGCGCGGTGGCGCGACCGGCGCATGTGGCTGGGGCCGCTCGCGTTCCTCGCCGCCGCCGCGCTGTGGCTGGTGCCGATGCTGCTCGCCGCGCTGCATGGCGACGACCCCGCGTATCGCGCCTACGTGCAGGATCTCCTGTTCCGGCAGACGGCGGAACGCTATGCGGCCTCGTGGGCGCACCGGCAGCCCGCGTGGTACTTCCTCGAGGTGATGGCGACGATGTGGCTGCCGGCGATGCTCGCGCTGCCGTGGGCGCTGCCCGCCTGGCGCCGGCGCCTGCGCCGCCGCGACGCGCGCTACCTGCTGCCGCTGGCGTGGTGGGGACTGGTGCTGCTGTTCTTCTCGCTGCCCGCGGGCAAGCGCGACATGTACATCCTGCCGGCGCTGCCGATGGCGTGCCTGGCGCTGGCGCCGCTGCTGCCGGGCATCTTGCGCAGGCGCGGCGCGCAGCGGCTGGCGTTCGGCTTCTCGCTGCTGCTCGCGGTCGTGCTGGCAGGGGCGGGCGTGGCGCTGCTGCTGCCGGACAGCGCGCTCGCCGCGCGACTCGCGCTGCAGCGCGGCCTCGAGCCCGCGCAACTGCGTGCGGCCGCATGGATGCTGCTGGCGATGGGCGCGGGCTTCGCCGTCGCCCTCGCGTGGAGCGGCGTGCGGCGCGCGCACCTCGGCGCGATCGCCGGGCTCGCCTCGCTGTGGGTGCTGTTCGGGCTGGTGGCGTATCCGTTGCTCGATGCCTCGAATTCCTCGCGCGACCTGATGCACGCCGCGCGCCTGCGCATCGGCCCGCAGGCCGAGCTCGGGCTGGTCGCGTGGAAGGAGCAGAACCTGCTGATGGCCGAAGGGCCGACGCGCACGTTCGGTTTCCGCCGGGCGGCCGCCGACCAGCTGCACGCCGCGGCGGCGTGGCAGGCGGCATCGCCGGCGTCGCGCTGGCTGCTGGTGCAGGACACGGCGCTGCTGCCCTGCGTGGATCGTGCGCAGGCCGTCGCGCTCGGTACCGCCAACCGCCGCGAGTGGTCGCTGCTGCCGGCCGCGGCGACCGTGCGTTGCGCGACCGCCGTGCCGGTGGATGCGAACGTCCCCGGCGGAGACGCGCGGTGACGCCGGCTCCCGGCGGCGATCCGGTCGATGCCGTCGTCGCCTGGGTCGACGGCAACGATCCCGCGCATCGCGCGAAGCTCGATGCCTGCCTGCGCGCGCTCGGACAGCCGCCGCGCGGCGGCGCGGCGCCGACGCGTTTCGACGACGCCGGCGAAATCGAATACTGCCTCGTCTCGCTGCTGCGCTTCGCGCCCTGGCTGCGCCGCATCCACGTGGTCACCGCGGGGCAGGTGCCGCCGGTCCTGCCGCGCCTGCAGGCGAGCGCATGGGGCGAACGCATCCGCCTCGTCGACCACGCCGAGATCTTCGCCGGCTACGAACGCTTCCTGCCGACGTTCAACAGCCGCGCGATCTGCAGCATGCTCTGGCGCATCGACGGCCTCGCGGAGCGCTTCCTCTACCTCAACGACGACTTCATGCTGCTGCGACCGCTCGCGCAGGCCGACTTCTTCGCCGACGACGGCAAGGTCGTGCAGCGCGGCGAGTGGCGCCCGCAGTCGTCGCGCACGCTCGCGGGCAAGGTGCGCCTTGCGTGGCACGCACTGCGCGGCGGGGCACCGGGCAAGGCGCGGGAGGCGCGCGACAGCGAGCGCAACGCGCAGGAGCTGAGCGCGCGGCTGGCGGGTTTCGAGGACCGTTATTTCCGGCTCGGCCACACGCCATATCCGTTCCGGCGCTCGACGATGCGCGCGTTCTTCGACGCGCACCCGGGCCTGCTCGAAGGCGACCTGGCCTGGCCGTTCCGCCGCGCGGGCCAGTTCCGCGCCGAATGCGTGTCGGCGCACCTCGAGATCGCGCAGGGCAACGCGACCTTCGACCGGCGGTTGCGGCTCGCGCAGCTCAAGCCCGCGGAGCAGCCGGGTTGGCGCCTGCGCGGGAAGCTGCGCGACGCCGATCGCGACGAGCGCTTCGCCTTCGCCTGCGTGCAGAGCCTCGATCTGGCGCCGGCAGCGCTGCGCGCCGATATCGTCGCCTGGCTGCGGCGGCGCATCGGCACGCTGGAGCAGTGGCTCGCGCAGCCGCTGCCGGCCGGGGCGCCGCCCGCTACGGATCAGCCCGGCTTGCCGTAGGGCGAGGTTTCGCCGCTGCCCGGCGGACGCCGCGAGTAGCGCTTGTAGGTCCACTGGTACTGCGCGGGATCGCGGCGCGCGATGCGCTCGACCCCGGCGTTGAGCGCACGCGCGCCCTCGGCCGTGTCGTCCGAGGCGATGCCTTCGGGCGCCGCCTCGATCCGCAGCGCGAACGCCGGTGCTGCGCCGGGCGCATCGATGCGCTCGCAGTACGCGAACAGCACCGCCGCGCCGGTGCGCGAGGCGAGCCGCGGCAGCAGCGTCATCGTGAGCGCATCGACGCCGAAGAATGGCGCGAATACGCCGTCGCCACCCTTCGGCTGCTGGTCCGGCAGGATGCCGACCACGCCGCCGCCCTGCAGCACGCGCAACAGCCGGCGCACCGCGCTGCCCTCGGCGGGCACCTGCTCGACGCGGGCCGCGTTCGCATCGTCGGCGCGCACGCGGCGCAGGAAGGCTTCGCCGATCCTCGACTCCGGCGGCTTGTAGAGGATCGCCAGCGGGGTGCGCGCCGCCAGCCACTGGTTGAGCAGCTCCCAGTTGCCGTAGTGCGGCGCCGCCACGATCACGCCGCGGCCCGCGGCGATCGCCGCGTCGAACAGCGCGGTGCCGTGGGTCTCGCGCAGCAGCGCGAGGTTGCGCGCGTGCGGCCGGGTCCACAGCACCAGCGTCTCCAGCGCCTGCCGGGCGGTGGTGCGCAGCACCGCGCGGTGCAACCGCGCGCGCGCCGCCGCGTCGAGGTCCGGATAGGCGAGTTCCAGGTTGCGCCGCGAGACCCGCGACTCGCGCGCGTCGAGGCGGCGCCAGAGCGAGGCCAGCGCGTCGCCGAGGGCCCGCTGCCAGCGCCACGGCAGCCGCGCCGCCGCGGCGGCGAGCAGGTACAGCAGGCGGGCGGCGAGTTCCGTCATCGCGCCATTGTAGAAAAAAGGGGGTCGGACCCCTTTAATGCACGGATGATCAGCCTCATCCAGCGCGTGACCTCGGCCGCCGTGGCGGTGGACGGCGAGACCATCGGCGCCATCGGCCCCGGCCTGCTGGCCCTGGTCGGGGTCGAGCCCGGCGACGGCGAGGCCCAGGTCGCCCGCATGGCCCGGCGCCTGCTCGGCTACCGCGTCTTCGGCGACGACCAGGGCCGGATGAACCGGTCCCTGGCCGACACCGGCGGCGGGCTCCTCCTGGTGAGCCAGTTCACCCTCGCCGCGGACACGTCCTCGGGCATGCGCCCGGGCTTCAGCACGGCCATGGCCCCGGCCGAGGCTGAACGGATCTTCGCCGGACTCGTCGCCAAATGCCGGGAATCGCATGCCGGGGGGGTGGAAACGGGCCGGTTCGGCGCCCATATGGTCGTCAGCCTGGCCAACGACGGCCCGGTGACGTTCCTGCTGCGGGCGTAGAGGCCGGAAACCCCGGGCCGCTGCGTTCACGCTGTATAATGCAGGGTTCTTTCCGCCCAATACCCCCGGTGGCGCACCCCATGGCCAACGAACGCCAGGCTCCGCAGTCCGACATCAAGCAGCTGATCAGCAAGGGCCTGGAGCAGGGCTACCTGACCTACGCCGAAGTCAACGACCACCTGCCCGACGACATGGTCGATCCGGAGCAGATCGAAGACATCATCGGCATGATCAACGGCATGGGCATCGAGGTGCATGAAATTGCGCCGGATGCCGAGACGCTGCTGCTCGCCGGCAATTCCGGCAGCGGCCGCGAGGTCGACGACACCGCCGCCGAGGAAGCCGCCGCCACCCTGTCCGCGCTCGACGCCGAGGGCGGCCGCACCACCGACCCGGTGCGCATGTACATGCGCGAGATGGGCACGGTCGAGCTGCTGACCCGCGAGGGCGAGATCGCCATCGCCAAGCGCATCGAGGAAGGCCTCAACCAGATGCTGACCTCGCTGGCCAGCTTCCCCTGGTCGGTGCAGCTGCTGCTCGAGGACTACGAGCTGCACAAGGCGGGCAAGAAGCGCCTCGCCGAGGTCGTGGTGGGCTTCAACGACCTGGTCGACGAGGAGCCGGAACTGCCGGTGGCCGCGGGCGCCCGCGACGTGTCGGACGACGATGCCGACGCGGACGAGGAAGAGGACGACGACGCTTCCGGCGGCGACGAGGAAGCCGGCCCCACCGGGCCGGATCCGGTCGAGGTCGCCGCGCGCATGGAGCAGATCGCGGCGCTGTACGCGAAGTTCCAGAAGTCGTACGCGAAGAACGGCGCGGGCGCCAAGCCGGTGCTGAAGCTGCGCGACGAGATGGCCGCGATCTTCATGACCCTCAAGCTGCCGCTGCCGCTGACCGATGCCCTGGTCAAGCGCCTGCGCGACGCGCAGGGCGAGGTGAAGGACCACGAGCGCCGCATCCTCGACCTCGCCGTGCGCGTGGCGAAGATGCCGCGCAAGGATTTCCTGCGCGCGTGGGACGGCAACCAGACCAACCTGGGCTGGGTGGACGACGTCCTCAAGCGCAAGCAGAAGTGGTCGAGCGGCCTGCGCGACGTCAAGGACCAGATCGTCGCCGAGCAGGAAGCCACCATCGCGCTCGAGAAGTCGATGATGGTGTCGCTGGCCGAGCTGCGCGAGATCAGCCGCGCCATGGCCTACGGCGAGGCCAAGGCCCGCAAGGCCAAGAAGGAGATGGTCGAGGCAAACCTGCGCCTGGTGATCTCCATCGCCAAGAAGTACACCAACCGCGGCCTGCAGTTCCTCGACCTGATCCAGGAAGGCAACATCGGCCTGATGAAGGCGGTCGACAAGTTCGAGTACCGCCGCGGCTACAAGTTCTCGACCTACGCCACCTGGTGGATCCGCCAGGCGATCACCCGCTCGATCGCCGACCAGGCGCGCACCATCCGCATCCCGGTGCACATGATCGAGACGATCAACAAGCTCAACCGCATTTCCCGCCAGATGCTCCAGCAGTTCGGCCGCGAGGCCACGCCGGAGGAGCTGGCGAAGGAAATGGACATGCCCGAGGACAAGATCCGCAAGGTCATGAAGATCGCGAAGGAACCGATCTCCATGGAGACCCCGATCGGCGACGACGAGGACTCGCACCTGGGCGATTTCATCGAGGACACGAACGTCGAGTCCCCGATCGAAGCGACCACCAACACCAACCTCATGGAGACGGTGCGCGACGTGCTCGCGGGCCTGACCCCGAGGGAGGCGAAGGTGCTGCGCATGCGCTTCGGCATCGACATGAACACCGACCACACGCTGGAAGAGGTCGGCAAGCAGTTCGACGTCACCCGCGAGCGCATCCGCCAGATCGAGGCCAAGGCGCTGCGCAAGCTGCGGCACCCGAGCCGCTCGGAGCAGCTGCGGAGCTTCCTCGACATCGAGT
>JBDZUW010000012.1:27082-39140 GCA_040255375.1 Luteimonas sp. | reverse complement strand
CGCCGATGGTCTGCGCGTTGCGCGGCACGTAGCACTTGTCGAACTGGCCGTGGATCACCTCGTTCGGGCGCAGCACGTTCTCGAAGCGCCACAGCTGGTACAGGCCGCCGAGGTAGATGCGCTGCGCATTGCCGACCACGCCCATCGCGCGCTCGAAGATGCGTTCGAAGAACGAGACGCGGCCCTGCCTGTCGCTGCCGACGAGATAGATGCGCCCGGTCTGGTACGAAGAGATCGCCAGCGACAGGCGGTTGCCCGCGAGCCAGGCAGCCAGGCCGCGCGAGCAGCTCTTCTCGACCTTCATGCGGGTGATGTCGGCCGCGCGTTGTGGCTGGCCGCCGCCGCCCGCGGCGGCGGGCGCCGTCCCGGGCGGGGCAGGCGGCGCAGGCGCGGCTACCTCGTCGGGCGCGTCCGCGGTCACCGCGTCGAGGCCGGTCTCCAGCTCTGCGCGGTCCCCGGTCGCGTCGACCGGCGCCTGCGGCGTGTCGTTCGTCTTCGTCACGCCGTCACCAGGTGTAGCGGACCACCAGCTGCCCGCCGCGCACGTTGCGGATCGCGCCGCCGTCGGCCCAGTTGACGCCGGCCGTCGCGGACCATCCGCCCCTGCGCACGCCGACGCCCAGTTCCGCGAGGGTGCTGGTGCCTTCGGCGGACGTGGTGCCGGTGAAGGCATCGGACACCGTGAAGCCGGTCTCGCCATCGAACTCGCGCACCGCGCTCAGCGCGCCGTACGGCGTCCATTCGAAACCGTGCGTGCCGGCGAACGTGCGGCTCAGCGCCACCCCGACCCGGCCGCGCTCGGAAACGCCGCCGTCGATGTCCATCTGCGTGAGCGTGCCCTCGACGGGCCCGACGTTGTCGATCTTCGAGCGCGTGTACTGGAGCTGCGGCACGATGTCGATCCCGTAGGCCGACCATCCGGTGTACCCGGCCTCGATGCTGGTGGCCGAGGCGTTGCCGCTGGTCTCGCGTTCGCCGCCGGCCGAATCCAGGCGGGCGTCGAAGTCCATCCAGCGGTAGGACGCATCCACGTAGAAGCGCGGATCGCGCCACGTCGCGTAGACGCCGGCGCCATGGAGCTTCAGCCGGTCGCTGCCGCCGCCGTTCGCCAGGTGCTGGGTGCCGTCGGCGTTTCCGGCAAGGACGCCGAAGCTGGCGCGACCGAGGGTGAAGCCCATGCCGAGCTCGCGGCCGCGGTTTTCCTGTTCGAAACCGAAATCCGCATCGCTGCCGAAACCGCTGGCGCCGGGCGAGAGATCGCCCTTGTCGGTGTACAGCCGCACCCACGGCGAGAGCCCCGACTGGCCCTCGGCCAGCGGATACACCACGCCGTAGCGCTGGCGCATCGTGCCGATGGCGCTGTTGATCAGGCTGTGCGCGCCCTGCGCCACCGACGCGGCGAGCACGCCGGTGTCGTTGAGGCCATCGACCGTCACGGCGGCCGAGACGGTGCTGACGCCGCCGGCGGAGGACGTGCCCACGGACACGCCGAGGTCGAGGAAGTTGCTCGGGTCGACGTTCAGCACCTCGCCGCCGACGAAGCGGCCTGCCGGCAGGTTGCCGGTCACCTCGACCACCGGCGACGCCTCGCTGGTGTAGGTCGTCGGCAAGCCGCGGACGTTGAGGTTGATCGCCTGGGTGGTGCCGTCGACCACGCTGCCGTCGACGTAGAGCAGGTCGGCGTTGCCGTTGAGCAGGCTCACGTCGAGGTTGATCGCGCCGTCGCCGCCGAGGTCGCCCAGGATCACCAGCATGTCGTCGGGCGAGCCGTCGACGAAGTCGATGATGCCGTCGTTGACCAGCGCAAGCGGATTCAGCGACGGGACGAGCGCCTTCGGGCCCATGCCCATGTCGACCAGGCCGTAGCCGCTGGTGCGCAGCGTGCCCGCGTTCTCGAAGCTGTTGCCGGCGGCGCCGCTGTAGCCGAGGAAGATGCCGCCGTTGGCGAGGTGGATGGTGCCGCCGGCGCCGTTCACGATGGCGTCGTCGCCGCCGCCGAAATCGGTGGTGCCGTTGCGGACCAGCCACGTGCCGCCATTGCCGTTGGCGAACGTGTCGTCGGCGTCGAACGTGACGATGGCGCCGTCGATGTCGCCGGTGTTGTGGATGGCGTTGGCGCCGTCGCTGCCCAGCACCGCGATCGAACCGGCCACCGAGGTGTCGGTCGAGATCGTGCCTCTGTTGTCCAGCGTCGCCGTGCCGGCGTAGGAACTCATCGCGACCGCGATCGCCTGGTCCGCGTGCGCGGCCGAGATGCTGCCCGAATTCTCGACGAGGACGTCGTAGTAGGACTGGGCGAGCACGCCGATCGCCATGCCGTAATCGCCCGCGGAGGCCGCGATGTCGCCGCTGTTCGACACGGTCGCGCCGTACAGGCCGAGCGCGACGACGCCGACCGCGAGACCGGCGTCGGAGTGGGCCTCGATCGAGCCGGCATTGGAGGCCGTCGCATGGAGGTCGCCGTCGGCGTACACGCCATAGGCGCCGTAGTAGCCGCTGGCCGTGACGCTGCCGCTGTTGTCGATGTCGGCATCGACGCCGCGCACGAGCACGCCGTAGGCCGTCCCGTAGGCGGCGGTACTGGCGATGTCGCCGCTGCTGGAGATCGCGGCGGTACCGGAGCTCGCGCGGGCGAAGGCGCCCGCGGTGGTGCCGTACGCCGACGAAGCCACGAGGCTGCCGCTGTTGTCGACCGAGACGTCGCCGCCGATGGTGACGGCGAAGATGGCGCCAGCCAGCCCTGCGTAACCGGTGGATTCCACCGAGCCGCTGCTGTCGATCGCGATGTCGCCCGTGGTGGTGATGGCAAGGATGCCGATCGACTGCAGCCCGCCATCGGCGCTGACATCGCCGCTGTTGTCGATGGCGATGTCGCCCGCCACCGTGCTCGCGTCGATGCCGGAGGCACGCCCGAGGTAGGTCCCCGTGTAGAACGCCGCGACATCGCCGCTGTTGTCGATCGAGACGTCGCCCGCGCCGGAAGACGCGCGCACGCCGTAGGCCGCCCAGGCGTTCGCGGCGACATCGCCGGAATTGGACAGGTCGGCGCCGGTCATGCCCGTTACCTGCATGCCCACGCCGATGTAGGAGCTGTAGGCGTAGATGCCGCCGGCGTTGTCCGCGCTGGCGCCGCCGTTCTGCGACGCCGAGACGATGCCGTAGGCGTTGTAGTAGGAATAGCCGGTGTGGATCGACGTGATGTCGCCGGAGTTGGTGACGCTCGAATCGCCGTTGAAGGCGACGGCGAGCGCGCCGTAGGCGATGCCGCCCGAATAGGCGAGCACGGTGCCGGAATTGTCCACCGTCGCGTCGCCGTCCGCCGCTGCGACCAGGCCTGCCGCGGAGCCGCCGGTGGAGAGCGCGACGGCCGTGATGTCGCCGCTGCTGGTGACGGTCGCCGAACCCCCGGCGCCGAGCGAGCGCGCTTCCGCGCCGCTGCTGGCACCGAAGCTGATCGCGTGGAGCGTGCCGGAGTTCTCGATCCCGACCGCCGCGCCCTCGCCGCCCGATACGCCGAACAGCGCCAGCGCATAGCTGCTGGAATAGATGTTGCCGTAACCGTCGTCCGCCATGTAGCCGGCGTAGACCGTTCCGGAATTGTCGATGCCGACGCCGCCCGAGGCATGGGCATAGACGCCCGTGGCCTGGTCGTAGCCCTGCACCAGGATCGTCCCCGAGTTGTCGACGATCGCGCCGCCGTCGCCGCCGCCTGCGTAGACGCCGAAGGCCTCGCTCACGCCGATGGTCCGCACCGAGATGCCGCCGGCGTTGGTCACGGCCACCGACATCGAACCCTGCGCCTCGATGCCCGCCGCCCAGGTGTCGCCGGCGGCGGTGATCGCGCCGTTGCCGCCGCTCTCCACGGTCACGTTCGCGCCGGAGGCGAAGATGCCGTCGGCCAGGCCCTTCGGTGCGTACCCGATGGCCTTGCCGTCGTTCGACACGTGCACGTCGCCCGTGGCGGAGTATGCGTAGATGCCGATCGCGTCGTACAGCAGGCTCGCGGCGAACGCCTCCCCGCCGCTGGCGATGGACACGTCGCCGTCGCCGCTGCTGGCGTTGATGCCGCGCGCGTTGCCGTAGGCGATCGCCAGGGCCGAACCGCTCCCGGAGACGGTCACCAGGTCCTCGCCGTACACCTCGATGCCCGCCGCCCCGTAGTAGCCGATGGCAGCGATGTCGCCGTCGTTCACGACGTCCACGTCGACGCCGGAGCCGATCACGCCATAGGCCCGGCCGTAGGTCGAATCGGCCGTGATCGAACCGCCGGCCGCGTTCGACACGGCGACGTCGCCGTAGCCGGCCAGGGCGAACACGCCGGCGGCGACACCGTCGTAGCTGTCGGCGAGGATGTATCCGCTGTTCGACACCGCCGCGCTGCCCTGGTCCGCACGGGCGAAGATGCCGACGGACTGGCTGCTGACGTCGGTGTGGATGTCGCCGGAGTTGTCGACGGCGATGTCGCCGGCCGTGGTCAGCGCGAGGATGCCCCACGCCTTGCCGGGGAAGGCCGTCCCGCCATAGGTGGCGTCGATCGAGCCGCTGTTGTCGATCGCGATATCGCCCGCACCCGAAGTGGCGCTGATGCCGCGGGCATACCAGGCATCGACGGCGATGTCGCCGCTGTTGGAAACGTCGACGCCGGCCATCCCGCTCGCATCGATGCCCGTGCCGATGTATTTGCTGGTGACGCCGATGTGGCCGCTGTTGCCGGCGTAGGCGCTGCCGTTCTGCGACGACGAAACGATGCCGCTGGCGCCGTAGTAGAGGATGGCGGTGTTCGAGACGTCGATGTCGCCGCTGTTGGTGACCGACGCGGTCCCGTTGAACGACAGCGCCATCGCGCCATAGGCGGCGCCGGAGGCGATGGCGGTGATGCCGCCGCTGTTGTCCACGGTCGCGTCGCCGTCCGCGGAAGCGACGATGCCGGTCGAGCCGGAGGCGTACTTGTAGTACGAATTGGCGTAGACGTCGCCGCTGTTGTCGACGCTGGCGGTGCTGCCCGCGCCCGTCGCCAGCGCCTCGATGCCGGTCGCGCCGGCATAGCCGTCGACGGTGACGTCGCCGCTGCTGGAGACGGCGACGCTGCTGTCCAGGCCGACGCTCGCGGCATGGATGCCGGTGGCGTAGAGGCTGGTGTACAGGCCGCCGGACGTGACGCTGCCGGCATTGTCGACCATGGCGTCGCCGCCGGACTGCACGTACAGGCCGTTGGCGTAATAGCCCTGCGCGTCGACGCTGCCGCCGTTGGCGACCGTCACGTCCTCGCCGGTGGCGTAGATGCCGAAGGCGTATCCGCCCGCGGCGTACGCGTAGGCGGTGATCGAACCGTCGTTGGTGACGCTCGTGGCGCCGGTGCCCTGGGCCTCGATGCCGGCGGCCCAGCCGTAGCCGTCCGCATCGATGGTGCCCGTGCTGGAGACATCGACGTCCGCGCCGGAGGCGAAGATGCCGTCCGCCAGGCCGCCGTAGGAGTAGGCGGAAATGGCGCCGCTGTTGGCGACCGTGACGTCGCCGCCATCGGAGTAGGCGTAGATGCCGATGACCTGGCCGGGGCCGTAGGCGTAGATGCTGCCGTCGTTGGTGACATCGATGTCGCCGCTGCCCGCCGCGTGGATGCCGTCCGCGGCGTAGGCGACGATGTCGGCGGCGCTGGAGACGCCGATGTTGCCGGCCCAGTCGGCGAGGATGCCGGGACTGCCGGCGGGCGGCACGATGGTGCTGGGCGCCTCGTCGCCGACGACCAGGGTCAGGTCCTCGACCGCGAAGTTCAGGGTGTCGGTGAAGTCGCCATTGCAGCGGATCGTGTTGTCCACCGGGGCGGTGCAGTCGCCGGCCATGGCCGGCGCGGGCCCGGCCAGCGCGAACATCGCGGCCGATGCGGCCAGGGCGGCCCGGACCGCACGCGTGACCGGTGCCACCTTCAACCTGCGTTTCTGCGCCTTCGGCACGGCGGCGGCCGAAGCCCCCTTCACGCTGCGGAATCCATTCATCGCGCTCCCCCTCTTTCCCCGGGCGAAGGATCTTTATGCCCCTCCCCCCGGGGGGTGTCAACGTGCTTCCGACGCGCGGCGCGGGCCGTGCGCCGATGTATCCGTTTTCTCCCGAGGCGCGGGCCGCATAATCGCGGCGACGGAGGAACCATGCACGGTAGCGGACTCGAACTCGCGCTCGTCTTCCTGCTGGCCGCGGTGGTCGCGGTGCCGGTGTTCAAGCGCTTCGGGCTGGGCGCGGTGCTCGGCTACCTGGCGGCGGGCGTCGTGCTCGGGCCGCATGGCCTGCGCGCGGTCGCCGACGCGGACCCCGTGCTCGCCGCCAGCGAGATCGGCGTGGTGCTGCTGCTGTTCGTGATCGGCCTGGAGCTTTCGCCGGCGCGCCTGCGCGTCATGCGGCGGCCGGTGTTCGGCGCCGGCGGCGCGCAGGTGCTTGCGACCGGGTTGGCACTCGGCGCGATCGCGCTGGCGCTGGGCATCGACTGGCACGCAGCGGTGGTCGTCGGCTTCGGGCTGGCGTTCTCGTCGACGGCGGTGGGGCTGCAGCTGCTGTCGGAGCGCAAGGCGCTGAACGCGGACTACGGGCGGCTCGCGTTCGCGATCCTGCTGTTCCAGGACCTGGCGGCGATCCCGCTGCTCGCCGCGATCCCGCTGCTCGGCCACGCCGGCGGGGAGCTGCAGTCCCCGTGGTGGGCGGCGGCGCGCGCGCTGGCGGCGATCGCCGCGCTCGTGTTCGGCGGCCGCGTGCTGCTGCGGCACGTCTTCCGCATCGTGGCGCGCACGCGCATGCCCGAGGTGTTCGCCGCGACCGCGCTGTTGGTGGTGCTGGGCAGCGCCTGGCTGATGCAGCTCGCCGGGCTGAGCATGGGCCTGGGCGCGTTCCTCGCCGGCGTGCTGCTCGCCGACTCCGAATTCCGCCATGAACTCGAGGCGCAGATCCAGCCGTTCGAAGGCCTGCTGCTGGGCCTGTTCTTCATGGCGGTGGGGATGGGCATCGACCTCGGCCGCATCGCGTCGGAACCGGGGACGATCGCGCTCCTCGTGCTCGGGCTGATGCTGGTGAAGTTCGCGATCCTGTTCGGCGTCGGCCTGCGCCCGGGACGCCTGGCCCCGCGCGAGGCGCTGCTGCTGGGCAGCGTGCTCGCGCTCGGCGGCGAGTTCGCCTTCGTGGTGTTCGGCGAAGCGGAGAAGGTCGCGCTGCTGGACGGTGCGCTGCACGATCGCCTGGTCGCGGTGGTCGGCGTGTCGATGGCGCTCACGCCGCTGCTGCTCGCCGCGATGGCGCGGTGGCTGCGCGATCCCGCCGCGGCCCTCCCGGCACGGCCGTTCGACGACATCCCGGACACGCATCCGCAGGTCCTCATCGCGGGCTTCGGGCGCTTCGGCCAGGTGGTCGCGCGCCTGCTCGCCGCGCAGCGCGTGCCTTTCGTCGCGATCGAGCACAGCCCGGAGCAGGTCGACTTCGTGCGCCGCTTCGGCAGCCAGATCTACTACGGCGATCCCGCCCGGCCCGCGCTGCTGCGCGCGGCCGGCGCCGGCGGCGTGCGCGTGTTCGTGGTGGCGATCGACGAGCCCGAATCCAACCTCGGCGTGGTGCGCACGCTGCGCCGGCTCTACCCCGACGCCACCGTGTTCGCGCGCGCCCGCAACCGCCGCCACGCCTGGGAACTGATGGACCTGGGCGTCGAGGTCGTGCGCGAGACCTTCCATTCGAGCCTGAAGCTGGGCGAGCGCGTGCTGGTGGCGCTCGGGGAGCGCGAGGACGTCGCCGCGCGCCGTGCCGAGCGCTTCCGCGAGCACGACGAAGCGCTGCTGCGCGCGCAGCACCAGGTGTACGACGACGAGGTCGCGCTGATCCAGACCTCGCAGGAAGCGCGGCGCGACCTGGAGGAGCTGTTCGCCGCCGACCGCGGCGAGGGCGTGCTCGGCGGCATGGTGGAGAAACGCGGCCCTACGACGTAGGCGGCGGGCGCAGGAAGCGGGCGAGCGAGGGGTTGCCGCCGGCCTGCGCCGGTGCGTATTCGCCTGCGACGTCGACGAAGCCGCGCATCACCGCGACCTCGCGCGGCGTGCGGTTCAACCCGTCGCGCAGGCCCGGGTCGCAGCCCGCGCGCAGCAGGCGCTGGGTGATGCGCAGCAGCCCGTGCAGCGCGGCCAGGTGCAGCGGGCCGAAGCCGCGCGGGTCCTGCACGTCCAGCGCCACCTCTTCCTCGAGCAGGCGCTCGAGCGCGGTGAGCACCACGTCCTCGTCGCAGGCGGTGCCCGGCTCGGCGCGCGAGCCCAGCAGCAACAGCAGCGGCGTGACCTGCCCGGCGGCGCGCGCATCGGGCTCGGCGCCGGCGAGGAGCAGCGTGTCGAGCAGCGCCAGCACGCGCGGCTTCTCGCGCGCGGTGAAGGCGAACAGCACCGCGCAGTGCAGCGGCGTGAGGCCCTGCGCATCGCAGGCGTGCACGTCCGCGCCGGCCTGCAGCAGGCGCGCGACCAGGTCCGGCAGGCCGAGCGCGGCGGCGAGCATGAGCACCGTGACTTCGCCCGGAAGCCGCTGTTCCAGGCCCGCGCCCGCAGCGAGCAGCCGGTCGACGATGGCGGCGTGGCGCATGCTCACCGCGGCCGACAGCGGCGTCGCGCCGGTGAGCGCGGCGATGCGCGGATCGGCGCCGCGCTCCAGCAGCAGTTCCACGCATTCGCGGTGCCCGCCACCGGCGGCGCGCAGCAGCGCGGTGCAGCCCTGCGCGTCGGCGGCGTCGATCGGGAAGCCGAGGTCCAGCAGCCGGCGCACCGCGCCGGCGTCGCCGACGATCGCGGCCGCGGGCAGGTCGGAGGCGTGCAGCGGGCGGCGCGGCAACGGCCAGCCGTGCCATTCGAGCCAGTCGACGAGGTCGCGGCGCCCGCTCGACAGCGCGACGCCCAGCGGCGTCTGCCCGTCGGGCGCGCGCGCATCGGGGGCGGCGCCGTGGCGCACCAGCAGCTTCAGCGCGGGTTCGCGGCCGAGCGCCGCGGCGAGATGCAGCGGCGTCATGCCGTGGGCGTCGCGCGCGGACGTATCGGCGCCCGCGGCGAGCAGGCGTTCGCAGGCGCGCACCCAGCCCAGCCGGACCGCGAGCGCCAGCGGCGGATTGCCCGCCGGCGACGCCGCGAACGGATCGGCGCCGCGCTCGACCAGGCCGGAGGCGAAGGTTTCCAGGTGCGCGCTCGCGCCGTCGTGGCCGCCCGCCACGCACGCTTCGAGGAAGCGCGCCAGGCCGCCCGCGCCCGCGGGGGCGTGTGCCGCGTCGAGCAGCGCGGCGAGTTCGTCGAGGCCGGCCGGACCCTGCGACAGCAGCGCGAACAGGCGGCTGTCGGCCAGGCCTGCGCGCGCTTCGGGATCGGGCGGCGGCAGCGGCGCCGCATCGGCGGCCGCGCTTTCCTGCGTTCCGGCGACGGCCGCATCGTCCGCGCTTCCGTCGGAAAGCGCCGCGGGCAGCGGATGCTCCGGATCCAGCACCGCCACCAGGGACCAGCGCCCCGCCTGCAGGGCGTGGTCGAGCGCGCGGCGTCCTTCGCGGTCCACCAGCGCGGGATCGGCGCCGAGCGCGAGCAGGCGCTGCACCAGCGGCGGCGATGGCGTCGCCGCGAGGCACGCGAGCATCAGCGCACCCTGGCCTTCGGCGTCCACGGCCTGCACGTCGGCGCCCGCCGCGGCGAGCGCATCCACCGCGGCCACGCTGCCGCCGCGCGCGGCGGCGAGCAGCGGCGTGCGGCCGGCGCCGTCGCGCGCCTCCACGTCGGCATGCGCGGCGAGCAGCGCGGCGATGATCTCGACATGGCCGTGGAAGGCGGCTTCGTGCAGCGCGCTGCGACCCTGCAGGTCGCGCGCGTCCACGCGCGCCTTGTGCTTGAGCAGCAGCTGCACGCCGGCCGCGTCGTCGTCCTCCGCGCCGGCCGCGGCGAGCAACGCCGGCGTGGCGCCGTCGGCCTGCACCACCGCGCCGCGCTCGAGCAGGAAGCGCGCGAGGCGCCAGTTGCCCGCCGCGCAGGCGACGCCGAGCGGGGTCAGGCCGTCGTCGTTGCGCACCTCGAGCTCCGCGGCGGCATCCCGCAGCAACGCGGCGACGCCGGGATCGGAACTGCGCGCGGCATGGTGCAGCGGCGTGTTGCCCTCGAGGTCGCGCACGCGCGGATCCGCGCCGTTCGCGAGCAGCGTCATCACCGCCTCGGGGCGGCCGTGCCAGCTGTCGCGCGTCGCGGCCAGCAGCGGCGTCATGCCCGCGTGCGCGGCATTGAGGTCGACGCCACGGGCGATCAGCGCGCGCAGCAGGCGGAGATCGGGCAGCACGGCGGCGAGCACCGGCAGCGAACGCTGGTCGCGCGCGCCCGCGGGCGGCGGCGCGGACGCATCCGCGCCGGCATCGAGCAGCGCCAGCGCGCGATCCACGCGACCATTGCGCGCGGCGGCGTAGAGCGCGGCTTCGGGCGACTCGCCGTCGGCGAGCACGTCGCCCTCGGGCACGCCGCCTTCGTCCGCTTCGTCCACCGGCAACGACTGCCAGCCGGCGGCCAGCAGCCGCGGCGCGGGCATGCGCTGCAGCACGCCGTGCAACAGCGGCGCGATCGCGATCGACGCGAGCGCCAGGCTCCAGCGCGTGCCATCGCCCAGCAACCCGGGCCAGGCGAGCAGCAGCGGCAGGGCCGCGAGCAGCACGATCGCCGCCGCGGCGCCGAGGCCGCGCCAGTCGCCGGCGGCGACGCGCGACAGTTCGCGCCAGTGGTCCGAGGCGTGGCCGCCGTCGCGCTCCATGCCGTGCCAGAGCGGCCACACCCGCCACGCGGCGACCAGGGCGACGCCGAAGGCCAGGCTCGCCGCGAGCGCCGCCGCCAGGCTGCCGCTGGCCAGCAGCGACGAGACCGGCCATGCCACCAGCGCCGCGAACAGCGCGGCGCCCGCGGCCCACAGCAGGGCCAGGCCCAGCGCATGGCGCGGCCAGGGACTCGCGGCCGGCGCACGGCGCCAGCGCGACACCGCGAGCGCGAACGCCGGCTGCGCCAGGGTGGCGGCGATCGCCGCCGGCGCACCGCCGAAGCCTGCCGCCGCGGCGAGCGCGGCGCCGGACGCCAGGGCCGCCGGCGGCAGGACGCGTTGCAGGTCAGGCATCGGTGCCCCAGTCCTCCGCCATCGGGTCGGCGGCCGCGGAAGGCGGGAACTGCAGGTGGAAACCGCGCGCCGCGAGGTTCTCCATGACGGCGACGGCGTCCTCGCGGGCCAGCTTCCGTTCTGGGGAAAGCGCCACGTCGAGCACGAAGGACAGCGGGCCGAGGCGGGTGCGCAACGGCTCCGGCAGGCGCGCGAAGTCGTCGCGCGCCGCGAGGTAGACGTAGGTATCGGCCCTTTTCAGGCTCTTGTAGACGTAGGCGTGCATCGCCGCGATTGTGGAGGAAACGCCAGCATTGGGGAACACGGCTGCGCCGGTGCGCGCGTCCGGCTGCTACGCTGCGCCGGTTTACGGCCCGGATCCCGCCATGCGACTGTCTTTCCACCGTTCCCCCGTGCCGGCGAAGGCCGCGCTGTTCCTGTCGCTGGCCGTGGCGCTGCCCGCGGTCGCGCAGCCGCAGGCAGCGGCGATCCCTGCGACCGCGACGACCGACGCGCCTGTGCTGACGCTGGCGCAGGCGATGGCCGACCCCGACTGGATCGGGCCGCCGGTGGAGGACTTCTGGTGGTCCTGGAACGGCACGGAGGCGCAGTACCGCCTGAAGCGCGCCGGCGCCACGATCCGCGACACCTGGTCGGTCGCCGCCGCGGGCGGCGCGCCGGTGCGCGTGGACGGCACGGCGCGCGCCGCGCTCGACGCCGCGAACCCCGTGTACGACGCGCAGCGCGCGCGCATGGCCTACGTGCGCAACGGCGACGTGTTCGTGCGCGACCTGCGCAGCGGCACGTTGCAGCAACTGACGCGCGACGACGACACCCAGGCGCTGCCGCAGTGGGGCAGCGACGGTTCGCTGTCCTGGCGCGCCGGCAACGACTGGTACCGCTGGACCGCCGCGGGCGGCACGATGCAGGCCGCGCGCGTGCTCGCCGAGCGCGC
>JBDZUW010000012.1:0-26982 GCA_040255375.1 Luteimonas sp. | reverse complement strand
GGACCGCCGCGGGCGGCACGATGCAGGCCGCGCGCGTGCTCGCCGAGCGCGCGCCGGGCGCCGTGCCCGAGCAGGACGACCTTCGCGACCGCCAGCTGCGCCTGATCGACACGCTGCGCGACGACCGCGAGCGCCGCGATGCCGCGCGCGAGCAGCAGGACGCGTGGCGCGCCGCCGACCCGACCCGCTCGCCGGCGCCGGCCTACCTCGGCGACGAGGTCTCGATCGCCGACACCGCGATGTCGCCGGACGGCCGCTGGCTGCTGGTGGTGACCACGCCCAAGGGCGCCGACGCCGGCAAGGCGACGAGCCTGCCGCATTACGTCACCGAGTCCGGCTACCAGGAACCGGAGGAAGGCCGGCCCGTCGTCGGCCGCAACGCGCCGATCCCGCATACGCTGTGGCTGGTCGATGTGGCAGGCGGCAAGTCGCGCAAGCTCTCGTTCGCGTCGCTGCCCGGCATCGGCACCGATCCGCTCGCGGCCCTGCGCAAGGCGGCGGGCAAGGATCCCCTGCAGGGCGATCGCGCGGTGCGCATCGAGACCGACGGCGACGGCAGCGGCCCGGCGATCCACTGGTCGGCCGATTCGCGCAACGCGGCGGTGCTGGTGCGCGCGGTGGACAACAAGGATCGCTGGATCGCGACGGTGTCGCCGGCAACCCTGCCGCCCGCGTCCGGCGACGGCGCGCAGGCGGCGCTGCAGTCGCGCCATCGCCTGCACGACGACGCCTGGATCAACTGGGACTTCAACGACTTCGGCTGGATGCCGGACGGCCGCACGCTGTGGTTCCTGTCGGAGGAGAGCGGCTGGTCGCAGCTGTACACGCTCGACACCGCGACCGCCGGGGCAAAGGCGCGCCAGCTCACCTCGGGCCGCTGGGAAGCCTCGCAGCCGCAGCTCGCCGCCGACGGCCGCGGCTTCCTGTTCCTGTGCAACCGCGCGTCGCCGGTGGACTACGAGGTGTGCCGCGTCGGCGCCGGCGGCGGCGAGGTGCGCGAGCTGACCGCGCTCGACGGCGTCGAGGGCTTCGCGCAGTCGCCCGACGGCGTGCGCCTGCTCGTGCGGCATTCGTCCGCTTACGTTCCGCCGCAGCTCGCTGTGGTCGACGCGGTCGCCGGCGGCAGCGCGCGCGAACTCACCGACACGCGCAGCGCCGCCTGGAAGGCCATGCGCTGGATCGCGCCCGAGCGCGTCGAGATGCCGTCGAAGCACGGCGCCGGCACCGTCTACGGGAAGTTCTACGGCCCCGCGGTGCGCGAGCCGGGGCGGAAGTATCCGCTGGTGATGTTCGTGCACGGGGCCGGCTACCTGCAGAATGCGGAACTGCGCTGGCCCGATTATTTCCGCGAGCAGATGTTCCACAACCTGCTCGTGCAGCGCGGCTACGTCGTGCTCGACCTCGACTACCGCGGCTCGTCGGGCTACGGCCGCGACTGGCGCACCGCGATCTACCGCAACATGGGCCATCCGGAGCTCGAGGACTACCTCGACGGCCTCGACTGGGCGGTCGCCGAGCGCCAGGCCGACCGCGGCCATGCCGGCATCTACGGCGGCAGCTACGGCGGCTTCATGACCTTCATGGCGCTGTTCCGCGAGCCCGGCGTGTTCAAGGCCGGCGCCGCGCTGCGCCCGGTGACCGACTGGACGCGCTACAACCACGAGTACACGTCGAACATCCTCAACACGCCCGACATCGACCCCGAGGCATACGCACGCTCGTCTCCGATCGAGTTCGCCGAAGGCCTGCACGACCACCTGCTGATCGCGCACGGCATGATCGACGACAACGTGTTCTTCGAGGACTCGGTGAACCTCGTGCAGAAGCTCATCGAGCTGCGCAAGGACAAGTGGTCGATCGCGCCCTACCCGCTCGAGCGCCACGGCTTCACCCACCCGGACGCCTGGTACGACGAATACCGGCGCATCCTCGAGCTGTTCGACGCGACGCTGATGCCCCATGACTGAATTCGACACCGTCCGCGACTGGCTGCTCGGCCTGCAGGACCGCATCTGCGCGGCGATCGAGGCGGCCGACGGCGGCGCGCGCTTCGCCGAGGACGCCTGGACGCGCGCCGAAGGCGGCGGCGGGCGCACCCGCGTGCTGCGCGACGGCGCCGTGTTCGAGCAGGCCGGGATCGGCTTCTCCGACGTCTCCGGCACGAAGCTGCCGCCCTCGGCGAGCGCCGCGCGGCCGGAGTTGGCCGGTGCGTCGTGGCGCGCCTGCGGCGTGTCGCTGGTGTTCCACCCGCTGAATCCCTACCTGCCGACCACGCACGCGAACGTCCGCCATTTCCGCGCGATGCGCGACGGCGAAACCGTGGCGTGGTGGTTCGGCGGCGGCTTCGACCTGACCCCGTTCTATCCGTTCGACGAGGACGTGCTGCACTGGCACCGCACCGCGCGCGCGCTCTGCGAGCCCTTCGGCGGACGGGAACGCTACGACGCCCACAAGCGCTGGTGCGACGAGTACTTCTACCTGAAGCACCGCGACGAGACGCGCGGCGTCGGCGGGCTTTTCTTCGACGACCTGCACACCGGCTTCGACGCCGATTTCGCCTACATGCGCGCGGTGGGTGACGGCTTCCTCGATGCCTACCTGCCGATCGTCGGGCGCCGCAGGGACATGCCATCGGGGGAGCGCGAACGCGAATTCCAGCTCTATCGGCGCGGCCGCTACGTGGAGTTCAACCTCGTCTACGACCGCGGCACGCTGTTCGGGCTGCAGTCGGGCGGCCGCGCCGAGTCGATCCTGATGAGCCTGCCGCCGCGGGTGCGCTGGGAATACGGCTACGCGCCCGGGCCGGGCAGCGCCGAAGCCCGCCTGGCGGACTACCTGCGCCCGCGCGACTGGCTGGCCGAAGCGGGCGGCTGATCCGGGCCGCTGTTCAGTCCGCCTGCGGGCTCCCGGGCCGGCGCCGGCGCCGGTGCAGCGACTTGCGCGGCAGACGCGACAGGTATTTCGCGGCGCGCTCGGAGCCGCCGGCGTCCTTCGGCACGACGCTGATGCTGCCATTGGTCTCGAGCAGCGCGAGCGCGACGTCGTCCGGATCGGCGAGGTTGTTCATCCGCAGCGCCTCGTGGAAATCGTCGAGGCTGACCAGCTCGCGCCGCAGCACGTCCTCGAACACCACGCCATCGCGCGCCAGCACCATCGGTACGCCCTCGACGATGCGCTCGGCGCGCTGCGAGCGCGCGGTCACGAACGCCACCCCGAAGTTCAGCAGGATCAGCGTGCCCGCGAGGATCAAGGCGCCGGTGACCGAGTTGTCGCCGCCGTTGAGCCCGTTCTGCACCGCATTGCCGATCAGGATCAGCAGCACCAGGTCGAACGGCGTGAACTGCCCCACCGCCCGCTTCCCCGACACCCGCACCAGCACCATCACCATCGCGTAGACCAGCACCGCCCGCAGCACGAACACCCACCACGGCGCCGACAACCCCCAGACCTCCTCCATCGCCCAGCTCCGCATCCATCCGGAACCCAGCATCCCACACCTCCGGTCGCGACCACCTCCGGCCGCCTTCACCTCCGGCCGCCTTCACCTTCGGCCGCAACTCACCCACATGGAGGAAAGCCCCCCTTCCCAAGGGGGGCGCGCCGACAGGCGCGGGGGATGTAGGGCGCATTGCGCGGGGCCCAAAGTTTTGGCGCCGCGGCCACTCGCCCGTACCGGAAAACATCGCGCCAAAACTTTGGGGGGCTTTTTTATGCGCTGCGCGCATAAAAAAGCCCCGCATAGCCAGGGGGGAGGCTAGCGGGGCCGGGGAACGGAACCTGGGGAGGGGTATCCGTTCCGGGGATCACTCCAGGGGAGGGGAGGTGATCGCACGACGGACGTTGCATCCGTCGCGGTCTATATGACCACCAGCCACATGGATGGTTCGTGAAGGCGGGGGTTAAAAAACTGTTGGGTTCAGGAAGGATTCATGCCTTTCCGACGAACGGTCAATGCGCCTCGTCCCAGTCCGCGCCGACGCCGCTGTCGACGACCAGCGGCACCCGCAGCGAGGCCGCGCCGGCCATGCGCCGGGGCACCTCCGCGAGCAGGGTGTCGACGAAGCCCGCGTCCGCCTCGAACACCAGTTCGTCGTGGACCTGCAGCACCATCAACGCCGGTGCGGCGGCGCCGGACCCGCCCTGGCCCGCCAGCCACCCGTCGATGTCCACCATCGCCCGCTTGATGATGTCGGCGGCGGTGCCCTGCATCGGCGCGTTGATCGCCGCGCGCTCGGCGGCGGCGCGCAGGCCCTGGTTGCGGGCCTGGATGTCGGCCAGGTACAGGCGCCGGCCGAACACGGTCTCCACGTAGCCGCGCTCGCGCGCCTGCTGGCGGGTGGCCTCCATGAAGTCGCGCACGCCCGGGTAGCGGCTGAAGTACAGCGCGATGTAGTCCTGCGCCTCGCCGCGCGGAATGCCCAGCTGCTTCGCCAGCCCGAACGCGCTCATGCCGTACATCAGGCCGAAGTTGATCGCCTTGGCGGCGCGGCGCTCGCCGGGCTCCACCGCGTCGATCGGCTTGCCGAACACCTCGGCGGCGGTGGCGCGGTGGATGTCTGCGCCGGACTCGAACGCGCGCACCAGCGCCGGGTCCTGCGACAGGTGGGCCATGATCCGCAGTTCGATCTGCGAGTAGTCGCAGGCAACGATGCGGCGCCCCGGCGGCGCGATGAACGCCTTGCGGATGCGGCGGCCGTCGGGCGTGCGGATCGGGATGTTCTGCAGGTTCGGATCGCTCGACGCGAGCCGCCCCGTGGCCGCGCCGGCCTGGTGGTAGCTGGTGTGCACGCGGCCGTCGCGGGGATTCGCCATCTCCGGCAGCTTGTCGGTATAGGTGCTGCGCAGCTTCGCCAGGCCGCGGTAGTCGAGGATCACGCGCGGCAGCTCGTGCAGGTCCGCGATCGCCTCCAGCGCCTCCTCGTTCGCGGACGGCTGGCCGCCGGGCGTCTTCACCATCGCCGGCAGCTTCAGTTCCTCGAACAGCAGCGCGCACACCTGCTTCGGGGAATCGAGGTTGAACGTGCGCCCCGCCAGCGTGGTCGCCTGCTGCTGCAGCTCGAGCATGCGCCGCGACAGGTCCGCGGACTGGCGCCGCAACTCGTCCATGTCGATGAGCACGCCGTTCGCCTCGATGCGTTCCAGCACCGGCACCAGCGGCATCTCGATCTCGCGGTACACGCGCTCCAGCGCGGGATCGGCGGCCACGCGCGGACGCAGCACGCGATGCAGGCGCAGGGTGACGTCGGCGTCCTCGGCGGCGTAGCGGGTCGCGTCATCGATCGCCACCTGCGGGAACGGGATCTGCTTCGCGCCCTTGCCCGCGACGTCGGCGTACTTGACGGTCTCGTAGCCGAGGTAGCGCCGCGCCAGCGAATCCATGTCGTGGCGCGTGGCGGTGGCATTGAGCACGAAGCTCTCGAGCATCGTGTCGTCGGCATAGCCCCTGACCTCGACGCCGTGGCAGCGCAGCACGTGGAGGTCGTACTTGCCGTGCTGGCCGAGCTTGGGCCTGGCGGGATCCTCGAGCAGCGGGCGCAGCGCGTCCAGCACTTCCCGCAGCGGCAACTGCGCCGGGGCGCCCGGATAGGCATGGCCGACGGGCACGTACGCGGCGCGGCCGGGCTCGACCGCGAAGCTCAGGCCGACGAGGTTCGCGCACAGCGCGTCGAGCGAATCGGTCTCGGTGTCGAAGGCGAACTCGTCCGCGGCGCGCAGCATGCCGATCCAGGCGTCGAGGCGCTCGCGGGTGAGGATGGTCTCGTATTCGCCGGGCGCGGACAGCGCGGGGTCCACCGCGGCATCGCCGGCGGGCGCCGCCGCGGCGCGCGCGTAGCCCGCGGCGGTGCCGCGCATCGCGCCGCCGCCTGCGCCCGTGCCGCCCTTGGCCGCGGCGCCCGGCGCCGGCTCTGGCGCGACGTTGCCTTCCAGCTCGCGCAGGGCCTGGTTGAAGCCGTAGCGCGCGTACAGGCCGCGCAGCGCCTCCACGTTGCGGTCGCGCAGCGCCAGCGCGCTCGCCGGCAGCGCCATCGCCACGTCGGTGCGGATCGTGACCAGCGTGCGGTTCAGCGGCAGGCGGTCGACGCCGGCGCGCAGGTTCTCGCCGATCTTGCCCTTCATGCCGGCCGCGGCCGCGATCACGCCGTCGAGGTCGCCGAATTCGTTCAGCCACTTCGCCGCGGTCTTGGGACCGCACTTCTCGATGCCCGGGACGTTGTCGATCGCGTCGCCCATCAACGCCAGCAGGTCGACGATGCGCGCCGCGGGCACGCCGAACTTCGCGACGACGGCTTCGTCGCTGTCCAGGCGGCTGCCGCTCATCGTGTTCACGAGCTCGATCCGGCCGCCGCCCTCGTAGCCGCCCACGAGCTGGGCGAAATCCTTGTCGCTCGTGGAGATGGTGACGAGGCTGCCCTCGCGCGCCGCCTCCACCGCGAGCGTGCCGATCACGTCGTCGGCCTCGACGCCCTGGATGCGCAGGAGCGAGAAGCCCAGCGCCTCGACGATGTCGCACATCGGCTGCAGCTGCGCGCGCAGCTCGTCGGGCATCGGGGGGCGGTTGGCCTTGTATTCGGGATAGAGGTCGTCGCGGAAGGTCCTGCCGGGCGCATCCACCACGAACGCGGCGCAGTCCGGCCGCTCCTTGAGCGTGGCGCGCAGCATGTTGACCACGCCGAACAGCGCGCCGGTCGGCTCGCCGGCCGCGTTGGACAGCGGCGGCAGCGCGTGGAAGGCGCGGTACAGGTAGGACGAACCGTCGATCAGGACGAGGCGCTTCATCGGTCGATTCTACCGCCCCGGGCATGGCGCATACTGCAGGCCCGCCCCCCGGAGAAGCCGCCATGCGCCACGCCCTGCCCCTCGCCCTCGCCCTGGCATCGGTGCTGGCCGGCTGCGCCACGGTGCCCCCCGAAGAGATGCTGGGTGCCGATGCGGTGCAGACCACACGCACCGAAGGCAACGGCGACGTGATCACCGAGTACCGCGTCGCGTCGCAGCTGAGGATGATCAAGGTCGTCCCCGTACGCGGCGCCACCTATTACATCTACGACCGCAACGGCGACGGGCGCATCGACGAGCACGACGCCCAGGGCGGGCCGTTGACCTACTACAAGCTGTTCGGCTGGTAAGCCGCGACGCGCATGGCGCCGCTGCATCCGCTGCTGCTGCCGCTGCTCCACCTCGCGGCGGTGGCCACCGGATTGCTGGCGTACGTCGCGCTGACCCACTCCGGCCGCCAGCGCCGCGCGCCCTCGGCGGCGTTGGCCTGGGTGATCTCGCTCGTGGCCATTCCGTACGTGGCCCTGCCGGCCTACCTGCTGTTCGGCACGCGCAAGGTCGCGCACGCCCCCGCCGCACCGCGCCCGCCCGCGGCGGTACCGGCGGGCGAAGGCACATGGTGGCAGGCGCTGTCGCTGGGCCTCGACCTGCCGCCGCCCCGCCGCTGCGCCACGATCGCGATCGAGCCCGACGGCGCCCGGGCGCTGCAATCCCTTCTCGCGCTCCTCGACGGCGCGGAGCGCTGCATCGACCTGCAGGTGTTCATCTTCCGCGACGATGAGGTCGGCCGCCAGGTCGCCGCCGCGCTGCGACGCGCCGGCGCGCGCGGGGTGCCGGTGCGCGTGCTGCTGGACGGTTTCGGCGCGTTCGCGGGAAGACGCCGCACGCTGCGCATGCTGCGCGGCGAGGGCATCGAAGTGCGCTGGTTCGCGCCGCTCCGGATGCGCCTGCGCCTGCAGTTCGGGCGCGGGAACCTGCGCAACCACCGCAAGCTCGCGATCGTGGACGGCCGCGCGATGTGGAGCGGCGGCCGCAACGTCGCCGACGACTACTTCCTCGGCAGCAACGGCATGCCCGCCTGGGACGATCTCAGCTTCACGATCGAAGGCGGCCCGACGGTGGACGCCATCGACGGCTTCGCGTTCGACTGGGCCGCGGCAGGCGGCACGGCGCCGGCGACCGGCGCCGCGACTGCGGGAACGTCGGCCACCGGCGCGATGGTCGACGGCGCCGCGGAACGCACCGGCGGCCCGCTGGCCCAGCTGCTGCCGAGCGGCCCGGACCGGCGCGACGACACCGCCTACGACCTGTTCATCAGCGCGATCGCGCGCGCCGACGCGCGCATCCTCATCGCGACGCCCTACTTCGTGCCAGACGACGCGCTGCAACTCGCGCTCGCGCTCGCGGCACGGCGCGGGGTCGCGGTGGAGCTGCTGCTGCCGGCCCGCTCGAACCATGCGCTGGCCGACATCGCCCGCGAACGCAGCCTGCGCGAGCTCGCCGCGGCGGGCGCGCACATCCGCCTGCTCCCGCGGATGCTGCATGCCAAGGCGATCGTGGTCGACGCGGGCTTCGCGAGCTGCGGATCGGTCAACTTCGACGGGCGCAGCCTGTTCCTCAACTACGAGCTCAATGCGCTCTTCCACGACGCCGCGCAGGTGGAAGCGCTGGCGCGCTGGTTCCGCTCGCTCGCAGCCGAGGGGGCGGGCCATGCGGCGCGCCGGCCGGGGTGGGGACGCGACCTGGTCGAGGGCATGGTGCGCTCGATCGGGTTCCAGCTGTAGCTCAGCCGCGCGGACCGCCCATCACCGGCAGCACCACGCCGTTCACGTACGACGCGCACACCGGCGACGCCAGGAACACGTAGGCCGGCGAGATCTCCTCCGGCTGCGCGGGGCGGCCCATGTCGCTGTCCTGTCCGAACTTCGCGACCTCGTCCGCCTTCCGGTCGGCCGGATTGAGCGGCGTCCACACCGGGCCGGGGGCCACCGCGTTCACGCGGATGCCGCGCTCCAGCAGGTTGGCCGCCAGCGACTTCGTGAACGCGTGGATCGCGCCCTTGGTCGCCGAGTAGTCCAGCAGGTGCTTGCTGCCGAACAGCGCGGTCTCCGAGCCGGTGTTGATGATGCTGGCGCCCTCCCGCATGTGCGGCAGGGCGGCGCGGGCCATGTGGAAATAGCCGCCGATGTTGGTCTGCAGCGTCTCCTGCAGGTGCTCCTCGGTGATGTCCTCGAGGGCGGCGCCGTGCTGCTGGAAGGCGGCGTTGTTCACGAGCACGTCGAGGCGGCCGAAGGCCTCGATCACATGCGCCACCATGTCCTCGCAGAACGCGGGGTCCTTGACGTCGCCGGCGACGGCGATGCAGCGGCGGCCTTCCTCCTCGACGCGGCGCTTCGTCTCGTCCGCGTCGCGATCCTCGCAGAGATAGGTGATGGCGACATCGGCGCCTTCGCGCGCGAACAGCACCGCGACGGCGCGGCCGATGCCGGAGTCGCCGCCGGTGATCAGCGCGGCCATGCCGTCGAGCTTGCCGCTGCCGACGTAGTCGGGCGCGAGGAAGCGCGGCTGCGGATCGAGCTGGTGCTCGTGGCCCGGCTTGCGCTGGCTCTGCTTCGGCAGCGGGTTCTCCGGCTGGCGGCGCGTGCCTGCCTGGACGGCCTTCTTCGCCGGCTTGCCCGCCTGCTTCGCCGCAGCCTTCTTCGCAGTCTTGCGCGCCTCCTTGGGCGCGTTGCGCGCGTCGGCCTCGCGCTGGATGTCGCGCTGGCGCTGCGCTGTCTTCTTCTTCGTGGCCATGGTGGTCCTCCACGCGCGATCGTCGCCGTGCGCGCGTTGAAGCCGCGTGACCGGGAGCGCTACCGCCCGTTCATGCGCGGGAGGAGAACGGGCGGCCCCGGGCCGGCCCTACACGCCGGTGAGGTTGGCGTAGGCGAGCACCAGCCACTTGCTGCCGGCGTCGTCGAAGTTCACCTGCACGCGCGCATGCGCGCCGCTGCCTTCCACGTCGGTGACGAAGCCGGTGCCGAAGGTCGGATGGCGCACGTTCTGCCCGAGCCGGATCGCCGGCGCCTCCAGCGACGCGTGGCCGGCGTTGCGCGCGCGCGGCGGCATCGCCGCCGCCATCGGTCGCGACACGTGCACCCGCGGCCGCACTTCGTGCAGCAGCGGCGCCGGGATCTCGCGCAGGAAGCGCGACGGGATGCCGTACATGTCGGAGCCGTGGATGCGGCGGGCCTCGGCGTAGGACAGCACCAGCTTCTGCCGCGCGCGGGTGATGCCGACGTAGGCCAGCCGCCGCTCCTCCTCGAGCCGCCCGCTTTCCTCGAGCGAGCGCCCGCTCGGGAACAGGCCCTCCTCGAGGCCGGCGAGGAACACGATCGGGAATTCCAGGCCCTTGGCGCTGTGCAGCGTCATCAGCTGCACGCCGTCCTCGCCCGCCTGCGCCTGGCCTTCGCCGGCCTCGAGCGCGGCGTACGACAGGAACGCGACCAGCTCGCCGGTGGGGGCGGCCTCATCGTCGTCGTCGCGCTGCACGAAGCGCGAGGCCACCGACACCAGTTCGTCGAGGTTGTCGGTGCGCGAATCGAGCGAGCCCTTCGACTCGGCGGCGTAGTGGTCGCGCAGGCCGCTGCGCGCCAGCACGTGGTCGATCTTCTCCGGCAGCGGCAACTCCGCGACTTCGGCGGCGAGCGCATCGACCAGCCCGAGGAATCCGGCCAGCGCGTTGCGCGCCCGGCCTGCGAGCGCGCCGCCTTCGGCGCAGCGGCGCGCCGCGTTCCACAGCGACAGCCCGGCGCCGCGCGCCTGCTGCCGCACTTCGCCCAGCGTGCGCTCGCCGATGCCGCGGGCGGGCGTGTTGACCGCGCGCTCGAACGCCGCGTCGTCGTCGCGGTTGGCGACCAGGCGCAGGTAGGCCAGCGTGTCCTTGACCTCGGCGCGCTCGAAGAAGCGCATTCCGCCGTACACGCGGTAGGGGATCTGCTCGGCGAGCAGCGCCTCTTCGAACGCACGCGACTGCGCGTTGCTGCGATACAGGATCGCCGCCTCGCCGTGGCTGCCGCCGTCGCGCACCCACTGGCGGATGCGCTCGACCACGAACCGCGCCTCGTCGATCTCGTTGTAGGCGGCGTACAGGTCGATCGGATCGCCCTCGCCGCTGTCGGTCCACAGCTGCTTGCCGAGCCGGTCGGGGTTGTGGACGATCACCGCGTTCGCGGCATTGAGGATGTTGGCGCTGGAACGGTAGTTCTGCTCCAGGCGCAGCGTGGTCGCGCCGGGGAAGTCGGCGAGGAAGCGCTGCACGTTCTCGACCTTCGCGCCGCGCCAGCCGTAGATCGCCTGGTCGTCGTCGCCGACCACGAACACGTGGCCCTCGCTCCCGGCGAGCAGGCGCACGAAGGCGTACTGGATCGCGTTGGTGTCCTGGAATTCGTCCACCAGCAGCTCGCCGAACCGGCGCCGGTAGTGCGCGAGCAGCGGCGGGTTGTCGCGCAGCAGCTCCAGCGCGCGCAGCAGCAGCTCGGCGAAATCCACCAGCCCCGCGCGGTCGCAACGTTCCTGGTACAGCGCGTAGCAGCGTTGCATCGCGTCGAGCCAGACGTCGTCCTTCGCCGGCTGCAGGTGCTGCGGGCGCCGGCCCTCGTCCTTCTGCGCGTTGATCCACCACGCGACCTGGCGCGGCGGGAAGCGCGCCTCGTCGAGCTCGAGCTGCTGCACGACGCGCTTGACCAGGCGTTGCTGGTCGTCGGAATCGAGGACCTGGAAGCCTTCGGGCAGGTTCGCGTCCTGCCAGTGCAGGCGCAGCAGCCGGTGCGCGAGGCCGTGGAAGGTGCCGATCCACATGCCGCGCGCGCCGCCGCGGCCGGAGCGCTCGAGCAGGCGCTCGGCGCGGCCGCGCATCTCCGCCGCCGCCTTGTTGGTGAACGTGACCGCGAGGATGCCGTGCAGCGGCACGCCGTGCACTTCGTGCAGCCAGGCGATGCGGTGGGTCAGGACGCGGGTCTTGCCGGAGCCGGCGCCCGCGAGCACCAGGTAGTGGCCCGCCGGCGCGGTGACGGCCTCGCGCTGGGCCGGGTTCAGCCCGTCGAGCAGGTGGGAAACATCCATCCCGCCATTCTAAGGGCTAGTGCGCGTGTTCTTCGCGGCGGCTCGAGGTCGCCTGCATGATCCGGTCCGTGTACGCGATGCCGATCGCCGACAGGATGAACACGCAGTGGATGATCGTCTGCCACATCACGCCGCCCGGCGTGAAGCGCGTGCACGGCGTGCCCGCCGCGACCTGCGCGCACACCGGCAGGCCAAGCGTGCCCGCCTCGATGAACGTCTTCAGCAGGTGGATCGAGGAGATGCCGATGATCGCCATCGCCAGCTTCACCTTCAGCACCGAGGCGTTGACGTGGCTCAGCCATTCCGGCTGGTCGGGATGGCCTTCCAGCCGCAGGCGCGAGACGAACGTCTCGTAGCCGCCGACGATCACCATCACCAGCAGGTTGGAGATCATCACCACGTCGATCAGGCCGAGCACGATCAGCATGATGTCCTGCTCGCCCAGCGCCGGCGCCTCGTGGATCAGGTGCCACAGCTCCTTCGCGAACAGGAACACGTACACGCCCTGGGCGACGATCAACCCGAGGTACAGCGGCAGCTGCAGCCAGCGCGAGGAGAAGATCAGCGCGGACAGCGGGGTGAGCGAGGCGGTGCGGACGGGGCGGATCGGCTCGGACATGCGGCGGGGCGGCGGCGACGGGACGGTTGCGCAGCGTAAACGCTGCCGGGCGGTTCGCGCTAGGCTGGAAGACCCGCGTCGCAGGAGTCCCGCCCCATGCTCGACCTGTACTACTGGCCCACGCCGAACGGCCACAAGGTCACGCTGCTGCTGGAGGAGCTCGCCGAGGCCGGCGCGGCGCAGCCCTACCGGATCGTGCCCGTGGACATCGGCAAGGGCGCGCAGTTCGAGCCCGCGTTCCTGGCCATCTCGCCGAACAACAAGATGCCGGCGTTGGTCGACCATGCGCCGGCCGACGGCGGCGACCCGCTGGCGGTGTTCGAGTCGGGCGCGATCCTGCAGTACCTGGCGGAGAAGACCGGGCGCTTCCTGCCGGCCGACCTGCGCGGCCGCTACGAGGCGCTGCAGTGGCTGTTCTGGCAGGCCGCGGGCCTCGGGCCGATGACCGGGCAGCACGGCCATTTCAGCGTCTACGCGCCGGAGCCGATTCCCTATGCGCAGGAGCGCTACCGCAAGGAAGCCGGGCGCCTGCTCGGCGTCCTCGACCGGCACCTGCGCGGCCGCGAGTTCATCGCCGGCGATTACGGCATCGCCGACATGGCCTGCTATCCGTGGATCAGCCCCTACGACAAGGCGCCGCTGGACCTCGAACCGTTCGCGGAAGTGCGCCGCTGGCAGGCCGCGATCGCCGCGCGTCCGGCCACGAAGCGCGCGTTCGCGCTCGCGAGGACCGTGAACCCGGACGCGGGCAAGCCGCTGTCGGACGACGAGAAGGCGATCCTGTTCGGGCAGGGACCGCGCTGACGGCGCTGCGCGGGCTCACGCGTCGAGGACGGTCTCGAGGGGCCGGCGCATGAGCGCGCGCAGCTCGTGTTCCAGCGCGCGGATGCGCTGCTCGAGCGCCGAGGTCTGGTCATGGTCGAGATGGACCAGTCCCTCGAGCAGCAGCGACAGGTCGGTGAGCCGCTGCCGCTGCTCGCCCAGCAGGCGCCGTTGCGCATGGCCGTCGAGATCGCTGCCGGCATCGCTGCGCGCGAGCGCGCGCCGCCTCGATTCGTGCAGCAGGCGGTGCAGGCGCTCCCCGGCACGCCGGTCGGCGTCGCTCCAGGGCAGGCTGCGGCCGCGGACCCGCTGGCGCCACGTGGCGAAGCTGCGACGCGGCGCGATCCGGATGCCGTCGTCGCTCGGCACCGGCGCCTTGCCTGGCTCGCCGGCCCAGCGCACGTCCTGCAACTGCTCGTCGCGGAACAGCAGCAGCCAGTCCTCGCCGCCGCCGAGGCACAGCGCCATCACGCCGGCGACGCTGCCGTCGACCATCGGCCCCGCATGCCAGTCGGCAGCCGTGTCGGAGGCGATGAGCGCCGCCTCGGCACCTTCGCGGCGCAGCCATGCGAGCAGTTCGGGCGCCTCGCGCGGATCCGGCACGCGCCCGGCGGTGTGCCATCGCGAACCGACCCACAGCGCGGCGCCGTCGCAGCGTAGCGCCTCCTGCAGCATGGCCAGCTCTCCGGCGAGGGCGGCATTGAAATCGGCGGCGCCCGCGAGCTGCCGGCGCAGGTGCTCGCGCACGCGTTCCGCGCGTTCGTAACCGTCCATGGTCAGTTCCTGCTCGCGCGCGGCGATCCGCATGGACACGAACATGCCGAACAGGTCCAGCGCCGAGCGCGCCGCGGGCGACACGAGCCGGGGCTCGCGATGGTGGCAGGCGACCAGGCCCCAGAGGCGGCCGCCGGCGACGATGGAAATGGACATCGACGCGGCGACGCCCATGTTGCGGAGGTATTCCAGGTGCACCGGCGAAACGCTGCGCAACGCATGCTGGCCCAGGTCGAGCGGCGCGCCTCCGGGCAGCGTGCCGGGAACGATCGGCACCGGCACGTACGACGCGTCGGGAATGACGCGGATGCGGTTGCGCAGGTACAGCGCGCGCGCCTGCGGAGGAATGTCCGACGCGGGATAGCGCAGGCCCAGGTAGGGCTCGAGGCCGTCGGCGAGCGATTCGGCGACCACCTCGCCCGCGTCGTCGTCGCGGAAGCGGTAGACCATGACCCGGTCGTAACCGCTGAGCGCGCGGACCTGCGCCGCGACCGCGTCGAGGAAGGCGGCTTCGTCCTCGCCGGCGCCGAGGCGCGCGATCATGCCCTGCGCGACCACGGTGGGCGCTTCCGCGCCGGTGGCGCGGTCGACCGGCTCGGCTTCGATGTGCACCAGGCCGTCGGCCACGTGCACGGCGATGTCGCACAGCGCGCCGTCCACGCCGAGGTTCGCGGTGCCGACGCGCTGCGCGGACGCGCCGGCATCGAGGTAGCCCACCGTGTCCGCGATTTCCCCCAGGACCTCGGACGCGACGTGGTCGCGCAGCGTCTCGCCCAGCAGCGCCGCGGGCGCGACGCCGAAGAGCGCCCCGGCGTTCGCGGACACCTGGCGGATGGTCCAGTCGGAGACCTGGCACGACACGAGATAGCCGTGCGGCTGGATCGCGCCGCTCAGGTGGATGGGTTCCCGCGCGCAATCCGCGATGGTGGGAGCTTCATGCGGCATCGGGGATGGCCTTCGCGTCGATCAGGGCGGCTTCGGCCGAGTGGAAGGCTTCGAGTGCGGCGTCGCAGGCGCGCGCCCGCGCCGGCGGGTCGAACCGGGCATCGCGCAACGCGGCGAGACAGCGCGGCCACGCATCGCCGCCAGCGAAGGCGTGCAGGAAGGCGGTGCCGTGCGCACCGCCGGCGAACCGCTGCGCGTCGCGCAACAGCAGCCGCGCGCCCATCGTCGCGCCGGCCACCACGTAGCGCCAGCCGGCGGCGCGCGCGGGATCGGTGCACGCGCCGGCGGCAGGGGCGGCGGGCGGCGCGCGGCCGATGTCGCCGGCGAGCAGCCGGCGCGCGTCGGCGAGCCACGCCTCCGCGCCGAGCACGGCAAGGGCTTCGTCGAGGAACGCCGCCATGCCTTCGAGGTAGGCGGCGTACTCGCGCGGGTTGCGCAGGCCGCCGCCGAGGCCGGCATCGAGGCGCGCGTGCGCCGCAGCGGTATGCGCGCGCAGCAGCTGGTGCAGCGGGACTTGTGGCGGATCGTTCGGTGGATCGGGTCGGGCGAAGGCGGCTTCCATGCCGCCACGATAGACGATCGTCCCGTTCAGGATACGGAACGGTTCAGGTTGCGCATCGCCGCGTTACATCTGCGGCGGCGCGATGCGGTATTCGTCCGGCGGCGTGTCGCCCGCGAGGTTGGACACGAAGTAGTCCCAGCGCCGGCGCATCACGTAGAACGAGTCCATGCCGTAGCCATGGCGCGCGTTCGGCAGCAGCAGCAGGTCGAAGTCCTTGTTCGCCTTGATCAGCGCGTCCACCACCAGCAGCGTGCTCGTCGGCGGGACGTTGTCGTCCATCAGCCCGTGGGTGAGCATCAGCTTGCCCTTGAGGTTCTTCGCGAACGCCCAGTTGGCCTGGCTGTCGTAGTTGGTGGTGCCGTCGGCCTTCGTCTCGAGCAGGCCCTGCCACTTCTCGGCCCAGTCGTCCTCGTAGTTGCGGTTCTCGTGGTTGCCGCTCTCGGCCCAGCCGACCTTGAAGAAGTCGGGGTAGTGGAACATCGCGCCCGCCGTGGCGTTGCCGCCGCCGGAATGGCCCCAGATGCCGACGCGGCCGAGGTCCATCCACGGGTTGCGCGCGCCGAGTTCCTTCAGGCCGGCGACCTGGTCGGGCAGCGTGTTGTCGGCGATGTCGGCGGCGTAGCCGTCATGGAACGCCTTCGAACGGTACGGCGTGCCCATGCCGTCGATCAGCACCACGACGAAGCCGAGTTCGGCGAGCGCCTGGTTGTCGCCGCGCGCCGCGCTGAAGCTGCGGCTGCCGACCGAACCGACCTGCGGGCCCGGATACACGTAGTCGACGACCGGGTACTTCTTCGCCGCGTCGAAGCCGGTGGGCTTGAACATCAGGCCGTACAGGTCGGTCTTGCCATCGCGCGCCTTGACCGTGAACGGCTCCGGCGGCACCCAGCCGGCGGCCTTCAGGCGCGAGATGTCGGCGATGGCGACCGGGGCGATGGTGGCACCGCTGTCCGCATCGCGCAGCACCGCGACCGGCGGGTCGACCGGCGTCGACCAGGAATCCACGAACCGCTCGCCGTCCGGCGACAGCGTGACGGTGTGGTTGGCGGGCTCCGGCGTCAGCAGCACCGGCTCGCCGCCGTCCAGCGAGACCTTGAACAGCTGCTGGTAGTACGGGTCCAGGCCCGGCGTGCGCCCGGTGCCGGTGAACCACACCGTGCGCGAATCCTCGTCCACGCGCAGCACCTCGGCGACGTTGCCCTCGCCGCTGGTCACCGCGTGCTTGAGCTTGCCGGTCGCCGCGTCGTACAGGTACAGGTGGCCCCAGTCCGTGCGCTGGCTCCACCACAGGATCTCGCCGCTGTCGGCGAGGTAGCGCCAGTTGATCGCGTTGATGCCGCTCTCGAACCAGGTCGGCACGTGCTCGTGCATCACCTCGCGGATCGCGCCGGTGGCCGTGTCGGCGATGCGCAGCCAGGCATCCTTGTGGTCGCGCGAGCTGGACACGAACGCGAGGGTCCGGCCGTCCGGCGCCCACTGCACGTCCTCCCAGCCGCCGAAGCAGCTGACGTCGTCGCACTGGGTGGAGCGGTGCTGGTCGGGCGGCATCTTCAGGCGCAGCACCTTGCCCGACGGCGCGTCGACGACGACGCGCTCGATCATGGTGATGTCCTTGTCGCCGACCAGCGGGTACTTCCAGGTCTGCACGTCGGGATGGCCGACGCTGGTCGGCACCAGGGTCATGCTGCCGGTCTTGCGCTGGTCCTGCCGGAACGTGGCGATGCGCTTCGAATCCGGCGACCACAGCACGATCGCGCGGTCGCTGTGCTGCCAGCCGGCGTTGTCGGTGGCGTAGCCGTAGTCGGTGCTGCCGTCGCGCGTGAGCTGCGTCTCCTTGCCGGTGGCGACGTCGCGTACCCACAGGTTCCAGTCGCGCACGAACGCTTCGGACTTGCCGTCGGGCGAACGCACGCCGGGTTCCTTGCCGCCCTTGGCGGCGGACTCCGCGCAGGCCTTCAACGCCGCATCGCACAGGTAATCCTTGCCGCGCAGCGAGATCTCGTAGCCGCCGTCGGCGGCGACGCTGAACGAGGTGACGGGCAGCTTGTCGGCCTTGACCGGCTTGCCGGTGGCCTTCGAGAGCGCGTCGGCGAGGCGCGCGTGGTCGAACGCGGTGGCGGGCTTCGCGCCCTGCGCCGCGTCCATCACCATGAAGCGGTCGCCGGACGCGTCGTGGTCGCGATACCAGAAGCGGTCGTCGCCCAGCCAGGTGACGCGGGTGACCGCGTGGTCGACCAGCGCGTTCGCGTTGCTGCCCAGGAAGCGCTCGGCGCGCGCGTAGTCGGCGTCGGTCAGGACGCGGCCGGAGGCGAAGGCCGGCGCCGTGGCGAGGGCCAGTGCGGCCAGGAGGGCGCCGGACAGGCGCCGCGAGGTCGTCGCATGCATGCTGGAAATCCCCGATGGTGCGGACGGCGCACCGTCCGGGCATGCTAGCAGCGGCGCAGCGGCCGCACCCGTGCAATTGGTTTGCCGGCCGGGCCGCGGCCTTACCGCAGGCCTCACGCCGCCGCTGGCTATACTCGCGCCAGACTTCCCGCCAGACGCCGCCCGGACCCCAAGCGTGTCGCCCGCGACGAACCCGCCGCCCTTGCCGCCGCTCGCGATCCGCGCCTTTTCCGCCACCACCGCCCTCGGCCGCGGCTGCGACGCGCAACTGGACGCGCTGCGCGCCCGCCGCGGCGGCCTGCGCCCGAACGATTTCGAGGCCGCGCCCCCGCTGGACACCTGGATCGGCCGCGTCGACGGGCTCGAGGACGCGCCGTTGCCTCCCGGGTGGGCGGACTGGGAATGCCGCAACAACCGCCTCGCCTGGCTGGCGCTGCAGCAGGACGGCCTGCCCGAAGCGCTGGACCTGCTGCGCGCGCGGCACCGCCCCACGCGCATCGCGATCGTCGTGGGCACCTCCACCGCCAGCATCGGCGCGACCGAGGAGGCCTACGCGCGCCTCGATGCGGACGGCGCGTTCCCGGCCGACCTGCGCCGGCTCCGCGTGCACACGCCGCATTCGCTCGGCGGCTTCGTGCAGGCCGCGACGCAGTTCCGCGGCCCCTGCGTCACGGTGGCGACGGCCTGCTCCTCGAGCGCGAAGGTGTTCGCGCAGGCGGCGCGGCTGATCCATTCGGGCATCGCCGACGCGGCGCTGGTCGGCGGCGTCGACACGCTGTGCGGCAGCGTGCTGTTCGGGTTCGCGTCGCTGGGCCTGGTGTCGCGCACGCCGTGCCGGCCGTTCGATGCGGCGCGCGATGGCCTGTCGCTGGGCGAAGCCGGCGGTTTCGCGGTGCTCGAGCGCGCGCGGCCGCGCGAGGACGCCTTGCTGTTGCGCGGCTACGGCGAATCCAGCGACGCCCACCACATGTCCTCGCCGCACCCCGAAGGCCTCGGCGCTCGGCTGGCGATGCAGCGCGCGCTCGACAGCGCGGGCATCGCGCCGGCGAAGGTGGGCTACCTCAACCTGCACGGCACCGCGACGCCGGCGAACGATGCGGTCGAGGCGCGCGCCGTCGCGGCGCTGTTCCCCGCGGCGCTGCATGCGGGTTCGACCAAGGGCTGGACCGGGCACACGCTCGGCGCGGCGGGCATCGTCGAATCGGTGTTCTCCCTGCTCGCGCTGCGCGACGGGCTGCTGCCGGGCACGCTCAACAGCGGCGATCCGGATCCGGCCTGCGGCCCGCAGGTGCGGTTCGACAACGCGGAGCGGCCGGTGCGCTACGCGATGAACAATTCCTTCGGCTTCGGCGGCAACAACTGCTCGCTGCTGTTCGGGACCGGCGCATGACCGCGCTCGCCGCCCACGTGGAAGGCATCGGGTTCTGGGCCGACGGGCTGCCGTCGTGGCAGGCGGCGCGGGATTTCGTGGCGTCGGGCGCGCTGCCGGCCGACGCGCCTGCGCGGCCGTCGCCGGAGCTGCTGCCCGCCAACGAGCGCCGGCGCGCGCCGGGCAGCGTGGCGGTCGCGCTCGAGGCCGCGCTGGCCGCGTGCCGCGCCGCCGGCGCCGATCCCGCCGCGCTGCCGTCGGTGTTCGCGTCGACGCACGGCGACCTCGGCATCACCGATTACATCTGCGCCACGCTCGCCAACGACGCGTCGGCGCTGTCGCCGACCCGCTTCCACAATTCCGTGCACAACGCCGCGGCCGGCTACTGGACGATCGGCGTCGGCAGCCATGCGCCCGCGACCGCGATCAGCAGCCACGAGGCGACCTTCGCGCAAGGCCTGGTCGAGGCGATGTCGCAACTCGCGGCGGGCGCGCCGCGCGTGCTGCTGGTGGCCTACGACGCGCCGTCCACCGGGCCGCTGGCGGCGGTGTCGCCGAGCGAAGGCCTGCTCGGCGGCGCGCTGGTCCTGTCGCGCGAGGCCGACCCGCGCCACCCCCGCCTGCGCGGCACCTTCGTGGACGCGGTCGCGCCCCGGCCCGCCGGGCCGCTGGCGAAACGACTCGGCGCTAACGCGATGGCCCCCATGCTGCCCCTGTTCCAGGCCCTCGCCTCCGGCGTGGACCTCCTGCAACTGAACGCCGGGCCCGATCGGGCCCTGCGCGTGGAGATCGCCCATGGATGAAGTCGACCGCATGCCGCTGGACCGCGGCGACATCGCCGTTGTGATCCCGGCGCTCAACGAGGCGCTGCGCATCCGCGGCGTGGTCGAGGGCGCGCTGGCGCAATGCCCGCGGGTGATCGTGATCGACGACGGTTCCGACGACGACACCGTGGCCAGGCTCGAAGGCCTGCCGATCACGTTGTTGCGGCACGGATCGCGCTGCGGCAAGGGCGCCTCGCTGCGCGACGGCTTCCGCGAGGCGCTGCGCCAGGGCGCGCGCGCGGTCCTCACCATGGATGGCGACGGCCAGCATTCCGCCGACGACATCCCGCGGATGCTCGCCGCGGCCAACCGGCACCCGGGGTGCATCGTCATCGGCGCGCGGCTGCGCCGCCGCTCGCAGCAGCCGGTCCACCGCCGCCTGGCCAACGAGTTCGGCGACTGGGGCCTGGCCTGGGGCACCGGCTACCAGGTCGCCGACAGCCAGAGCGGGCAGCGCCTGTATCCCGCGGCGGTGGCCGCGCTCGACGACGTGCCGGGCGAGGACTTCGTGTTCGAGGCGCAGATCATGATCTCGGCCTCGCGCCGCCTCGGCGTGCGCTGCGTCTCCGTGCCGATCGAATCGCGCTACAAGAGCGTGCACTCGCACGAGCAGTTCCGCGCCAGCCATTTCCGCCCGCTGCGCGACCTGTGGCGCATCACCAGCCACATCGTGCTGCAGGCGCTGCGCCACGGGAGCATTCCGTCCGTGTACCGCAGCATCCGGGCGAATCCGCCGGTGATCGACGATCCCGACGGCGAGTTCGCCGCCGCCCTGCAGCCGCAGCGCGGCTGACGCTGCCGGCTCAGCCCATTCCGCCGTTGATGCCGATGACCTGGCCGTTGACGTAGGCGGCGGCATCGGAGCAGAGGAACGCGACGAGCGCGGCCACTTCCTCCGGCCTGCCCGCGCGTCCCGCGGGCACGAGCTGCTTCACGAGGTCGGGCGGGAAGGCGTCCGCCGCCATCGCGCCCTCGATCACGCCCGGCGCGACCACGTTCGCGGTGATGCCGCGGCCCGCCATTTCCCGCGCCAGCGAGCGGGTGGCGCCGTGCAGCGCCGATTTCGCCGCGGCGTAGTTGGCCTGGCCACGGTTGCCCAGCACCGCGGCGACGCTCGAGATGCTGACGATGCGCCCGAAGCGCGCGCGCGCCATCGGCAGCAGCAGCGGCTGGGTCACGTGGAAGAAGCCGTGCAGCGAGACGTCGACCACCCGCTTCCACTGCGCGTCCGACATGCCGGCGAGCGGCGCGTCGTCGTGGATGCCGGCGTTGTTGACGAGCACGTGCAGCGGGCCGCCGTGCAGCAGCGCGTCGAGGGCCGCGCGCGCGGCGTCGCCGTCGGCGACGTCGAATGCGACCGCCTCCGCGCTGCCGCCGCCGGCGCGGATTTCCGCGGCGAGCGCGTCGGCGCGCGCGATGTTCGCGTTGCCGTGGACCACGACGTGCAGGCCGTCCGCGGCCAGGCGCCGGCAGATCGCGCCGCCGATGTCGCCGCTGCCGCCGGTGACCAGTGCGCGACGGCGCCCGACCGGTGTCGCTGCCGGCGCGCCGGATGCGGATGGATCGCTCATGTCCCTGCCTCCTCCCGGGGGATCGCCGCCGGCATCACCGCCGCGCGGCCTTCGGCCAGCAGCTCGCCGTCATGCCGGATGCGGAACGCGTACTGCCAGCCGCCGTCGCCGTCCACCAGCAGTTCCGCCTCGCCTTCGAGCGGGCCCGGCAGGTCGTCGATGCGCGCACGATGCACGGCGACGCCGCGCAACGCCACCAGCAGGCCCGGCGCAGCGCGCCCGCCCGCGGCGTGCGCGCGCAGGCCGCCGTGCACGGCCATCGCCTGCGCGCCGTATTCGCACAGGTGCAGGCCGCGCAGGCCGGCGCCGTCGCGCAGCGGATGCGCCGGATCGGCGTGGTTGCGCGCGCGCAGCGCGATGCGCTCGCCGTCCCACGCGACGACCTCGTCCCACAGGCACATCGCGCCCTGGTGCGGCACCAGCGCGAGGATGCCGTCGCGGCCGAGCACGCCGCCGCTCACGCGACGCGCTCCGCGCGGGCCAGCAGCAGCGCGAACGCGAAGTTCGCGAGCACGCCCAGCGCCACGGTGCTGCCGATCGCGCGCAACACCGGGATCGTCGACAGCGCCAGCAGCACGAACACCAGCAGCGTGGTGAGGCTGCAGACGATCACCGCGTGCAGCGTGCGCAGCTGCTCGTCGCGATCGCCGCCGGCGTGCTCGAAGAACAAGGCGTAGTCCAGCCCCAGCCCGGCACCGAGCACCAGCGCGACGAGGTGGAAGAGGTTGAGCTCGACACCGCAGGCGCGCAGCACGGCCAGCACCAGCAGCGTCGCGAGGGCCATCGGCGCGAGCACGCGCAGCGCGCGGCGCCGGCTGCGCAGCGCGATCCAGACCGTTGCCGCCAGCAGCACGGCGGCGGCGGCGAGCGCCAGCAGCACGCGATCGCGATAGGCCACGACCAGCGATTCCGAGGCCTGCTTCAGGTCGAGCAGCCGCGCGCCGTTCGCCCGCACGGTGCGCGCGACCTCCTCGGGCTCGGCGATGCCGGCGAGCGACACCAGCGCCGTGGCGTGGCCTGCGCGTTCCAGCAGCAGCCCGCCGACGCCGGTGGCGAGCGGCGTGCCCGCGAGATCGCGGGGCCGCAGCGGCGGCGCCGCGCGTGCAGCGGCGACGTCGGCGACGAATGGTTCGAACGCGTCGGGGCGGAACGGACTGTCGGCCAGTGCCTGCGCCAGCGCCGCGCGCAGCGTCGCCTCGTCGGGCAACGCGGCCTGGCGCGCGCGCTGCACGGCCTGGCTCGGCAGGTAGCGCGTGGCGCTGTCGTAACCGGAGATCGCGCCGCGCTGCACCAGCGCATCGAGCACCGGCCGCAATCCTTCGGCCCGGCGCAGGGCCAGTTCCGCATCCGGCGCTTCCAGCGCGACGACGTAGCGCACGTCGGGCGCGCCGAGTTCCCCGCGCAGCTGCATGTCTCGGCGCAGCGCCTCGGCCGGCACCGGCGCGAGCTTCGACAGGTCGTCCTGCCAGAACGCGGCGGGCGCGAACGCCACGATCGCCAGCGCGAGCGCCGCGAACACCGCCAGCGCGGCCGGGCGCGGCCGCGGCAGGCGTTCGATCCGGGTCCACAACCGCGCCAGCGGCTTCGATGCCGCCGCGTCGCGCGCGGGCACCGGGTCGAGCAGCGCGGGCAGCAGGAAGCGCGTGGCCAGCGCCGCCGTCGCCAGGCCGCTGATCGTGAACACCGCCAGCTGCTGCAGGCCTTCGACGCCCGACGCGAGGAAGGTCACGTAGGCGATGCAGGTGGACACCACGCCGGTCGCGAGCGTCGGCCACAACGCGCGTGCGCCCTCGCGCGGCGCCAGGCCGGCGCGCTGGTGGCTGAAGAGATGGATCGGATAATCCTGCACGACGCCGATCAGGGTGAAGCCGAACGCCACGGTGATGCCGTGCACGCCTTCGAACAGCGCCGCGACCGCGGCGAGGCCCGCGAGGCCCGCGCTCGCGAGCGGCAGCACGCCCAGCAGCGGCGCCTTCCAGCTGCGGTACGCGAACCAGAGCAGCAGCACCAGGCTGATCGTGTCGACCGTGCCGATCCAGCCCGCCTCGCGCCGCGTGCGCGACGCGACCTCGACCGAGAACGCGCCGGGACCCGTGGCTTCCATCCGGCTGCCGGAGCCGGCGGAGATGGCGGCGAACGCGGCTTGCAGCGCATCGAGCGCGGCCTGCTGTCCGTCCGGATCGAAGCCGGGCGCGCGCGTCTGCGCGAGCAGCAGGGCCTGGCGTCCGGCGCGGTCGAACCACACGCCGTACAGGCGCTGCGGCGCCGCCGGCGGCTGCCAGGATTCGGCGAGCTTCAGCGTTTCCAGCGTCGGATCGGAAGCGATGAGCGGCTCGACCAGCGCGGCCGCCGGCGAGCCGAGGTCCTCGACGCGCGACTGCAGCGCATCGCGCAGCGTCGCGGCGTCGAACGTCGTGCGGTCGAGCGTGTCCGACAGCAGGTAACGGTACGGACGCAGCCGTTCCGGGATCGCCTCGAGCCCGGCGCCGCCGTTCTCCGCGACCGCAAACAGCGGCGAAGCGGCGAGCCGCGCGCGCAACGCCTGCGACTGCTTCGCCAGCGTCGCGGGATCGGCGCCCGACAGCGCGACGAGCAGCAGCCGCGAGCCGGGGCCTTCGCCCATTTCCTCGATCAGCAGCGTCTGCGCGGGGGTGCGCGGCGCCGGCATGAACTTGCGCAGGTCGCCGCCGACCTGGAGGCGCTGGCCGACCCAGGCGCCGGCGAGCAGCAGCAGCGCCAGCCACGCCAGCGCGAGGGCGAGCCGCTTGCCGGCGCTCATGCGCCGTTGCCGCACAGCGCCGCGACGGCGGCGGCATCGCCGGCCGCAGCCGCATCGCGCGCGGCGCCCGCGAGCAATGTCCGCTGCGCCTCGCCGCCGGCCGCCGGCTCGGTCTCGATGCAGCGCAGTTCCGCGCCGCGCCCGTGCAGCACGATGTCGCGCACGCGCCCGGCCACCGCCGCGTCGAGCGGCGTCAGCACCAGGCGCCAGGCCTCGCGCCGGCCGTCGCTGTCGAGGCGGTAATGCCGGCGCAGCGCGGCGACGTCGCCGGCGAGCAGCGCGCCGAAGCTCGACTGGATGCCCGCCAGTTCCGGGTAGCGCCCGAGCGACACCTTCCGCGGCGCCTTGCCCGGCCGCTCGATGGTCGCCTCGCCGGCGCGGATCGTCGTCGTCTCCGCATACGGCGCGCGCACTTCGCGCACCAGCGTCGCCGCATCGGGATGGCGGTATTCGCCGGAGAGGCGCAGCGGCGCCTTCAGCAGCTTCGACCCGCGCAGCTCGACGAAGGGCGTGCTGCTCGGCGCCGGCCGCGCGATGCGCGCCAGGATCCAGGCCGGATCCGGCGCCGCTGCCGCGTGCGCGGCGTCGCCCTGCCCTGCGTCACTGCGCGCGGACGCTGGCCCCGGCGCCGGCGCCGGCACCGGCACCGGCGTCGCTGCCGCCGGCAGGGCCGGCAGCGCCAGCGCCAGCAGTGCCGCCGCGGTCGCTTTCGCGCAAGCTGCCTTCGCGCATGCCGCCTTCCCAATAGTCATAGAAGTTGAACCAGTTGTAGGGGAACTGCCGGGCCAGATCCTCGAGCCTGGCCGCATAACGCCGGATGAGCGCGGAGGCGTGCGCGCGGCGCTGCGGCCTCGGCACCGCTTCGCCGTCGCTGAGCGGCTCGAAGCGCAGATCGTACCGGTTGCCGCCCCGGTACAGGCCGAACGCCAGCATCACCGGCGCGCCGAGCACCGCCGCGACCTGCCACGGCGCCAGCGGGAACGGCGCGGGTTCGCCGAAGAACGCCGCGCCCTCGGCGGGTTCCCCCGGCTGCGGGCGGTCCACCAGCAGCGCGACCATGCAGCCCTGCGCGAGCGCCTCTTCGATCGCCAGCAGGATCTCGGTGCCCGGCCGGCCCGCGTCGATGACGGTGGCCGCGACCTGCGGATTCAGCGCGTCGAGCAGCTGCGTCATCGCCGGGTTGTGGCCCTTGTCGAGCACCACGCGCAAGCCGAGCTCCGGGCGCGTGCCGGCGAGCACGCGCAGCACCTCGAAGCTGCCCAGGTGCGAGCCGAACAGGAGCACGCCGCGCCCGCGGCGCAGTTGCGCGTCGAGGTCGGGCAGGCCTTCGATGGCGATGTCGAAGCGGTGCAGTTCGCCGGACAGCAGGAAGATGCGGTCGAGGATCGTCGCGGCGAAGGCGTGGATGTGCCGCGCGACGTCCGGCAGGCGCGCGGGCCGGCCGAGCGCCCGCGACAGCCACGCGCGCGAGGCGCGCCGCTCGGGTCCGCGCCTGGCGAGGAAATACAGCGTGATCGGATACAGGCACGCGCGGCCGACGCGGCGCCCGCCGTAACGGCCGATCGAGCGGATCAGCCAGATCGCGAACCGGCCGCCGCCCTCCGGCCGCTGCTTCCAGCGCCCGCTCATGCCGCGGCCATCTCGCCGCTCGCCAGGAGCGCGCCGTCGCCGGCGCGCAGCACGCGGAAGCGCCAGCGCCGCGTGCCTGCCGCATCCGCGATGGCATCGAGTTCGATCGACGCCGCTTCCCCCGGCAGCAGCGGGCGCACGAATTTCGCCTGCGGCAGGCGCAGCGCCGGCAGCGGGCCGTGCACCGCCTCGATCGCCGCCTGCACGCGCGCGAGGATCACGACGCCGGGCACCACGGGGTTGCCCGGGAAATGCCCCGGCAACGACGGATGCGACGCCGGCACCACGAACCGCGTCGCGCTCATCGCAGCGCCTCGCGCCAGAACGCAGGCCCCAGTCGCGCCATGCGCTGCAGGAACGCGATGAGCCCGGGCGCCTGCGCCGGGAACCGCAGCCGCCGGTAGCCGTACTCCAGCAGCATGAAGCCGCCGATCATCGCGTAGTCGCCGATGTTGGCGAACCACGACCAGGCCTCCTCGCCGAGGCCGGACGCCGGTGCGGCTCCCAGCCGCGCGAGCAACCCGCCCGGCACCGCGAACAGCGCCAACGCGAGGTCGACCGCGGCGAGCGCCGCGAGCAGCAGTGCCCACGCGCCCGTGACGCGCCGCGTATACGCCTGCACCAGGGGCGGCAGCGCCGGCCAGCCGACGCCTTCGAGCGCCGCGGCGATGCGCCCGACCAGCGGCACGCGGCCGCCGCGCAGGGTGCGCGCGAACGCCCACGCGGCCGCGGCCACGAAGACCGGCGGCGCGAGCAGCAACGGCAGCAGCGCATGCGGGCCGCGCGCGAGCCATGCGGCGCCGAGCGCGGCGGCGGCGAAGGC
>JBDZUW010000100.1:0-7301 GCA_040255375.1 Luteimonas sp. | reverse complement strand
ACTTGCGGCGTCCCCCGAAAGTCCCCGCACGCTTCCGCCGCCCAGCCCCGAAGGCCATGACCTCAGGACGAAACGGCGAGGCGCTCCTGGTGGTAACGGCGCACCGCGGCGTACCACAGCGCCGCCGCGAGGCCGAATCCGGCCACCAGGTACACGGCCCACTGCGTCGCGGTCACCGGCTCGCTGCGGATCACCTTGAGCAGCATCTGGTTCTGCGCCAGGAACGGCACCGCGAACATCCACAGCTGGTTCTTCACCGGGCTGACCATGAGGATGATCGTCGGGATCATCGGCAGCAGGATCAGCGCGGTGGTGTAGCTCTGCGCTTCCTTGACCGACTTCGCCGCGGCGGCGATGTACGTGAGCAGCGCACCGCCGAGGAACACCATCGGCAGCAGCACCACCAGCATCAGCGCCATCTCGCTGAAGCCGACGGCGAGCTGCTTCGCCGCGCCCGGCGCGAACACCGCGCCGACGCGGAACACCAGCAGGGTCAGCACCAGCGACACGATGCCGACGCTGCAGGCGGCGGCGATCTTGCCGCTCACGATCGCGCCGCGCCGCGCGGGCGTGGCCAGCAGCGGCTCGAGCGATTGCCGCTCGCGCTCGCCGGCGGTGGTGTCGAGCACCAGCTGCAGCGAGCCCATGAACGCGCCGAGGATCAGCAGGTAGGGCAGCAGCATCGCGGCCAGGCCCGCGCCGCGCGCTTCCGGCGTCGACAGGTCCTTGCGCGACACGGTCATCGGCGAGGCCACGCCGGGATTGATGCCGCGCGCGAGCAGGCGCAGCGCGCCCACCTGCTGGTTGTACTGGCCGAGCAGCGCCTCCAGCCGCTTCACCGGGATGTCGGCGTCGCGCCGCGTCGAGTCGTGCACGAGCTCCACCAGCGCGGGCTTGCCCTCGCGCCAGGAGTCCGCGTAATCGGCGCCGATGCGCAGGTAGACGTCCTCTTCCTGGGCGCGGATCGCCGCATCCGGGTCGGCCACGTCCTTGCGCGCGATGCCCTGCGACGCGAGCCAGGCCACCAGGTTCGGCGCGCGCTCGGCGCCGGCGATGGCGATCGACATCGGCTTCTCGAGCTGCTCCTTGCTCTTGCTCTCGCCGAGCGTCGCCATGCCGATGAACAGCAGCGGGCCGAGCAGCGGCGCGAACAGCAGCGTGAGCGCGAGCGTGCGGCGGTCGCGCACGAGCTCCAGCAGTTCCTTCTTCCAGACGGTGGCGAGCGCCTTCATGCGTGCAGCCCTTCTTCGGATCCGATGAGGTGGACGAATGCGTCCTCGAGGTTGTCGCGGCCCGCCTGCTGGCGGATCGCGTCGGTGGTGCCGTCGGCGACGACGCGGCCGTGCGCGACCACCACGATGCGGTCGCAGAGGGCGGCGACCTCCTGCATGATGTGGCTGGAGAAGATCACGCAGCGGCCTTCGCCGCGCAGCTGGCGCAGGAACTCGCGCAGGCCGCGGGTGGTCATCACGTCCAGGCCGTTGGTCGGCTCGTCGAGGATGACGTTGCGCGGGTCGTGCACCAGCGCGCGCGCGATCGCGGTCTTGGTGCGCTGGCCCTGGGAGAAGCCCTCGGTCTGGCGATCGAGGAAATCCTCCATCTGCAGCGCCTCGGCGAGCAGCTTCGTGCGCGCCTCGATCGCTTCCGGCGACATGCCGTGGAGCTCGCCGAAGTAGCGGATGTTCTCGCGCGCGGTGAGCCGCTTGTACACGCCGCGCGCGTCGGGCAGCACGCCCAGCGCGCGCCGCGCGGCCTCGGGATCGGCGGCGACGTCGCGGCCGTCCACCAGCACGCGCCCGCTCTCGGGCTGCATCAGCGTGTACAGCATCCGCAGCGTGGTGGTCTTGCCGGCGCCGTTGGGGCCGAGCAGGCCGGTGATCTCGCCGTCGCGGGCCTCGAAGCCCACGTCGTCGACGGCGACCACGCGGGTCTTGTCCTTGCCCTTGCCGGGGAAGGTCTTGCGCAGGTGTTCCGCGATGATCATGGGCTCAGGGCTCCCAGCCGTTGAACGAGGTGAAGGGCGGCACGTAGCCGAGCGTGTCCAGGCACTTGCCGTCGAGCGCCTTCGCGTCCGCCGTCTGCAGGAACTGCGCGAACAGCTTCGGCATGCAGCCGGCGCCGACGACGTTGTGGCCCTGGCCCTTGAGGACGAACAGGCGCGCGTTCGGCAGGGTCTTCACGACCTCCTCGCCGTAGCGCGGCGGCGTGACCGGGTCGAACTCGCCCTCGAGCACCAGCGCCGGCACCTTGCTGCGCAGCGGCTGGTGGAAGTCGGCGGGCATCGCGCCCTTCGGCCACAGCTCGCATTGCGAGCCGATGAACTCCGAGAACTCGTTGCCGAGCAGGGTGCCGTCGAGGGCCGGATCGCTCTTCAGGCCGGCGGCGTCCTCGCTGCACACCACCGACAGCTGCATGCCCATCGCCATCTGCCCGGCGACGCTGTCGCCGAGCATGCGGGTCAGCGCCATCAGGCCGTCGTAGCGGCCGGCGGCGGCTTCGTGCAGCTGCAGCGGCAGCAGCGACGACATCAGCGGCATGTAGGCGTACAGCCGCATGAGGCCGGCGACGGCTTCGGCGGTCAGCGGTTCCTCCTTCGATTCGCCGGTCGCGGAATCGCGATAGCGCACCATCGGCGGGGCGGCGCGCAGCGTCGCCATCAGCGCGTCGAGCTGCGCGCGCGGGTGGCCGAGCGCGGCGACGCAGGCGGACGACTGCTCGCAGCGGCCGAACTGCAGGTCCAGCGCATGCTCCAGGTTGGCGGCGAAGTCGTTGCCGAGGAACAGCGGGTTCGGCGCGACGGAATCGAGCACCAGCGTGCGCGTCGCTTCGGGGTGGCGCATCGCGTACTGCTGGGCGACGCGCGTGCCGTAGGAGATGCCGAGCAGGTTCACCTGCGCGGCGCCGAGCGCCTTGCGCACCTCGTCGAGGTCGCGGACCGCGTCGGTGGTGGTGTAGAAGCGCAGGTCCGCGGTCTTCGCGAGCTCGTCGCGGCAGCGGATCGTTTCGGCGCGCACCGCCTCGATGCCCGCGGCGTAGGGCAGCGCCTTGTCGTGCGCGCACTCGAGCGGGTTCGACTTGCCGGTGCCGCGCTGGTCGACGAGCACGACGTTGCGGTGCTTGACCACGTCGCGGAAGGCCGGCGCCACCTGCGGATAGACCGCGGTCGCCGACTGGCCCGGGCCGCCCGCGAGCAGGAACACCGGGTCGGGCGCGACTTCGGCATCCTCGTCCGGTGCGATCCAGGCGATGTTGAGCTTGATGCGGCGGCCGTCGGGACGCGCCGGATCCTCGGCGACCTCGTACGTGCCGCACTGCGCCGCGACGCTCGCCGGGCCGAACTGGGGCGACAGCGTGCAGGGCGTGAACGCGATGCGGCCGTACATGCGCGGCTGCGCGGGCGGCGCGTCGGCCGCGGGCTTCGCCCCGGGAGGTTTGCCGTTCGGGGGTTTCGCGGCGTCGGCCTGCGCCTGTCCCTGCGCTTCGGCGGGCGCATGGTGGTCGCGCCAGTAGCGATAGCCGAACAGGCCGGCGAGGATCGCGACGGTGAGGATGAACCTGGTCTTGCGTGGCATCGACAGGATTCCTTGCTGGAACGGTGATGTCGGTGGAAAGGGAAGGCGGGTGCGCTGCGGCGCCGGTGTCAGCGGCCGCCGCCGCCGCGGCCGCGCAGCAGCCATGCGAGGCCGAGGCCGGCCATCGCGAAGCCGACGCCGGTGAACGCGGGCTGGTGCGCGAACCACGCCACCGCGAGGAAGGCGATGCCGCTGCCGAGGTAGCTGATTCCTGCGGCGCGCAGGTCCCTGCCGGCCGGCCTGCAAAGCGGGGAACGGGCTTTCGTGGAAGGAGTGGCGGGCATGCTCGGCCTCACGCGTCGGGAAGGAAGATGGATTCGATCGGCTCGCCGAACAGGCGCGCCAGGCGGAACGCGAGCGGCAGGCTCGGGTCGTACTTGCCGGTCTCGATGGCGTTCACCGTCTGCCTCGACACCTCGAGGCGCTCGGCGAGCTCGCCCTGCGACCAGCCGAAGCGTTCGCGCAGTTCGCGGATGCGGCTTTCCATGGCGTCAGCGGTACCGGCGCGCGACCACGGTCTTGACCAGCCCGTAGGACAGGCAGACCAGCGGGAAGACCCAGAACATCGCCGGGCCCGCGGGGATGTCGATGACCTTCGCCATCTGCAGGAAGCCGCCGGCGAGGTAGAGCATCGACACCAGCGCCGTGGCCATGCTCACCGACTCGAGCTCGATCTGCCGCTGCAGCTCGTCGGCGTCGCGGATGTAGCGGATGATGGCGCGCACCACCAGCACGACCGGCGCCACCGGCAGCAGCGCGACGACCGCGCGCAGGGCCGGCTCGTCGACGCGCCTGAGCAGCCACAGCGACACGAACAGCCCGATCACGTAGGCCGCCATCGCCGGCGTGAACTCGCGCAGGTAGCGGCGGCGCAGGCTGGGCGTGGAGGCCTCGCAGCCGTCCGGCAGGCGCCAGCGCAGGAACGCGGCGAACATCAGCCCGAACCCCACCCCGTACAGGATCCCCGCCAGGAGCGCCGGCAGCGCCCACAGGTGGGCCGCGGCGAGCGTGCCCAGGACGATGGCCACGGAAATGCCGAGCAGGACATTGGGCTTGAGGGTCATGGCGGGGCGCCTGTCAAGGAAGCTTGACAGGAGTCTAGGGGCACCCGGAGAGGCCTGTCAAGCGCCCTTTACAGGGTCCGGCCCGCTACTTGCTGCTGACGTATTTCTCGCGCCGGATCCGCCGGACTTCCAGGCCGGCGTCCTTCAGGGCCTCGAAGCAGGCATCCACCATGTTCGGATTGCCGCACAGGTAGGCGATGTCGTCCGTCCCGTCCGGCCCGAACTCGCCGAGGAACTGCTGCACGTAGCCGTGGCGCACGTCGGGGTGCGGGTCGGGGGGCAGTTCGCGGGAGAGGCAGGGCACGTAACGGAAGTGGCCCGGATGCGCGTCGGCGAACGCGCGGAACTCGTCGCCGTAGAGCAGCTCCGCCGGCGTGCGCGCGCCCTGCAGCAGCACGACGCGCAGGCCGCGCGCGGCGAACTGCGCCTCCAGCTGCGGCAGCATCGCCCGGTACGGCGTGACGCCGGTGCCGGTGGCGATCAGCAGGTAGCGGCCGTTGCTGTCGTCCGGCATGAGGCAGAAGCGCCCGTAGGGGCCGCTGGCCTGGACTTCGTCGCCGATCTGCAGGCCTTCGAACAGCGCCGTCGCGGCGCCGCCGGCGACGTAGCTGACCGCGATCTCCGCGGTCGTCGCCGGACCCGCCGCGTGGTCGTGGCGCGTCGCCAGCGAATACGAGCGCTTGGTCGCGGTGCCGTCGCCGTAGTGGAAATGCACCTGCAGGAACTGGCCCGGCACGAACGGCAGCGGCTGGCCGTCGGCCCGGACGAAGGCCAGGTGGGCGACGGTGGGCGCCAGCATGCGGCGCGACACGAGCTTGAGCGGGAACTGGACGATGGCCAAGGCGGATGCACGCTGCGACGGCCGCCAGGACGCGGCCGCGGGACGCCTATACTACCGGCTCCGCCGCGCAGGCCGCGGCCAGGGATGTGCGAATGGCCCCCACGAACGATGCGCCGGCGCTGCAGGTGTCGGCGCTGCGCAAGACCTACGACAACGGCGTCGAGGCGCTCAAGGGCGTCTCGCTGGAAGTCGCGCCCGGCGACTTCTTCGCCCTGCTGGGCCCGAACGGCGCCGGCAAGTCCACCCTGATCGGCATCGTCAGCTCGCTCGTCAACAAGACCTCCGGCGACGTGCGCGTGTTCGGCACCGACCTCTCCGCCGATCGCGACGCGGCGATGCGGATGCTCGGGCTGGTCCCGCAGGAAATCAACTTCAACATGTTCGAGAAGCCGCTCGACATCCTCGTGAACTACGCGGGCTTCTACGGCATCCCGCGGCGCGAGGCGCTGGAGCGCGCGGAGCAGGAACTGCGCAACGCGCACCTGCTGGACAAGGCGGAGAAGATGTCGCGCACGCTGTCGGGCGGCATGAAGCGGAGGCTCATGATCGCGCGCGCGATGATGACGCGGCCGCGGCTGCTGATCCTCGACGAGCCCACCGCCGGCGTGGACATCGAGATCCGCCGCGGCATGTGGAAGACGCTGCGCGAGATCAACGCCGCGGGCACCACCATCATCCTCACCACGCACTACCTGGAGGAAGCGGAGAGCCTGTGCCGCAACCTCGCGATCATCGACCACGGCACGATCGTCGAGCAGGGGCCGATGCGCGCGCTGCTCGCCAAGCTCGACGTCGAGGGCTTCCTGCTCGACGTCGACGGCGCGCTGCCCGCGGCGCTGCCGGAGATCGGCGGCACCACGCTCGTCGCGCTCGACGCGCACACCCTGGACCTGGAGATGCCGCGCGCGATGGACCTCAACGGCGTGTTCGCGCGGCTCAGCGAAGCCGGCATCCGCGTGCGCTCGATGCGCACCAAGTCGAACCGGCTGGAGGAGCTGTTCGTGCGCCTGACCGGCGGCGCCGGCGCCGGCGCCGCGAATGCGCCTGCGCCCTCCCGGGAGGCCGCGGCATGAACGCGCCCGCCACGGACTTCGACGCCGGCATGCCCAGCGTCGCCCGCCGCAACTGGATCGCGCTCGGCACCATCGCGCGCCGCGAGGTGAGCCGGATCCTGCGCATCTGGAGCCAGACGCTGGTCCCGCCGGCGATCACGATGACCCTGTACTTCCTGATCTTCGGCGGGCTCATCGGCTCGCGCGTGGGCACGATGGACGGCATCGCCTACATGGACTTCATCGTCCCCGGCCTGGTGATGATGAGCGTGATCCAGAACAGCTACGGCAACATCTCCTCGAGCTTCTTCGGCGCGAAGTTCGGCCGCCATGTCGAGGAGCTGCTGGTGAGCCCGATGCCGGACTGGGTGATCCTCGGCGGCTACGTCGCCGGCGCGGTGCTGCGCGGGCTGATGGTCGGCGTGATCGTGCTCGGCATCGCGATGCTGTTCACGCGCGTGCGCATCCCGCACCCGTTCGTCACCCTGACGACGGTGCTGCTGGGCGCGACGATCTTCTCGCTCGCCGGCTTCATCAACGCCGTGTTCGCCAAGAAGTTCGACGACGTGGCGATCGTGCCGGTGTTCATCCTCACCCCCCTGACCTACCTCGGCGGCGTGTTCTATTCGGTGCGGCTGCTGCCCGGCTGGGCGGAGGCGATGACGCACGCCAACCCGATCTTCTACATGGTCAACGCGTTCCGCTACGGCCTGCTCGGCGTGAGCGACGTGCCGCTGTGGGTGGCGTACGCGCTGATGCTCGGCTTCACCGT
>JBDZUW010000011.1:35007-39253 GCA_040255375.1 Luteimonas sp. | reverse complement strand
CCGTGTCGCGCCCGCCGGCGACGTTCTCGATCGCGTTCCAGTCCTCGCGCAGCGTGGCGCGATACTGGTCGAAGTACGCGATCTCCAGGCCGGTGCCGAGCCGCACCTCGCCCGTGTCGGGCGCGAGCTCGCCGAGCAGCAGGCGCAGCAGCGTGGTCTTGCCGCTGCCGTTGGGGCCGACCAGGCCGACGCGGTCGCCGCGCAGGATCGTGGTGGAGAAATCGCGCACCAGCGCGCGCCCGGTGCCGGGGTAGTGGAACGAGATGCCGCGGGCCTCGATCACCTTCCTGCCGGACGCCGCGCCCTGCGCGACTTCCATGCGCGCGTTGCCGGCGAGCTCGCGCCGCGCGCCGCGCTCCACGCGCATCGCCTCCAGCCGGCGCACGCGGCCCTCGTCGCGGGTGCGGCGCGCCTTGATGCCCTGGCGGATCCAGGCTTCCTCCTGCGCCAGCAGCTTGTCGAAGCGCGCATTCTCCTGCGCCTGCGCGTTCAGGCGCTCGTCGCGGCGGCGCTCGTAGTTGGCCCAGTCGCCCGGCCAGCTCGTAAGGCGGCCGCGGTCGATCTCGACGATGCGCGTCGCCAGCGCGCGCAGGAACCGGCGGTCGTGGGTGACGAACACCAGCGCGCCGTTCCAGGATTTCAGGAAGCCTTCCAGCCACTCGATGGACTCGACGTCGAGATGATTGGTCGGCTCGTCCAGCAGCAGCACGTCCGGCCCGGCGGCCAGGGCGCGCGCCAGCAGCACGCGGCGCTTGAGCCCGCCCGACAGGCCTGCGAACGCAGCGTCGCCCTGCAGGCCCAGCCGGTCCAGCGTGGCCGCCAGCCGCCACGGCTCCAGCCCCGACTGCCCGGCGGCAACGACATCGCTGACGGTACCGCCCAGATCCGCCGGCACCTCCTGTTCCAGCCGGGCCACGCGCACCCCGCCCTCGACGCGGACTTCGCCGTCGTCGGGCCTGAGGTCGCCGGCCAGCAGCTTGAGCAGGGTCGACTTGCCGGCGCCGTTGCGGCCGATGAGCGCGACCCGCTCGCCGGGCTCGAGCGAGAAACCGGCGCGTTCGAGCAACAACGGGCCGCCGACGCCGTAATCGACGTCCTGGAGTGTGATCAAGGGCATGCGCGCATTGTAATCCGCGACAGGCGCCAGCCCCCTTGAATGCCGCCGTGGCCAGCGCATAATCCGGCCAGGCTTTTCCACCAGAACGAGGGGTTTCGCCATGAGCAAGGGCATGGACCAGAAAAAGCAGGAAAAGAAGAAGCCGGAGAAGACGCTGAAGGAAAAGCGCGCCGCGAAGAAGGAGAAGAAGGCCGCCCGCTGAGGCGGCCTTTTTCCGCCGGCGGCGAAAGATTCCGACAGCCGCGGCGCAGTCGCCGGCCGGACAATTCCGCTCCCGACGACATCGGCGATCCCGGAACGACGAATGCCAGCCCTGGCCCCTGTGCTGCCCTTGCTCGCCGCGATGTCCTGCGCGGCGCCCGGTTTTCCCGCGTCCGCCAGCGACGCCGCCACGCCGTCGGCCCCGGCCGTCGTCCGCCAGTCGCTGGACGACGCGTGGTGGACCGGCCCGGTCATCGCCAATTCGGCCACGACGCTGCCGAAGGGGCATGTCCTCGTCGAACCCTATCTCTACGACGCCATTTCCGACGACGGGCACAGCTTCGGGTCGCTGACCTACGCGCTCTACGGCGCGACCGACCGGCTGACCGTCGGCGTGGTGCCCGTGTTCGGATACAACCGCCGCGACGACGGCCCGGACAGCACCGGCATCGGAGCCGGCGACACCGGGGTCCTCATGCAATACCGGCTCCGCTCGTTCCGCGAGCAGGGGCACGGTCCCGACGTCAGCCTGCAACTGCAGGTCACGCTGCCCACGGGCCGCTACGACCGCCTCGACGACCGGCCGGGCGACGGTTTCGGCAGCGGTGCGCGCAGCACCCTGCTGCAGCTCAATACCCAGCATTACTTCTGGATGCCCAACGGCCGCATCCTGCGCATGCGCGCGAATGCAGGCGCGACCTTTTCCGGGAACGCCAGCGTCGATGGCGCGAGCGTCTACGGCACGCCGGCCGGCTTCCATGGCGTGGCCAGCCCGGGCAATGCGGTTTCGGCGAACGCCGCCTGGGAATACAGCCTCACGCAACACTGGGTCCTCGCGCTCGACCTCGCCTGGAGCCACCAGCGGTCCACCCGGATCCGGGGGTGGGCACCGTCCTCCGGCACCGGCGCACCCGAGGCCGTGGCCCTCGACCTGGGCGGCCGCGACACCTACGCGGCCGCGCCCGCCGTCGAATACAACTTCACGTCCAGCGTCGGCGTCATCTTCGGCGTCCGTTACCTGAAGACGGCCGGCGCGGGCGATTCCTGGACGCCCGTGGTCGCGATCAACTACGTCCGTTGAACGGGCCGCCGCCGGGATCGAGGCGTCCACGTGGCCCTGGCGTAAAATGACGGCTTGCGTCGGGCTCCTCCGGCAGCGAGACCCGCCATGACCGACGACACCACGACCCCGCCCGCCTCCTTCGCCGCGCTCGGCCTGTCCGAACCGCTGCTGCGCGCCCTCGCGGCCGTGGGCTACGAATCGCCTTCGCCGATCCAGGCGGCGACCATCCCGCCGCTGCTCGCCGGCCGCGACGTCCTCGGCCAGGCCCAGACCGGCACCGGCAAGACCGCCGCGTTCGCGCTGCCGGCGATGGCCCGGCTCGACCCCGCGCAGCAGGCGCCGCAGGTGCTGGTGCTGGCGCCGACGCGCGAATTGGCAATCCAGGTGGCGGAGGCGTTCCAGAAGTACGCCGCACACATGCCCGGCTTCCACGTGCTGCCGATCTACGGCGGCCAGAGCTATTACCCGCAGCTGCAGGCGCTCAAGCGCGGCGTGCACGTCGTGGTCGGCACGCCCGGCCGCGTCATCGACCACCTGGAGCGCGGCTCGCTCGACCTGTCGCAGCTGCGCTGCCTGGTGCTGGACGAAGCCGACGAGATGCTGCGCATGGGCTTCATCGACGACGTCGAGACCGTCCTGAAGAAGGTGCCGGAGCAGCGCCAGGTCGCGTTGTTCTCGGCGACGATGCCACCGCAGATCAAGCGCATCGCGCAGACGTACCTCCGCGATCCCGTGGAAGTCGCGATCAAGGCCCAGACGACGACCGCGGCGAACATCCGCCAGCGCTACTGGATGGTGAGCGGCGTCAACAAGCTCGACGCGCTGACCCGGATCCTCGAAGCCGAGCCGTTCGACGGCATGCTGATCTTCGCCCGCACCAAGCTCGGCGCGCAGGAACTGGCCGAGCGGCTGGCCGCCCGCGGCTTGTCGGCAGCCGCGATCCATGGCGACGTCGAGCAGAAGCAGCGCGAAAAGCTGGTGCAGTCGCTGCGCGACGGCCGCATCGACATCCTCGTCGCGACCGACGTCGCCGCGCGCGGGCTGGACGTGGAACGCGTGAGCCACGTGCTGAACTACGACATCCCCTACGACACCGAGAGCTACGTGCACCGGATCGGCCGCACCGGCCGCGCGGGCCGCAGCGGCGAGGCGATCCTGTTCGTGGCGCCGCGCGAACGCGGCATGCTCGGCGCGATCGAGCGCGCGACGCGGCAGAAGATCGAGCCGATGCAGCTGCCCAGCGTCGACGTGGTGAACGAACGCCGCGTCGCGAAGTTCCTGGGCAAGATCGGCACCGCGCTGGAAAGCGGCGACCGGCAGCAGGTGTTCCGCGCGCTGGTCGAGCGCTACGAGCGCGAACACGACGTGCCGATGGTCGACATCGCCGCCGCCCTGGCGCAGCTGGTGCAGGGCAAGACGCCGCTGCTGCTCGAGGCGCCGCCCGAGCCGCCGCGCCGCGAGCACGAGCGGCGCGAACGCGACTCCCGCGCGCCGGCCGCCCGCCCCGCCGCGCACGCCAACGACGGCGAGGCCCGCTTCGCCGACGACGGCCCGCGCCCGCCGCGCCAGCATCGGGACGCCCCGGAAGTCGGGATGGAGACGTTCCGCATCGAGGTCGGCCACGCGCACGGCGTGCAGCCGGGCAACATCGTCGGCGCCATCGCGAACGAGGCGGACCTGGAGAGCCGCTACATCGGCCGCATCGACATCCGCGACGACTTCACCCTCGTCGACCTGCCCGAAGGCATGCCGCGCGAACTGCTGGAGCACCTGAAGAAGGTGCGCGTCGCCGGCCGCCCGCTGCGCATGCAGCGCGCGACGGAAGCCGACAGCGCCGCACCGCGCGGGCGCAAGCCGTTCGCCGG
>JBDZUW010000011.1:0-34907 GCA_040255375.1 Luteimonas sp. | reverse complement strand
GCCGGGAAGCCGCGCGCGCCGGGCGGCCCGCGGCCCGGCGGCAAGCCCGGCTTCCGCAAGCCCGGCAAGCCGCGCAGCTGATGGCCGCCAACGCCACCGTGTTCCGCGCCGAGCTGCAGGTCAGCGACATGGACCGCAACTACTACGCGACCCACGCGCTGACGCTCGCGCGCCACCCGTCGGAGACCGACGAGCGCCTGATGGTGCGACTGCTCGCGTTCGCGCTGCACGCCGGCGAGCGGCTCGAGTTCGCGCGCGGCGCCGCCAGCGACGACGAACCCGACCTGTGGCTGCGCTCGCTCGGCGGCGACATCGAACTCTGGATCGACGTCGGCCAGCCCGACGAATCGCGCATCCGCAAGGCCTGCGGCCGCGCTGCCCAGGTCGTCGTCGTCAACTACCACGGCCGCAGCGCCGACCTGTGGTGGGAGAAGGTGCGGCCCGCCCTCGTCCGCTTCGGCAACCTCACGGTCGTCGACATCGACGCCGCGACCATGGCCGAACTGGCCGCGCTCGCCGAACGCGGCATGCGCCTGCAATGCATGATCCAGGACGGCCAGGCCGAGCTCTACGCCGAAGGCGCCAGCATCACCGTGCAGCGGACGCTGCGCATGGCGCCCGCCGAACGGGCCTGACGCTGCGGTGCCGGCGACCGTGGCGGGGACGTTCGATGCGATCGTCGTCGGCGGTGGCGCCGCCGGCCTGATGTGCGCGCTCACTGCCGGCCAGCGCGGCCTGCGCGTGCTGGTGGTGGAGCATGCCAACAAGGTCGGCAAGAAGATCCTGATGTCCGGCGGCGGGCGCTGCAACTTCACCAACACCGGCGCCTCGCCCGCCAACTACCTGTCGGCGAACCCGCACTTCTGCAAATCCGCGCTGGCGCGCTACACGCCGGCGCATTTCGTCGACATGGTCGAACGCCACGGCATCGCCTACCACGAGAAGGAACTCGGGCAGCTGTTCTGCGACGAGTCCTCGAAGCTGATCGTGCGCATGCTGCTCGACGAGTGCGCGGCGGCAGGCGTCCGGATCGAGACGTCGTGCGCGATCGACCGCATCGCGCACGGCGACGCGGGCGCGTTCCACGTGTACACCGCGCGGGGGGAGTTCACCGCGCCGGCGCTGGTCGTGGCCTGCGGCGGCCTGTCGATCCCGAGCATGGGCGCGAGCGGCTTCGGCTACGCGCTGGCGCGCCAGTTCGGGCACGAGGTGCTGCCCACGCGCCCCGGCCTGGTGCCGCTGACGCTGAGCGGCAAGCACCAGGAGCGCCTCGCGGACCTGAGCGGCGTCGCGTTGCCGGTGACCGCGCGCTGCAACGGCGCAAGCTTCACCAACGCGATGCTGGTCACCCACCGTGGCGTCAGCGGGCCGGCGATCCTGCAGATTTCCTCGTACTGGCAGCCGGGCGACGACCTGCGGCTCGACCTGCTGCCCGGCGCCGATGCGCTCGGCACGCTGCAGGCGATGCAGCGCGAGCGGCCGGCGGCGGAACTGCGGACCGTGCTCGGCGACCTGCTGCCGAAGCGCTTCGCGCAGCGCCTGTGCGAGCACTGGCTGCAGCCGTTCCAGCCCTCGCGCCCGATGCGGCAGTTCACGCCCGCGCAGCTGCGCGACATCGCGGCGCTGCTGCGGGACTGGCCGCTGGTCGCCAGCGGCACGGAGGGCTACCGCACCGCCGAGGTCACGCTCGGCGGCGTCGACACCGACGGCCTGTCGTCCACGACGATGCAGTCGAAGCGCGTGCCCCGCCTCTATTTCATCGGCGAAGTCGTCGACGTCACCGGCTGGCTGGGCGGCTACAACTTCCAGTGGGCGTGGGCCTCCGCCCACGCCGCCGCCCTCGCCCTCTGAAACCTGCGAACAAAGCCTGGCCACAGATCACACAGATTCAAGAAGCGATAAACGCGGCAAGCCTTTGGAGTGGTTCCACACCAACCGGCTTCCCCTGCACCCTCGGGCCGCCACCCACCACTCCCGCTTCGCTCGATCCGCTGTTATCCGTTCTTGATCCGTGTGATCTGTGGCTGCTGTTGCCTCAGGGCTTCGCGTCGGGCTTGACCGGGGCGAGGCGCAGGTCCTGGAAGTCGAAGCTGAAGTCGGTGAGCTCCGAGGCCGGCACCATGCGCGCTTCGCGGATATTGCCGTCCTCGTCAAGGGCGAAGCTCAGGAACGCGTCGGCGTTGAGCCAGCGCTGGTCCCAGCGCACCAGGAAGGTGTCGTGCGCCCAGTGCTCGACCGTGCCGACGAGGTCGGCGGTGTGCGAGAAGCGCAGGCGCAGCCTGCCCTTCTCCTGCCACAGCACGACGTCGCCGTACCACGGGTCGCGGTAGGTGCCGGCATACTTCGCCAGCGGCAGCGACGGCTTCGACTTCGCGTCGCGCGCGGCGACGTGCTTCTGCCAGCTCTCGTCGGCCTTGCTCTCCTGCTTCGCGCGGACCTTGGCGTACACGCCGTTCCAGTCGGTCGGCGCGACCCCGAGCATCGCGTCGAGCGCGCGCATCGTGACCGCGGTGAACGCCGCGCCCTGCTCGGCGTTGGTGAGCACGATCACGCCGATGCCCTTGTCGGGCAGCATCGTGACTCGCGAAACCATCCCCGGCCAGCCACCGGTGTGCCAGACCATGCGCGTGCCGCGGAAATCGCCGAGGAACCAGCCCTCGCCGTAGCCCATGAAATTGGGGGTGATCGGCGCGAGCTCCGGCACCGACGGCTTGCCGACCGGGATCGGCGTCAGCATCGTCCACATCTCGCGCTGGCGCTTCTCGGCGAACAGGCGCTTCGCGTCGTCGCCCGCGCCCGCGTACACGCCGCCCGCGAGCTGCGCGCGCACCCACTTCGACAGGTCGTGCACGCTGGAATAGATGCCGCCGGCGCCGCCGACGTTGGACCAGGTCATGCGCGGCGCCGCCACCAGATCCTTGAAATCGGCTTTTGCGTAGCCGGTGGCGACGTTGTCCACGCCCTGCAGGTGGTCGCTGTTGTAGCGGGTCTCGGTCATGCCCAGCGGGTCGAAGATGCGCTGCTGCAGGAACCGGTCGAACGGCATGCCGGAGGCTTCCTCCACCACCAGCTGCGCGACGCCGAACAGGATGTTGTCGTACGCGTACTGGGCGCGGAACTGGCCGGTGATCGGCACGTCCTTCAGGCGCTTCGCGACTTCGGCGTTGCTGTAGTCGGTGGTCGGCCAGTACAGCAGGTCGCCCGCGCCGAGGCTCAGGCCGCTGCGGTGCGCGAGCAGGTCGCGGATGCGCATGTCGTGGGTGATGTACGGATCGGACATGCGGAACCACGGCAGGTGCTCGATCACGCGGTCTGTCATCTGCAGCTTGCCGTCGTCGGCGAGCATCTGCAGCGAGGCGGCGGTGAAGGCCTTGGTGTTGGAGGCGATGGCGAACAGCGTGTGCGCGTCGGCCGGGGCATTGGTTTCTCGGTCGCGCACGCCGTAACCGCGCTCGAGCACGACCTCGCCGTCCTTGACGATGGCGACGGAGATGCCGGGGACGTCGAAGGTCTTGAGCGTGTCCGCGACGAAGGCGTCGAAGTCCTGCAGCCCGGCGGGGAGCGGCGCTTCGATGCGCTGGACCGGCTCCGGTTGCGGGACGGCCTGCGGCGGCGCCGCGGTCGCCAGACCCGTTCCGAGCACCAGCGCCAACGCGGCCGCGAGGGCCTGCATCCGTTCGAATCGCATCGTCGATCTCCCCATCAACCCAGCCGGAACCAGCCGGCACCATACCGAAACAGGCATCATTCGTACCATGCCAAGCGACATGCCCGCCGCCGCCCCGCCCCGCATCGCCGTGGTCGGCGGTGGTCCCGCCGGCCTGATGGCCGCCGAAGCCGCGCGCGCCGCGGGCGCGGACGTGGACCTGTACGAGGCCAAGGGCTCGGTCGGCCGCAAGTTCCTGATCGCCGGCAAGGGCGGGCTCAACCTCACCCATTCCGAGGCGCGGCCCGGCTTCGACCGGCGTTTCGGCGCGCGCGGCGCCGAGGTCGCCGCGTGGCTCGACGCAATGGACGGCGACGCGGTCCGCGCATGGGCGCGCAGCCTGGGCGTGGAGACCTATGTCGGCAGCTCCGGGCGCGTGTTCCCGCTCGACCGCAAGGCCGCGCCCCTGCTGCGCGGCTGGGTGCGGCGCCTGCGCGACGACGGCGTGCGCTTCCACGTACACCACCGCTGGCTCGGCTGGGACGACGCGGGCGCGCTGCGTTTCGATGCGCCGGAAGGAGAACGCCGCGTCGGCGCCGACGCCGTGGTGCTCGCGCTCGGCGGCGGGAGCTGGCCGCAGCTCGGTTCCGACGGCGCGTGGCAATCGATCCTGCAGGCGCGCGGCGTCGGGATCACGCCACTCGAGGCGGCGAACTGCGGCTTCGACGTGGCCTGGAGCGATTTCTTCCGCACGCGCCACGCCGGCGCGCCGATCCGCCATGTCGTGGCCCACTGGCTGGATGCGGACGGTCGCGCGCACGAGCGCCAGGGCGAATGCGTGGCCAGCGAGGCCGGCCTCGAGGGCAGCCTCGTCTACGCGATCGGCGCCGACCTGCGCGCGGCGATCGCCCGCGATGGCGACGTGGTGCTGCACCTGGACCTCGCGCCGGAACGCGACCGCGCCGCACTGCAGGCCGCCCTCGCCCGCCCCGCCGGCGGCCGCAGCCTCGGCGAACGCCTGCGCCGGCTCGCGGGCCTGGACGCGGTGAAGGTCGCGCTGCTGCACGAGGTCCTCGACAAGGCGCAGCTCGCCGATCCCGCGCGCGTCGCCGCCACGATCAAGCGCCTGCCGCTGCGCCTGCTGCGGCCGCGGCCGATCGCCGAGGCGATCAGCAGCGCGGGCGGCGTGCGCCTGGAAGCGCTCGACGCCTCGCTGATGTGCAGCGCGTTGCCCGGCGTGTTCTGCGCCGGCGAGATGCTCGACTGGGAAGCGCCGACGGGTGGTTACCTGCTGACCGCATCGCTCGCGAGCGGCCTGGTCGCCGGCCGGGCGGCGGCGCGGCGCGCGCTCGCCACCGGCACCTGCCAGACGGCGTAGGCCGGCGGCCGCGCGATCGCGGCCGCCTTCCGCTCACGGCTTCTGCTGCTTCGCCTGTTCCGCCGACCACGCCTGGAACGCGGCGATGTGCGGCAGTGCGCGCAGCACCTTCGAATGCGGATCGACGGTGTACAGCGCATCCGGCGCCAGGTCGACGTGGCCGGTGCCGTCCGTCATCGGCAGGTCGACGTCGCGCGCGTCGACGCCGGGGCTGCCGACGCGCACCTGCACCGGCATCGGGAAGGGTTTACCGCCCGGCGCGTTCCAGCGCAGCGACAGGCCGGTCGCGTCGCGCGCGACCTCGAGCTCGGGCAGCGCGGCCGAACGCACGTACACGTCGAAGAACCAGCCGTAGTCGCGGCCCGTCGCCGCGTTCACCGCGTCGATGAAGTCGCGGGTCGTGCCGTAACGCGGCGCGAAATTGCCCGGCTTCGGGTCCGGGCGACCGTACACGAGCATGCGCGTGGCCTCGAAGAACGCCTTGTCGCCGATCAGGTTGCGCAGCGTGTGCAGCAGCAGCGATCCCTTGTAGTAGATGTCGTTGCCGGGGCCGGTCTCGCCGTTGTACACGCCTTCCTCGGTGAGCGAGCGGCCCGACACGATCGGCACCTTGTTCATGAGCGCCTTGCGCTGGAACAGCAGCCACGCGTCGTACTCGCGGTCGCCGCGCAGCCACTGCAGGTACAGCGGCTGCATGTAGCTGCCGAAGCCCTCGTGCAGCCACATGTGGTCCCAGTCGGAATTGGTCAGCTGGTTGCCGAACCACTCGTGCGCGAACTCGTGCTGCAGCAGCCAGTCGTAGCCGTACTCGGTGAGCTTGTAGCCGTTGCCGTAGGCATTGATGGTCTGGTGCTCCATGCCCAGGTGCGGCGTTTCGACCACGCCCATCTTCTCGTCGCCGAACGGGTACGGGCCGATCGTGCCCTCGAAGAACTCGAGCAGCTTCGGGAACTCTTCGAACAGCGCCTTCGCCCTGGCCTCGTTGCCCTTCAGGTGCCAGAAGCGCAGCGGGATGGTGTTGCCGTAGCGGCTCCGGTAGTCGGCCGAGAGCAATTCGAACGGGCCGGCGTTGATGGTGATCGCGTAGGTGTCCGGGCTGCGCGCGCGCCACTTGTAGGTGCGCCAGCCGCCGTGTTCCTCCATGCCCATGAAGACGCCGTTGCCCGGCGCGACGAGCGGCGCGGGTACCGTGATCGCCTCGTCCACCAGCAGCGGCTCGCCCTCGGGATGGTCGATGCAGGGCCACAGCAGGTCGCAGCCTTCGCCCTCGATGGCGCTCGCCACCCACGGTTCGCCCGTCGGCGCGGTCGCCCACACGAAGCCGCCGTCCCAGGGGGCGCGGTTGGCCACGTGCGGCTTGCCGCCATAGACGATGCGCAGCACGGCCTTGCCGCCGGCCGCCAGCGGCGCGGGCAGGTCCACCGTCATCCGGCCTTCGGGGTTGCGCCAGGCCGCGGCCGGCAGCGCCTTGCCGTCGACGCTGACGGACGACACCGCGTAGTGCGTGTCCAGGTCCACCACGAGCTTCGCCAGCGGCTTCGTCGCGCGGAACGTCAGCGCGGCGTCGCCGTCGATGCGCCGCTGCGCCGGGTCCACCTTGAAGCGCAGGTCGGCATGCTCGAACACCACGGCTTCCTGCTCGGGCGCGCGCGCCAGCCCGGATTGCGCGGTGAACGCGGTCAGCGGCGGTTGCGCGGCGGCTTCGCCGGCCTTCGCCGACTGCGGCTGCGCATGCACCACGCCTGCGGCGGCCAGCGCCAACAGCAGCGCGGCCGGGCGGCCGCTGCGGTGGATCGGTTCCATGAACGCTTCCCCATCCGGAAATGAACCGGAGTCTTACGACGACGCGGCCGCGCGGCGCAAGTGCGGCTCGTCCCGGTCCGGCTCAGATGTCGTTAAGCGGTTTTCACGTGTAGTGGACACCACGCGAACGGCCCCGTCCGCGCATCGCCCGGAGCAGCACATGACCCGAAAGACTTCCCACCGGATCGTCGTCGCCACCGCCCTCGCCGCGCTGTTCGCGGGGGGCATCGCGAACGCGGCCGTCCGTGCGCCGCAGGAGGCCGGCCACGATCGCGCGGAACAGCGCCATGACCGCCGCAAGGCCGCACAGGAGCGCCGCGAGGACCGGCGCGAAGACCGGCGCGAGGCAGCCCAGGGCCGCCGCGAGGAGCGTCGCGACGTCGCGCAGGACCACCGCGACGATCGCCGCGAATGGCAGCAGGACCGCCGCGACGACCGCCGCGATGCGATGCAGGCGCAACGCGACGCGACGCCGCGCTCGCGCGATGGCGCGCAGCTGCAGCGCGTGATCCGGGCGCAGCACGACGACCGCCGCGACGCGCGCTACGAACGGCGCGACGACCGCCGCGACTGGCGCGATGATCGCCGCGACGACCGCCGCGACTGGCGCCAGGACCGCCGCGAGGACGCCCGCCGCGACGCACAGCGCCGCCAGGCCTACGCGCGCTATCGCCAGGACTACGACCACCGCATGCGCAGCCACGTGCAGGTGCGGATCGTGCCGCGCTACTACGTCCGGCCCGCGCATTACCGCTACGGCTACGGCGGCCGCTGGTACTCCACCAGCAACTACGGCGCCGAGATGCTGCGCATGGCCGTGCAGAACGGCTATCGCGAGGGCCTGCGCGCCGGGCGCGCCGACCGCTACGACGGCTGGCCGGGCGGGTTCCGCGATTCGTTCGCCTGGCGCGATGCCGCCTACGGCTTCGGCCCCGGCTACATCAGCCGCGCCGACTACGCGTACTACTTCCGCCAGGGCTTCGAGCGCGGCTACGACGACGGCTACTACGGCCGCCTGCGCTACGGCCGCTACGTGAGCAACGAAGCGGTCATCATCGACGCCGTGCTCGGCGCGATCCTCAACCTGCAGATGCTGCGCTAGCGCCCGCTAGCCCTCGCTGCCCGGCGCGACCGGCAACCGCCAGCCGCGCCGGATGGCGAGGAAGCGCAGCACGAACACCAGGACGGCGCCGGTCGCCAGGACCGGCGCCAGCGGCAGCCCGAGCCGCTCGCCGGCCACCACCACGGCCGCGCCCGCCAGCGCGGCGACCGCATACAGGTCCGACTGGAGCACCACCGGGATCCGCGCGGCCAGCACGTCGCGCGCGATGCCGCCGCCGATGCCGGTGAGCATGCCCAGCAACATCGCGGCCAGCGGGTTCAGGCCCGCCGCCAGCGCCTTGGCCGCGCCGGTCACGGCGAACAGCCCCAGCCCCAGCGCGTCGAACAGCTGCACCGGGTTGCGCAGGCGCTCGATGTCGCCGTGGCGGTAGAACGTCGCCAGCCCAGCCGCGCAGCTCACGACGATGTAGTGCCACGTCGCCAGCGCCGCCGGCGGCGTCGCGCCGATCAGCACGTCGCGGGCGATGCCGCCGGACACGGCTGCGGTGAACGAGAGCACCAGCACCCCGAACAGGTCCAGCTGCTTGCGCACGCCGAGCGTGGCGCCACTGATCGCGAACGCGAACGTGCCGGCCAGGTCGAGGGCGAGGACGAACGGATGCATCGCCGGCGCCTACGGCCGGTGCAGCAGGAACGGCACCAGCGCCAGCACCGCCAGCGCGGCGACGATGCCGAGGATCGAGAGCAGCACGCGCAGCGGCTCGCGGCGGAGCACGTCGCCGAAGGTTTCCGCGGTGCCTTCGCGCAGCGCCGCCGCCCGTTCGGCGCGCGCGCGCTCGCGGCGGCCGGCCTGGTACTCCGCCATCAACGCCTTGGCGCGCGGCTCGTCCTCGTCGTCGCGGACCCAGATGCCGCCATGCGAGATGCCCCAGCGGCTGGGCTCCGTCTCGTACCAGGGAATGCGCGCGCCATCGAGCATCGCCCGCACGTCGGCCGCCTCGTCGTCGGGTACCAGGCGCATCCTGAGCAGCAGCTTGGCCATGCGCGGATCATAAGCCGTAGACTGGGCGCGGGCAGCAGCGGAGGCAGCCGGATGCACGGCGAGTACAAGGTTCCGGGGGGCAAGCTCGTGGTGGTGGACCTGGAGGTCGCGGACGGCACGATCGCCGCCGCCCAGGTCAGCGGCGACTTCTTCCTCGAGCCCGACTCCGCCCTGGACGCGATCAACGCGGCGCTGGCCGGGCTGCCCGTCGACGCCGACGAGGCGCTGCTGGCGGGCGCGGTGCGCGTCGGCCTGCCGGCCGGCACGGCGCTGTTCGGCATCACGCCCGAAGGCGTGGCGGTCGCGGTGCGCCGCGCGCTCGGGCATGCCGCGGGAGCAGCCGCATGACCCGCAGCACCTGGCACGACCACGCCTGGCAGCTCGTCCATGAGCCGCCGCAGTCGCCGGCCCTGCACATGGCGCTGGACGACGTGCTGGTCGACGAAGTCTCCGCCGGCCGCCGCGGCCCGACGTTGCGGATCTGGGAGTGGGCGTCGCCGGCCGTGGTCATCGGCCGCTTCCAGTCGCTTCGCAACGAAGTGGACATGGAGGCCGCGCGCCGGCATGGCATCGAGGTCGTGCGCCGCATCAGCGGCGGCGGCGCGATGTTCATCGAGCCCGGCAACACCATCACCTATTCGATCTTCGCGCCGATCGGCATGGTCGAAGGGATGGGCTTCGAGCAGGCGTACGCGCTGATGGATGCGTGGGTCCTCGCCGCGCTCGGCGAGCTCGGCATCCAGGCCTGGTACCAGCCGCTCAACGACATCGCCTCGCCCGCCGGCAAGATCGCCGGCGCCGCGCAGGCACGCCGCGGCAAGGCCGTGCTGCACCACGTGACGATGGCCTACGACATCGACGCGGAGAAGATGCTGCAGGTGCTGCGCATCGGCCGCGAGAAGCTCTCCGACAAGGGCACCGCGAGCGCGCAGAAGCGCGTGGACCCGCTGCGCAGCCAGACCGGGCTCGCGCGGGAGGCGATCATCGCGGCGTTCGTGGAGTCCTTCCGGCGCCGCCACGGCGGGCTCGCGCCCGATCCGTTGCGCGCCGACGAGCTGGAACGGGCGCGCGCGCTGGCGCGCGACAAGTTCTCGACGGAGGCCTGGACCGCGCTCGTGCCCTGAGCGGCGCGCCCGCGCGCCGCGCCGCGTCCTCGCATCACCAGACGGCGAAATCGGCGCGGCAGCCGTCCTTCACCCAGATGCCGTTGCGATCCCAGCGCCAGTTGCGTCCCTGCACGCAGGGAGTGCGGGAAACCTGGCGCTGCAGCGCAGCGCCGCGCAACGAAGCGGCGCAATGACGCTCGTGGCCGTCCTTGCTTTCGCAGCGGATGACCCGCTGCGCGCCGGCGTTTCCGTAGCCGCCCACGCTGCCGTACGCGCCGCCCACCGCGAATTCCGCGCGGCACCCGCGATCCACCCAGATGCCGCCGGCGTCGTAACCCCAGTTGCGGCCCAGCACGCAGTCCGTGCGCGACAACTGCCGCGACAGGCGCACGCCGCCGCGCGTGTCCACCGCGCAACGGCGCAGCCGCTCGTCCTTCGATTCGCAGCGCACCAGTCCCTGCTGGCCGGCGGGATAGTCCTGCGGATATCCGCGCGGATCCCCGTAGCCCGGATATCCGTAGCGGTCTCCCGGGTAGCCGCCCGCCGGGTAATGACCGGCGCAGGCGCCCAGCAGCAACAAGGCGGCGGCTGCGATCAGCAGCGGCACCGGCGATGCATCGGCAATCCGTGGGGCGTGCGGGCGCATCGGCGTCTCCTGCCTCGATGCACCGGTTATAGGAGCGCGCGCGTGAATGCGCGGTCAGCGCAGCTGGCTGTCCTTGCTGCCGCGGCGGTTGTAGCCGGAATGCGCGCTCTCCTCGCGATCCTCGGCTTCCTGGCAGGCCACGCACAGGCGCACGCCCGGCACGGCCTTGCGCCGCGCCTCGGGGATCGGTGCGTCGCACTCCTCGCAACGTGCGCGGCCGGGTCCGCTCGGCAGCTTGCTGCGCGCACGGCGGATCGCATCCTCGACGGTCGCGTCGATCTGTTCCTGTACCGCGCCGTCGTTGGCCCAACCGGTTGCCATGCCGCCAAGGATAACGCCGCCGGGCTGAACGCGGGACGCGCGCATTCAAGGCCCTGAACGCCGTTAGCCGGCGCTCACGCCGCCGCGCCCCGCCGCTAACGCGCCATTGGCGAGGATGGTCGCGGGCCACCCATCCGGCCCTGCAATCCCCCCCACAGGAGCACATCACGATGCCGACCAACCGCAACCAGCAGAGCAGCACCAGCCACCAGGACAGCGGCAAGTCCTCGATGCAGGGCAGCAGCCGCCAGGACAAGGACATGGGCAGCAGCCATTCCGGGCAGCAGGCGTCCAGCCGCAGCAGCGACCAGGACAGCAGCGGGCGCTCGGGCCAGGGCCGCACCGAAGGCCGTCAGGACCGCAGCGAGAGCGGCCGAGGCGGCAATCGCTGACGTCTGCGCGCGCGCGGCGCCATGCTGAAGCGCGCGCCGCGCGCGTGGCGCAATGCGTGTGGCGCAAAACCGGCCGGCACACGGACATCTCCCGCGTGCCGGCCGCTGCTCGCCCGGGGCGCATCGGCGTATAAAGGGGCTCCCGCCAACGGAGCCGCCGTCATGATCCTGCCCGCCCGCCTTGCCGCCGCCGCGCTTGCCCTCGCCTGCGCGGGCCCCGCGCTCGCCGCGCTCAAGCCGGGCGATGCCGCTCCGGCCTTCAAGGCGCCCGCCTACCTCGCCGGCGAACCTTTCACGTTCGATCTCGCCAAGGCGCTCGAGCGCGGCCCGGTGGTCGTGTACTTCTTCCCCGCCGCGCACACGCCCGGCTGCAACCTCGAGGCGCACCTGTTCTCCGAGGCGACCGACAAGTTCAAGGCCGAGGGCGTGAGCGTCGTCGGCATCACCGCCGGCAACGTCGACGAGCTCGCCGATTTCTCGAAGGAAACCGAGCATTGCGGCGGCAAGTTCCCCGTCGCCGCGGACCCGGGCGCGAAGATCGCCGCGCAGTACGACGCCGTGCTCGCGAGGAAGCCCGAGTGGTCCGACCGCACCTCCTACCTGATCGCGCCGTCGGGGAAGATCGCCGCGGTCCACTCGGACCTCAACCCGAACCTGCACGTGAAGTCGATGCTCGAGGCCGCCGCAGCCCTCGGGCATTGAGCGGCCTCACTTCGCCGGTGCGTCCGCCAGCGCCTCGACCTGTATGCGCAGCGCGGTGTCCATCGAGAAGCCCCAGTCCCGCCCCGCGGTGATGCCGAAGGCGGCGCGATCGAAATGGCCGTACGCGTCGGCGCCGCACCAGTCGACCTTCGTCATCGGGTGCGGCATGCACTTGAACGCGCGGATCTCCAGCGGCACCGGCAACGTCACGCCGCGCAGGGTCAGCCGGCCGTCGACGCGCGTGGGCCTGCCGTCCACGAAGTCCACGAGCGCGCCTTCGTAATGCGCGGTCGGGTACCGCGCCGTGTCGAAGTAGTCGGGCCCCGCCATCAGCTTGTCGAGCTCGGCGTTGCCGAAGTGGATGCTGGACAGGTCGACGTCCACCGAGACCGTGCCGGTGCCCGCGGTCTTGTCGAGCACCACATGTCCGCTGCTGCGGTCGAACTTGCCGCGGAACACCGACATGCCCATGTGGTCGGCCTCGAAGGCCGGGAAGGTGTGGCCGGGCTCGAGGGTGTAGGTCACCGACTGCGCGTGCGCCGCCGGCATGGCGAGCGCGCCCAGGAGGACGGCGAGGACGGGGATGGTGTTCGTTGCCATGGCGATGCACTCCGTGCGGCCCGGAACTGCCGGGCCTTCACCGGAGCGACGATCCGGCGTGGGCCGGATCGACATGCGCAGCCGACGGGTCGCGGCGGCGGCCGTCAGGGACGGTGCCAGCCCTTGCCGGCCATGCAGGCCTCGAAGGCCGCCGTCCGCGCCGCGCCTGCGGGCTGCGCCGCGGCTTCGGCTTCGCAGGCGGTCTTCGCGCCGTCGAACGGCTCGGCGCCGCTGCCCTGCCAGCCGCGATCGTGGACGGTGGCGCAGCCGGTGGCGGCCAGCGCGGCGAGGATCACGAAGGACAGCCGCATCTCACATCGCTCCGTGCTTGCGGAAGACGTTCCAGGTGAACACGAGCATCGCCAGCAGCACGCCGACCGAACCGATGCCGACCACCGGCCCGTACCAGGGCGCGTGCGTCACGGCGCCATAGATGCCGGCGACCAGGAGCACGCCGCCCACCAGGTGCAGCCAGTAGTGCAGCGCCACCGCCCAGGCCGGGACTTCCGGACGCTGCGCGTAGAACAGGCCCGCGACGAACATCAGCACGCCGCCGGCGAGGTTGAGGTGCGTGTGCACCGGTGTCAGCGAGAAGTCCTCGGTCATGCCCATGCGCATGCCCAGGCACAGCCCCACGAGCAGGAACACCACGCCCGTGCGTTGGAATGCAGTCGCGCCCATCGTCGTTCCCCTTGCCGCCCCCGCGGCGGTTCCCACGCATCATCCCCGCCCGCCGGCCCGGCGCCAAGGGGGGCGCCGCGTGCCGCCACGGGGCATGACTTCCGACATAGACAAATTAGTCTAGACAATCGTGTCTAGGAAGCGTAGGGTGGCCCGTATCGACGCTCCCCCGGACTCGACGTGACACCGAAACCACGACTGCCCAAGCCCACTCCCGCCGAGCTCGAGCTGCTGCGAACGCTGTGGCAACTCGGCCCCTCGTCCGTGCGCCAAGTGCACGAGGCGCAGCGCCGCGAGCGCCCGGAACTGGCCTACGCCACGGTCCTGCGCCTGATGCAGGTGATGCACGGCAAGGGCCTGCTCAAGCGCGACGAGAGCCAGCGCTCGCACGTGTACGCGCCGGCGCAGGCGCGGGGCTCGCTGCAGACGAAGCTGCTCGACGACCTGATCCACAAGGCCTTCGCCGGCTCGGGCAAGGACCTGGTGCTCGCCGCGCTGCGCGGCGGTCGGGTCAGCGATGCCGAGCGCGAGGAGATCCAGCGCTTCCTCGAGGAGAGCCGCGATGACTGACGCGATCGCATGGCTGGCGCCGGCGCTGGCGGAAACGCTGGTGCATTTCCTGTGGCAGGGCACGGCGATCGGCGCCCTGGCGTGGGCGATGTTGTCGTTGCTGCGCGATGCACGCCCGCAGGCGCGCTATGCGGTCGCCGCCCTGGCGCTGCTCTCGTGCCTGCTGGTGCCGGCGCTCGCATTGCTGCAGGCGACCCTGGCCGGCGACGACCCGGCGGCGGTGCGCATCGCCCTGCCCGCCTTGCTGGCGGACGTCGCCGCGACCGGCGATACCGGCGACGGCGTGGCCGCCTTGCCGCTGCCTGGCGCAGCTCCGGCATGGATCGTCGCCGCATGGGCCGCCGGCGTGGCCGCGCTGTCGCTGCGCATGGCGTGCGGGCTGCTGTGGGTGCGCGGCCTGCGGCGCACGGCCGGCGCCGGGGACGGCGCCGGGGAATGGCAGCGGCGCGTCGATCGCCTCGCGGCGCGCCTCGGCATCGCGCGCCATGTCGCGCTGCGCCTGCTGCCCGGCGGCGGTTCGCCGCTGACGGCGGGCTGGCTGCGCCCGGTGGTGCTGCTTCCGCTCGGTGTCGCGACGCGCATGCCCGTCGAGCTCGTCGAGGCGCTGCTCGCCCACGAGCTTGCGCACGTGCGCCGCCACGACTACCTCGTCAACGTGCTGCAGGGCGCGGTCGAAGCCCTGCTCTTCTACCACCCCGTCGTGTGGTGGCTCTCGCATCGCATCCGCGTCGAGCGCGAGCTCGTCGCCGACGATCTCGCCGCCACTGCGCTCGGCGACCGCCGGCGCCTCGCGCTCGCGCTCGCCGAACTCGACCGTGCCGTTCCCGACCGTTCCGATGCGTTCCCTTCCCACCTCGCGCCCGCCGCCCATGGAGGCCAACTCATGTCGCGCATCCAGCAACTGATCCGCCCGCAACGCCGCAGCCCCGGTGCCCTGCTCGCACTGCCGCTGGCCGGGCTCGTTCTCGCAGGCGCCGCCTTCTACGCGCAGGCGCATCTCGCCGCGCAGGACGACCATCCCGCGCCCGTGGCCGCACCGGCACCTGCGCCAGCCCCGCCGCCCGCAGCCGCACCTGCGCCAGCACCGGCGCCCGCAGCGCCCGCAGCGCCCGCAGCCGCGCCTGGACCGGCCGCCGCGGTCGCGCCCGCCCCGGCGCGGGACGACCGCGGAGGCTACGCCTTCGTCCGCAAGGGCAAGGACGGCATCGCGATGTCGGGCGACATGGACGACCGCGCCGACATCGAAGCGGCGCGCGCGCGCATCGACGGCGACTTCCTGTGGTTCCGCCGCGACGGCAAGGCGTGGGTCGTGCGCGACGCGGACACGATCGCCCGCGCCCGCCAGGCCTGGGCCGGCACCGAGGCGATCGGGAAGGAGATGCAGGCGCTGCAGGCGAAGATGGCGCCGCACAGCGCGCGCATGGAGGCGCTCAGCGAACGCATGCAGTCCCTGCACGTGGACGACGCCTTCCGGTCGCGCGAGGGTCGCGACGCCCAGGCGGGCGTGCAGGCGGCCGCGGAGGAGATGCAGGCGCTGGCGGGCGAGCGGATGCGCCTGGCGCGGCGCGAACGGCACGCGGACAGCGATGCCGCGCAGGCGGAGATCGAACGTGCCGCGGCGGCCCTGGACGAGCGCCAGGCGGCGCTCGAGGCGGAGATGGACAAGCACAGCGCCACGATGCAGGCGCTCGGCGAGCGCATGGCCGCGCAACAAGCGCCGATGGAAGCGCTGTCGCGGGAGATGAACGCCACCGCCGGGCCGATGAACGCGATCGGCAAGGACATGAGCGCGGTCGGCAAGCGCATGGAGCACGAAGCCAGGATGGCCGACCGCCAGGTGCGTTCGCTGATCGACCAGGCCTGGCGCGACGGTCGCGCCGAGCCGGCGCCCGCGCACTGATGCCGGGCGCTACCCTCGGGGATGCGCGAGCGCGTAGTCGGCCGCCGCGCGCGCCGCGGCCACCTGCGCCGCGTTGCACTGCTCCGGCGTGGCACGCGGGCTGTCGGGATAGACCTCGGTGGTGGTCGTGTAGCGTGCGCCGGTGATGCCCGCGCACAGCCCGAGTTCCACCAGCGCATAGCGGATCACGCCGGGCGACACGACTTCCGAGCCGATGATGGTGCCGTCGGGATCCGCAGGGGCGATGTGCGTGACCGCCGCGACCGCATCGATGATCGCCTGCTGGAACGCGGGTTGCGGATTCTCCGTGTCGTCGACCAGGTAGAAGCCGTCGGGAATCGTGCCCGGCTCGAACGGCTTGCCGTCGCGCGCGGCCAGCGCCGGCCGGAACTCGGATTCGTCGCTGTCGGTGGTTTCGTGCAGGTCGATGTGCATCGCGAAGCGGCCCCGCAGCGGCTCGACCAGGCGCAGCAGCGCCGCCGATTCCTGCGCGGGGCTCCCGGCGCGGAAATTGCGGTTGGGATCCAGCGCGTCCGCGTTCCAGCGCTGGATGCGTTCGTAGCCCCACGGGCTCACGCACGGCGCCACCAGCAGGTTGGCGCGGCCGGCGTACTCGTCCATGTGGCGGTCGACGAAGCGCAGCGCGCCGTGCACGCCGCTGGTCTCGTAGCCGTGCACGCCGCCGGTGACGAGCATGACCGGCAGGTCCTCGCGCCAGCCACGGCTGCGCACGGCGAACAGCGGGAAGCGGCCGTCGGCGCCATGGTCGAGTTCCCCGTACTGCACGACATCGAAGCGATCGCGGAAGCCCTCGATCACCGGAACCACCTCGCCGGCGTAGCTGCGCTGCACGCGCTGGCGCGCGCGCCACGCGGCCCTTTCCGCGTCGCCCCAGGGGCGTCCCGGCGTTCCCACGGGATAGGCGGTGCGCGACTGGTCCATGGCGGATCCCATGCCTGAAAGCGCACGATTCTAATATCGCGTACGATGGTCGCGCAGTGCGTTGCCATCCGCGTCCCGTCCGGCAGCCTCCATCGTCGCTCGCTGCGCTTCCCTCCATGCGTCGAAGCCGGATCACCGGAACGGCGCCCCTACCGGGAGCGCGCCATGTCGCGAACCAGGAAAGATCCACCCGCCGCCTCGAAGACGGCCCACCTGTTCGCGGGCCGGAAGTCGAAGGAACGGCCCGAGCTCACCCAGGAGAGCCTGACCGCCGACATCGCGGCCTTCCGCCAGGCCGGCGGCCGCATCGAGGTGCTGGGCGTGACCCGTTCGCTGCTGCGCATCGGCCGCGACGGCGAGGATGCGCAGCCGGTTCCCGCGAATCCCTCGCCCGCCCGCACGCGCCGCTGACCCGAGGAGGAATGCAGATTGGCCAAGCCCAACTACGGTTTCGAGAAGCGCCAGCGCGAACTGGCGAAAAAGAAGAAGCAGGACGAGAAGGCCGCGCGCAAGCGCGAAGCGCGCGGTGCCGGCAACGGCGGCGACGCGGCGACGCCCGCCCCGCCCCAGCGCGTCGACGGGGAGTGACCGCACCGGCGCCCGCATGACGGTGGTCACCCTGCCCTGAGGCACTCCCGGCAGCGCCGGCATCGTTGCTTGAATGCGGCTCCCCGCCGGAGACCGCCGATGACCGCCAAGCGCCTGCTGCTGCCCACCCTCCTCGCGGTCGCTTGCATTTCGCCGGCGGCGGGCGCGCAAGCCGCGACGCCAGCGCAAACCGGTGCACCGGCGCGCGTCACCGTCGTGTCGCCGCAGGACATGCACCTCGACCGCATGCGCCCCGGCACCGCGACCTACCTCGTGTACATGCACGGGGCGGCCGGCACCGGCTTCTCGCGCACCACGCTCGCGACCTCCGAAGTGAAGCGCGAGCGCGCCGGCGACGCCGACGACTGGGTCATCGAGCAGCACTGGGAGGACGAGACCGGCATGGCGCACACGGCGCGCACGGTGCACGCGGCGCGCGACCTGGCGACGCTGTCGCAGACGTCCACGTGGAAGCGGCCGACTGCCACGATCACGACGACGGTGATCCCGGCCGAAGGCCGCGGCACCATCGAGGGCGAGCTGCCCGACGCGGCGCGCGAGCGCATGCAGGCGGGTTTCGCCGCGATGAAGGACGGCTGGTGGTTCAACTGGCATTCCGACCTGGCGCTGCTGCCGCTGCTCCCCTACGAGCGCGGCGGCACCCTGCGCGTGCACCTGTTCGACGTCGGCATGCCCGCGCCGATGGACGTGGACTACACCGTCCTCGGCGATCGCACGCTGCACGGTGCCGACGGCAGCACCTACGACTGCTGGCTCGTCGAAACCGACAGCGGCAGTCCCGGAACCGGCAATTTCCAGCGCTTCTGGATCGACAAGGCACGGCGCGTCGTCGTGAAGGAAGAGGACGTCTTCAACGGCCGGTACCGCTCGAAGGTACTGCTGGCCGTGCCGGCGGTGGTGGAGTTCGCGCTGCCGCCGGCGGCGGCGGCGAAGTAACGAATCCGCGGCGTTCCGGCGCAGTCAGTCGGCGTCGTCCGCCGCCTGCAGGTCGGCCGCATCGGCGTCGTAACCGAGCAGGTCGCCCGGCGCGCACTCGAGCACGGCGCACAGCTTCGCGAGCGTGCGGAAGCGGATGCCCTTGACCTTGCCGCTGCGGAACAGCGAGAGCTGGGTCTCGCTGATGCCGACGGCGGCCGCCAGTTCGCGCGCCTTCATCCCGCGCGCCGAAAGCATCTCGTCCAGGGTCACGCGGATCGGCATCAGAGGATTTCGTCCAGTTCGGCCTGCAGCGCACGCGCCTGGTCCACGAGCCGCGCGAGCAGCACCAGCGCCGCGCCGACCACGCCCAGCACGATGCCCGACAGGTCGAGGTAGAGGTAGCCGCCCTTGCCGCCGGCGATCCAGCGCGACAGGTTGGTGACCGCGAACACGTTGAACAGCGCGCCCGCGAGCACGCCGATGCCGATGTGCCGCATCGCGCGGGCCACGGCCGGATGGAACATCGCGCCGGTCGCCAGCTCGCCGAGCGCGCGCTGGACGGCCCACAGCGCCCACAGGTAGCCGACGCCCGGCAGCATCCGGACCACCAGCAGCATCGCCTGGGTGGCGGCATCGCCGCCGGGATCGGTGCCCAGCCGCCACGGCAGCACCGCGAACACGAGGCCCAGGACGAGGCAGAAGCCGGCGAACACCACCAGCGTGGCGGCGCGCAGCAGCCGGCAATGGCTGCGGAAACGGTCGGGGGCGGGCATGTCGGGTGCCTCGGGCATGACTGATGGCCTGGTGGGTGTTTTTAAGCTTGACTTAAAGTTTTTGCCGCCCTATAACTTTATCCCAGACTTAAAACTCCGGGAAGTACCCCGCATGCCCGCCGCCATCGAAACCCTGGACCTCACCCGCCGCTTCGGCGACCGCGTCGCGGTCGACCGCGTCTCCATGACCGTGCCGGAGCGCAGCATCTACGGCTTCCTCGGCCGCAACGGCGCGGGCAAGACCACCACGATCAAGCTGCTGCTGGGGCTGCTGGCCGCCGACGGCGGGCAGGCGCGCATCGCCGGCGTCGACGTCGCCAAGGACCGGCTCGGCGCCGCCCGCAAGGTCGGCGCGCTGCTCGAAGCGCAGGGCTTCTACGGGCACCTCACCGGCCGCGAGAACCTCGGCCTCACCTGCCGGCTCCTCGGCCTGCCCGCGGGCGAAGTCGATCGCGTGCTCGACGTGGCGGAGATGACCGCGCACGGCCGCCGCCGCGTTGCCGACTATTCGCTCGGCATGCGCCAGCGCCTCGGCCTGGCGCGGGCGATGCTCGGCGCGCCGCCGGTGCTCATCCTCGACGAACCGACCAACGGCCTGGATCCGGAAGGCATCGCCGACATGCGCCGCTTCCTGCGCGAGCTGCCCGCCCGCACCGGCGCGACGGTGCTGCTGTCGAGCCACCTGCTGGACGAGATCGAGCGCACCGCCACCCACGTCGGCATCCTCAGCCAGGGCAGGCTCGTGCTGCAGGGCTCGCTGGCGGAACTCAAGGCCGGGCTGTCGAGCGAAGTCGCGATCGGCACCGACGCGCCCGGGCACGCGGCCGGCCTCGCCCGCGCCCACGGCTTCGACATCGACGAACGCGACGGCGAACTGGTCGCGCGCTTCGCTCCGCACGAGGACGCGCAGGGCGCCGCCGCGGCGCTCAACCGGGTGCTGTGCACCGCCGGCGTGCGCGTCCACGCGCTGGCGCCGCGGCAGCGCTCGCTGGAGACGCTGTATCGCCAATCCGCGCCCGCAACGCTCGCCTGAGGACTTCGACATGACACCCACGCCTTCCCCGCGCTTCTCCACCGCCCTCGCCGTCGAGGCCTACAAGCTGCGCCGCTCGCTCGCGCTGCTGCTGGCCGCGATCGCGCCGCTGCTCATCGCGGTCTTCATGTTCTTCAACGTGCTGCGCATGAAGCAGCCCATGTCCTGGGACATCGCGCTGAAATCCTCGGCGGGGATCTGGGCGTTCTTCATGCTGCCGATGGGCGTGACCGCCCTCACCGCGCTCGTCGCGCAGGCCGAGCACGGGCCGCGCTCCTGGGACCACCTGCGCGCGCTGCCGCTGCCGCGCTGGCACCTGTACGCGGCCAAGGCGCTGTGCGTGCTGGCCGTCGTCGCGGCGATGAGCGCGTGGCTCGGCGTGGCTTCGGTGGGAGCGGTGCAGCTCGCGGGCTGGTGGAAGCCGGCGCTCGCGGCCACCGGCACGCCCGATTTCGCCGGCTTCGCGCTGATGCTCGCCCGCATCTTCGCCGCCGCGTGGCTGCTGGTGGCCGTGCAGCTGTGGATCGCGTTGCGCTACGCGAGCTTCGTGCCCGCGCTCGCCACCGGCATCGGCGGCACCTTCTTCGCGGTGGTCGCCACGTCCGCGAAGGCGGGCATGTTCCTGCCCTGGCAGATCCCCGTGAACCAGCTCGCGGCGGAAGGCGCGCGCGCGGACCTCACCCTCGCGTTCGGATGCCTCGGCGGCGCGGCCGTCTTCGCGCTGATGCTGTGGCGGATGGGCAAGCGCGAAGTCCTCGCGTAAGGGTCTTCAGGCCGCAAGGCGCTCGATGCGGGCAACGGCCGAACCCAGCGCCCGGTGCGCTTCCTCCAGGTCGTGATCGGCCTGGAGGCCGAGCCAGAAGCGTTCGCTGGTTCCCAGGGCAGCCGCCAGGCGCACCGCCGTGTCGGCCGTGATGCCGCGCTTGCCCAGCACGATCTCGTTGATGCGGCGCGGCGGCACGCCCGCCGCACGCGCCAGGGCGTTCTGGCTGATGCCCATCGGAAGGAGGAACTCCTCGAGGAGCACCTCGCCGGGATGGATATTGGGCAGGACCTTCATTGCGGGCTCCGTCAGCAGGCTCGATCAGTGGTAGTCGACGATTTCCACGTCGTGGGCATGCCCGTCCTTCCATCGGAAGCAGACGCGCCATTGCTCGTTGATCCGGATGCTGTACCAGCCCTTCCGGTCGCCCCTCAGCGCCTCAAGGCGATTCGCCGGCGGAACCCGGAGGTCGTCCAGGACCGCCGCGCTGTTGAGCATGCGCAGCTTCCGGCGGGCGACCGTCTGGATGCCGGCAGGCAGCCGCCTCGACGGCACGCCAGCCAGGATCCTTTCCGCTTCCCTGTCGGAGAAATTCCGGATCACGCGCCACTATAACGCAATCCGTCATATGACGCAATCCGTCATGCTAGGATGGCGCATGGCCCGTTCATCCATCGCGTTGCTCCTGCTCGCTGCCCTGGCCGCATCCGCGGCCCACGCGGCCGAGCCTGTCGCCACCGTGCGCGTCGCCTTCGACCGCGACGGCATCACCGCCACGCGCGCCGAAGGCTTCGCCGACCGGGACGCGGGCCGCCGCGTCACGGCCGGCGACCCGGTGCGCGTCGCGTCCATCTCCAAGCTCGTGACCGCCATCGGCGTGATGCGCCTGGTCGAGGCCGGCAAGCTCGACCTCGACGCGGACGCCTCGGATGCGCTCGGTTTCAGGTTGCGCAATCCCGCGTTCCCGGACGCCCCCATCAGCCTGCGCATGCTGCTCTCGCACCGCTCGAGCCTCACCGATGCCGCGGGCTACTGGCAGACGCCGCTGGGCGGGAAGCTCGCCGACATCCTCGCCGACCCCAAGGCCTGGGATCCGAAGCACGCGCCCGGCACGTACTTCCGCTACACCAACCTCAATTTCCCGCTGGTCGCGCAGGCGATGGAGCGCGCCACGGGCGAGCGCTTCGACCGGCTGATGGACCGGCTGGTGCTGCGCCCGCTCGGCATCGAGGGCTGCTTCAACTGGGCGCTGTGCAACGACGCGGCCGTGGCGCGCGCGGTGGTGATCTACGACGGCGACGGCAAGCCGGCGAAGGACGACCTGCACGGCGTCCGGCCCGATTGCCCGGTCAACGCGGCGGCGGACGGCAGCTGCGACCTGGGGCAGTGGCGCGCCGGCGAGAACGGCGGGTTGTTCTCGCCGCAGGGCGGCCTGCGCATTCCGATGAACGGCCTGGCGCGCATCGGCCGCATGCTGCTGCGCGAGGGCGAGCTCGACGGCGTGCGCATCCTCTCGCCCGCGTCGGTGCGCGCACTCGCGACGCCGCAGTGGCAGTACGCGCCGGGCCAGGGGCTGACCTACGAAGAGGACACCGGCGACCTCGGCGACGGCTTCTTCTGCCGCTACGGCATGGCGATGCAGACGCTCGCGACACCGGTGGAGGGCTGCCGCGACGATCCCTTCGGCGACGGCATCGCGCGCGTGGGCCATTCGGGCTCGGCCTACGGGCTGCAGTCGGGGCTCTGGCTCGACCGCGAAGGCGGCAAGGGCGTCGTGTGGTTCGCCACCGGCATGCCGGACGAGCGCCTCGGCGGCCGTTCGGCGTTCAGCGCGGTCGAGGAAGCCCTCGCGCACTGAACACGACGGATGGCAGGGGCCGCGTCGCGGGGCGGCCCCCTAGAATTGCGGGTTGCCCTCTCTTCCGCCCGGAAATGCCGATGTCCCGCACTGCCCGCCTCCTCCTGCCGCTGCTGCTCGCCGCCGGATGCGCCGGCGTCGCGACCGCCTCCCCCGCCGACCTGCAGCAGCTCGTGCGCCAGGCCAGTGCGGCCTACCAGGCGAAGGACTACGCCGCCAGCGCCGATGCCTGGCTCGCGGCGATCGCGGCGGGCGGCGACGATCCGGCGCTGTACTACAACGCCGCCTGCGCCTCGGCGCTGGCCGGCCGCCACGACGCCGCGATGGACCTGCTGCGCAAGGCCACGGCTGCCGGTTACACGAAGGTCGACGCGATCCGCGCCGACACCGACCTGGCTTCGCTGCACGCGGATCCGCGCTTCGATGCGCTGCTCGCCGAGGTGGCCCGCGCCAACGAGGCCAGTGCGCGCCTCTGGAACAACCCGGCGTGGAAGACGCCCTACCAGCCCGCGCTCGACGAGACGGCGCGCATCGCAGGCCTGTCGCGGCTGTGGTCCGAGGCGAAGTACAACTTCGCCAACTTCGACCTCGTGCCCGGCCTCGACTGGGACGCGCTCTACCTCGCCACGCTGCCGGACGTCCGCGCCGCGACGACGACCGAGGACTACTACCGCGTGCTGCGCCGCTTCGTCGCGCAGCTGCACGACGGGCACAGCAGCGTCCGCCCGCCGGCCGAGGTCGCCGACCGGCTCGACGCGCAGCCCGGCGTGCGCACGGCGCTGATCGAGAACCGCGTGTTCGTGACCGGCCTGCTCGATCCGGCGCTGTCCGCGCTCGGCCTCGAACCCGGCCAGGAAATCGTGGCGATCGAAGGCCAGCCGGTGCGCGACTGGGCACAGGCGCGGATCGCGCCCTACCAGCCGGCGTCCACGCCGCAGGACCTCGCCGCGCGCACCTACGAGCGCGCGCTGCTCTCCGGCCCGGTCGACCAGCCCGCCCGCGTCACCGTGCGCGACGCCGCCGGCCGCGAGCGCACGCTCGCGCTGCCGCGCATGCACGCGCGCGACTTCGAGACCGCCTACTGGGGCGGGCCGGTGTTCGAGATGCGCATGCTGCCGGGCAACGTCGCCTACGTGCGCATCCTGCATTTCGGCGACAGCAGCGCGGCCGACGGCTTCCGCGCGCATTTCGACGAGATCGCGGCCGCGAAGGCGCTGGTGCTGGACGTGCGCGAGAACGGCGGCGGCGACAGCGGCGAAGGCTACAAGATCCTGGCCATGCTCACCGACCGCGAGTTCCAGGGGTCGCGCTGGCGGACGCGCGACTACCTGCCCACGTTCCGTGCGTGGGGGCGGCCGGAAGGCACGCATGCCGAAGACGCGTCGACGATCCAGCCCGACGGCCAGCGCCACTACGCCGGGCCGGTGCTGGTGCTCACCAGTGCGCGCACGTACTCGGCGGCGGAGGATTTCGTGGTCGCGTTCGACGCGATGCAGCGCGGCCGCATCGTCGGCGAGCCGACCGGCGGCAGCACCGGCCAGCCGCTGATCTTCGACCTGCCCGGCGGCGGCACCGCGCGCGTGTGCACCAAGCGCGACAGCTATCCCGACGGCCGCGCGTTCGTCGGCGTCGGCATCCAGCCGCAGGTGAAGGCCGGTCCGACGGTCGCCGACTTCCGCGCCGGGCGCGACACCGTGCTGGAAACCGCGCTCGCGCTGATCGGGCGCTGATCGCGGGACGATCCGCGCCGCGTCAGGCGCGGCGCAGCAGCCGCCCCGCGCGCCCCGCCGCTTCGCCCGCCTCGAAGGCGGGCTGGCCGTTGACCACCACCAGGTCGAAGCCCTCGGCCTGGCGCGTCGGATGCACGTAATCGGCGCGCGCATTCACCTTCGCCGGATCGAACAGCACCAGGTCGGCCTTCGCGCCCTCGCGGACCGTGCCGCGATCGCGCAGTCCCAGGATCGAGGCCGGGAACGACGTCGCCTTGCGCACCGCTTCCTCGAGCGAGAGCCGCGACGTGCGCACCGCGAACTCCTCGATGAACTTCGCGTACGTGCCGGCCGAGCGCGGATGGCTGCCCCCGGGCGAGCCGTCGGTGCACAGCGCGACCATCGGATCCAGCAGCAGGCGGTCCTGCAGCGCCTTGTCCATCACGAAGTGCGCCGCCTCGCCGCCGTCGGGGCCGATGTCGATCAACGCGTCGGGATACGGCCTGCCCTGCTCCGCCGCGACCTGCTCCAGCGTCTTCCCGGCGTGCTGCCCGGTGCCGAACAGCAGCGCGCCGGGGCCGTTGCGCTTTTCCACGCGTTGCTGCAGGTACGCACGCAGCTCGTCGCGCCGCGTCGCCACCACCTGCGCGTAATCGGTGGGCGGCAGCGCCCATTCCGGGAACACGATGGCGACGCCCGTGTAGCTCGCCTCGTAGGGATAGCAATCGGCGGTCGGCGCGTTGCCGCCGCCGCGCAGCTCACGCAGGAACGCGAGCAGGTCTTCCGCCGCCTGCTCGCCCTTCCCGTAGACCATCTTGAGGTGCGACACGTGCGCGCGTGCCGGGCCGGCGGCCGCCATCAGCTCGCGGATCGACGCGCGCACGTCGTCGGCGTCCTCCGAGCGCATGTGGCTCATCTCGACGCCGCCATGGGCCGCGATCACGGGGCCCAGGCTGACCAGCTCGCGCGTTTCCGCGTACCGGCCCGGCACGTATTCCAGGCCCGTGGACAGGCCGAACGCGCCGGCGCGCAGGTCGCGCGCCAGGATCGCCTGCATGCGCTCGAGCTGCGCATCGGACGGACGGCGCGTGCCGTCGTCGATGCCGGCGCGGCGGCGCAGCGCGCCATGGCCCGACAGCGTGGCGACGTTGACGTCCGGCGTGGCGTGCGCGACCGCGTCCATCCACGCCGGGAGGCTGTCGGCCGCGCGGCGCACGTCCGGCAACGACGGGCTGCCGCCATCCTGGCCGAGCACGACGGTGGTGACGCCCATCGCCAGGAACTGCGTGAACGCCTCGCCCAGCGGATCGCCATGGGTGTGGAGGTCGATGAACCCGGGCGCCAGCACGCGGCCGCCGCCGGCGACCTCGCGCAGGCCGCGCGCGTCGGCCGCCGGGATCGCGCCGATGCGCTCGATGCGATCGCCGCGCACCAGCACGTCGGTGGCGCGCGCGGGCGCGCCGGTACCGTCGACCAGGCGCACGTCGCGCAGCACCCAGCCGGGCACCCCGCGGTCCGGCGCCGATGCGCGCGCCTGCAGCACCGGCGGAAGCAGCGTGCACGCCGTGCCCGCCGTCATCGCCCCGAGGAACTCGCGTCGCGACCACTTTCCCCGCATCGTCATGCCTCCCCCGGCACCGTTGTTCCGGACACGTTAGCACCCGAGGCGCGCGTCCTGTTGCGGCCCGCCTGCTTGGCGGCGTAGAGCGCCGCATCGGCGCGCTGCCGCAGCGCGTCGCCCGACTCTCCCGCCTGCCACTCCGCAACGCCCAGGCTCACGGTCGCCTGCGTGCCCGGCGCGACTTCGTCGAACGGCGCGGCCGCGACCCGCATCCGCACGCGCTCGGCGATTTCCTCCGCGACGGCTTGCCGCGCACCCGGCAGGACCAGCAGGAATTCCTCGCCGCCCACCCGCCCCAGCCGATCGCCGCTGCGCCCGGCGTCGCCGGCCAAAGCGACGATCCGGCGCAGCACGCGATCCCCGGCGTCGTGGCCGAAGGCATCGTTGATGCGCTTGAAATGGTCGACGTCGAACGCGACGACCGACAACGGGGCACCGGTGCGCCGGCTGGCGCGCAGCTGCGCCTCCAGGACGGCGAGGATGCCGCGCCGGTTGGCGACGCCCGTGAGCTCGTCCGTTGCCGCGAGCGCGCGCAGCCGCCGCAGCTTCAGCAACTGCCGCACCGCGAGGGCGCCAAGCAGGGCGAGCAGCAGGCTGCCCAGCACGATCGCGATGCGCTGCAACCGGCGTTCCCGCGCCGCCGCGCGAAGAGCGGCGCCGCGGCTGGCGTTCTCGGCCTGCAACGCGCGGTTGGCCTGCTGCGTCCGCTCCGTGTCGAACTGCACCCGCAGCCGCGCGGTACGCGTGTCCAGCAACGCCTTGTCGAGCGCCTGCTGCGCCGTGGAGGCGAGGCGCAGGGCGTCGTAGGCCTCGCGCCAGCGCGCGAGGGCCGCGTCGGCGAGCGCACGCTCGCCATCGATCCTGACCAGGAAGCGCTGGTTGCCCTGCGCGGCGAAGTGCGCGCGCGCGGCGTCCAGCTCGCCGAGCGCCTCCGCGTTGCGCCCGGCCGCGCGCAACGCGATCCCGCGGGTCAGGCGCGTGCGCGCGACGCTGTCGTCGTCGCCGGCCTGCCGGTACCACGCCAGCGCGCGATCGATCGATTCGAGCGCCGTGCGGAACTGGCCTTGCCTCGCGAGCACCGCACCGATCGTGCGCCGCGTCTCGGCCACCGACGCCGCGTCGCCGAGCGCCTGGTACAGCGCGAACGCACGCCGGTACTCGGCGATCGCCTTCGCGTCGTCGCGCCGGCTGTCGTGGGTCGCGCCGAGGTTGAAGTGCGCCGTGGCCACTTCGCCGCGCTCGCCGGCCGCCTCGTGGCGCGCCAGCAGCTCGCGGTAGTAGCCGATGGCCTTGTCGTACTCGCCCACGTTCGGGTCGGCGTACAGGTTCGCCATTGCATTGAGCACGTAGGACTGGCTGTCCCGCTGCCCGAGCGCGCGGTAGAGGTCGTAGGCGCGCTTGAGGTCCGCGATGGCGCCGTCGTATTCGCCCGCGAAATGCAGTTGTTCGCCGCGGCCGGCAAGCGCGTCGGCGAGCGCCTCCCGGTCGTTCCCGGCCTCGGCGGCGAGCACGGCGGCGGCGTAGGCGGCGAAGGCCTTGCCGTTGTCGCCCTGCGATTCGCGGGCGTAGCCCTCGCAGCGCAGGAAACGCGATTCGGCGCCGCGGTCGCCGGCGGCGCGTGCGGCCGCTGCGCCGCGGACCGCGATCGGCAGCGTCGCTTCGGCATCGGCCACCGCGGCATCGATGCAGGCGCGCGAGCGGGCCCCGAGCGCTGTGGGCCCCGCCGCCGGTGCGCTGGTCGCGCCCGCGGCACCGGCGCCAGCGCCAGCGCCGGCAAGCAGCACGGCAAGCCCCGCGTACCGGCACATCCGCGTCCGGCGCGCGCCGCCCACCGGTTCCCTGCGCCGGCGCTCCCCGTTCCCGCCCATGCGACCCCCATCGCGTGACGTCGCAGAGCATACGTCAGCCCCGGCGAGCCGGCCCGCGGCAGCGGGCGCGATCAGCGCCGGGCGACCGCCGCCTGCAGGCGCGCCGCGTCGTCCATGGCGTGGCCGTGCGCGGTGTTGTCGAGGATGCACCACGCCGGCGCGCGGGGACTGCCCGAGTCCACCAGCGCCTGCGCCAGGGCTTCGAGCGCCGCATCGCCGTAGCGGCTGTAGTAGATGCGCGGCGCACCGTGCCAGCGCCAGTAGCTCCAGCGCGCGGCCTTGCCCGCCCCGCCCGGCACCGCGGCCCCGGGCACGCGCGCGGGATCGGCGGCGGCGCGCGCCACCGCGTACCGCGCGAGCACCGCATCGGCCGCGGGCGTGAACCAGCTCGCATGCCGCGGCTCGCAGGCCACGCGCGCGTCGCTGCGCCGCCGCAGCATCGCGAAGAAGCGGTCCACCACCCGCGCCTCGAACGCCAGCCCCGGCGGCAACTGCACGAGTACGCCGCCGAGCTTCGCACCCAGCCCCGCCAGGGCATCGAAGAATGCGGTCAGCGCGTCCCCCGTGCCCTGGAGCCGCGCGTCGTGGGTGATCGCTCTGGGCAGCTTGGCGGAGAAGCGGAAGCGCGAGGGCACGCTCGCCGCCCAGCGCTCGAAGGTGCGCGGCTGGTGCGGGCGATGGAACGTCGAGTTGATTTCGGCGACGTCGAAGCGCGTCGCATAGCGCGCCAGATGGCTGTCGCCTTCGCCGAACAGCGCCGCGTGGCGCGACGGGATCGACCAGCCCGCGCAGCCGATGCGCACGCGCGACGATGCCGGCGGAAGCGCCGGCACGCGCGGCGTCACAGCCACTCGCACGGCAAGGCGCGCACCAGCACTTCCTGCTGGCGGAAGCGATCGGCCAAAGCCGCCGCGTAGCTCTTCCACCAGCCGCGATCGAGCGTCGGCGCCATCACCTCGAACAGCAGCAGGTCGTCGCGCTGGATCCCGTGGCTGCCGTCCTCCCACAGGCCGGTCGCCGGTGCGCGCTGGTACGCGGTCACGCCGCCGAAGGCATCGGCGAGGCCCGCGCGCACCGCCGCGAACATCGTTCCCGGGAACGGCACGCCGGCGTTGTCGCGCAGCGGGAGGAACAGCTGGATCAGGACCATGGCGCTCCAGCACGGCGTTCAGTTCCGCGAAGTCTGCCGCCACCGATGTATGCACCGCATGCAGATGCGTTGCGCCGGAAACGGCCTGTTCACCTTCCGGTCGGCGCGGCCGCGGCCGATGCCGCGCTATCCTTGGGCCAGGGCCGGGGGGCCCTGGGGAGAAAACGCATGCAGTACCGGAACATCCTTGCGGCCGCGGCCATCGCGCTGGCCTCCGCCACCGGCGTGGCCGATGCCGCACAGCCCGTGCCCGTCGAGGCCTTCACCACCACGGACAACCTGTCCTCGCCGCGCGTTTCCCCCAACGGGGAATACCTCGCCGTCGTCGCCGACCTCGGCAACGACAACCATGCCATCGTCGTCTACCGGATCGACGGCATGAAGCAGACCGCCCTGCTGAAGCTGCCACGCTATGAAGTGCCGGTGGACATGCACTGGGCCGACCAGACGCGCCTGCTGGTCGAGAAGGGCCGCCTGATCGGGTCGCACGAAAAGCCCTACGCCACCGGCGAGATCCTCGCCACCGACTACGACGGCGGCAACCAGCGCTACGTCTTCGGCTACCAGGTCAAGACGCCGGGCATGGACCGCGGCTTCGGCGTCGTCGAAAGCCTGCCCGCCGTCCGCAACGGCCATTTCTACATGCGCTTCCTCTCGGACGGCAGCGCGCGCTCGCAGCTCTACGACATGGACGCGAACCGCGGATCGCATCGCCTGCGCGCCGACATCGGCGTCAAGGACATGGCGTTCGTGCTCGATCCATCGGGCATTCCGCGCTTCGCCTTCGGCGAGCCGTCCTATGACGACTACGTCCTGTACCGGGCCGACGCCGAGGGCCGGAACTGGCAGCGGTCGGCGGCGAGCCCGCCGGGCACCCGATTCGTCCCGGTCGCGTTCAGCGCCGACGGGAAGGAAGTCTTCGCCACCTACAGCACCGATGGCGGCCCGGTCTCGCTGGTGCGGACCGATCTCGAGGGCGGCAACCGCCGCGTCCTGGCGAGCGACGCCTTCGGCAGCGTGGGCGACGTGGAATGGAACGCGGCGCGGCAACCGTTCGCCGCCACGCTCGGCAACGGCAAGCCCCGGATGGTCTATTTCGACGAGAACTCCGTCGATGCGCTGGAGCACCGCAAGCTCGTGACGCTGTTCCCGGGCCACTACGTCACCTACGTCAACCACACGAGCGACGGCAACGCTTCGCTGCTGTACGTCTACAGCGACCGCGACCCCGGCACCTGGTACCTGTACGACCGCGCCCATTCGGCGGTGAAACCGCTGCTCGCCGCCCGCAGCGGCATCGACCCCGCACGGATGGGCGAACGCCGCTACATCCGGTTCCGCGCCAGCGACGGGCTGGAGCTCGATGGTTACCTCACCCTGCCCGCCGGCGTGCAGGATCCGCAGAAGCTGCCGATGGTGCTGCTGCCGCATGGCGGACCCCACGCGAACGGCGACACCTGGGCGTACGACAACGACGCCCAGTTCCTCGCCAGCCGCGGGTACCTCGTGCTGCAGGTCAACTATCGCGGCACGCTGGGCCGCGGCGGCAACTTCGAGGCCGCGGGCTATCGCAAGTGGGGCACCCGGGTGCAGGACGACCTCGTCGACGGCGTGCGCTGGGCCATCGCCCAGGGCTATGCCGATCCGGCGCGGGTGTGCAGCTTCGGCGCGAGTTTCGGCGCGTACTCCGCACTCATGGTCGCGGCGCGCGTGCCCGGGCTGCTGCAGTGCGCCGCCGGGCTGTCGGGCCTGTACGACCTGGAAGCCTTCGCGAAGGACAGCGATACGTCCGGCAGCAACTACGGCAAGAGCTACATCGCCCTAGTCCTGGGCAACGACCGGGGAGAATGGCGCGCCAATTCGCCGGTCGCGCGCGCCGAGAGCATCAAGGTGCCGGTCTTCCTGGCGCATGGCGAGGTCGACGAGCGCACGCCCTACGCGCAGGCGGTCGCGATGAAGAAGGCGCTCGAGCGCGCCGGCAACGCGCCGGAGTGGATGTCCGTGCCCGGCGAGGGGCACGGGTTCTACAAGGACGCGAACAACATCGCCTTCTACACGCGCCTCGAGGCCTTCCTCGCGAAGCACATCGGGCCGGGCGCCGTTCCGGGCGCCTAGCCGCAGTGGCCGCAGCAGGTGCTGCCGCCGCTGATGTGCACTTCCTGCAGCAGCGGGCGCGCCACCCAGCCGATCGACTCCAGCGCATTCAGCACCTCGACCGTGGTGGCCGAGGTCAGCACCTCGAGGCGGCCGCGCGCGGCGTCCAGCGCGATGCGCGCGCCGGGATCGAGCGGCTTCATCGCGGCGGCGAGCACGGCGGGGTCGGGGTTGCGGGTGGAGAGCTCGAACTGCATGGCGATGTCCTCGTGGGGGTGGCCGGCGCACGCCGGCGCGCCATGATGCGAGCCGGAAACGCACCGTCTCTTGACCTGGGTCAAGCGCTGGCGGGCGGCTCCGGCGGATTTCACCGCCACCCATCGCGGACTGGCGAATAATCGCGGGCGGCTTCCCCCACTCCCAAGGAGTCCGTCATGAAATCCGCGCCCACCCTCCTCGCCATCGCCTGCGCCCTGGCGCTTTCCGCCTGCGGCGGCGACCGCTCCGCCAGCACCGAGACCGCCGCGACGGCCACCCCGCCGCCGGCCGCCGAAACCGCGCCTGCGCCGGCGCCCGCCGCCGAGACGCCGGCAGCGGCCCCTGCCCCCGCCGCCCCCGCCGGCAGCGACAAGCCCGCCGCCGTCGTCGCCAACTGCGCGACCGAAATCGAAGGCACCGACGCGATGCAGTACAACGTCGGTTCGATCACGATCCCGGCCTCGTGCACCGAGTTCAAGATCACGCTCAAGCACACCGGCCAGCAGCCGGCGACGGTGATGGGCCACAACGTCGTCATCGCCGCCGAGTCCGACATGCAGGGCATCGAGACCGACGGCATCGCCGCCGGCGCGGCCAACGACTACGTCAAGCCGGGCGACACGCGCGTGATCGCGCACACGAAGGTCGTCGGCGGCGGCCAGTCCGACAGCGTGAGCTTCCCGGTGAGCAAGCTGCAGTCCGGCGGCCCGTACCAGTTCTTCTGCTCGTTCCCGGGGCACGCGGCGGTCATGAAGGGCACGATCTCCGTCGGCTGACGGAGTCGCGGGCCGCGCTTGGCCAAGGCCATTCCGATCGAGCTCAACCCCACCCGCGCCGTTGAGATCGACGGCGCGCTGGTGGCGCGCGGCCTCGGCCTCGAGGTCGAAGCGTTCCGCAGGCTGATGGACGACCACCAGGTCACCGTGCTGTGCGAGCGCGGCACCGGCGAGGACGAGGGCCTCTATCGCGCCACGTTCTACTACGCGGACAAACGCGTGCGGCTCGTGGTGGACGCGGACGGCACGCCCGTGCCACCTGGGCGATCCGAAGCCTGAGCAGGCCTCAGCCGCGCCAGTTGGCGTGCGTGCGCCAGAACTCCACAGCGCGCCGGTAGGCGTCGCGGTCGATCGGAACGCCCGAGCCGCCCTCTTCCACGCCCAGCGCATTGCGCAGCATGGTGATCGGCGCCATCGGCGTCTCCGCCGGCTCGGCGGTGTACATGCAGCCCACCACGCCCCAGTCGGCGTCGATCGCGGTGCCTTCCTTCGCCAGTTGCGCGCGGTCGTACAGGATCACGACGAGATAGTCGGCCACCGGCGGCTCCAGGCCCTCGAACCAGCGCACCAGCACCGGCAGCTCGTCCGGCGTGCGCGCCTCGTAGTCGGAACGCAGCAGGTGCCGGTTGGCGTCGGTGATCGGCACCGCGAGGCAGCGCGTGGACGTCCAGTTGCGGTGCACGTGCAGCTTGCAGAACGGCGCGTAGCCGTCGAGCACCTTCACCGGCGCGACGGTGTTGAGGTGGCGCTCGAAATCCTCCGGCGCGATGTCCTGGATGGTGTTGCGGCGCCCTTCGCGGAACAGGCGGCTGCGGGCGAATTCGGTGAGGACGATGCTCATCCCCACACTATGCCAGCCCCGCCGGGCTCAGTGCTGGGCGGCGGCTTCCGCGCGCAGCGCATCCTCGCGGGTCGCGTGGACCGTGCCTGGCGGATGGTGCGGGGGCGCATAGATCGTCACCAGCCGCAGCCGCTTCTCGCCGGTGTTGCGGATGTCGTGCGGTGTGCCGGCGGGCACCAGCAGCACCGAGCCCTTCTCGAGCCCCTGGCTGACGCCGCCCACCACCGCCTCGCCGCTGCCCTTGGCGACGACGAAGACCTGGTCGGTGTCCTCGTGCACTTCCTCGCCGATGGCCTCGCCGCGGCGCAGGCACATCAGCACCACCTGCGCATGCGGGCCGGTGGCGACGACCCTGCGGAAGTCCTTGTTTTCCCTGGCCAGCTCGCGAATCGCTTCGTTGTCCGCATCCATGACGCAGCTCCTGTCGTCGACACCACCACGTTGCCACGATGCCCCGGAACCGTATTGACCAGGATCAAGGCAACGCGATCGCGCAGCCTGTCTTGCGTGCCCGGCAACCCGGCCCGCCGGTTCACCTTCCCATGATCGCCGGGCGACGATCCTGAAAACCCGCCCAGGAGACCCGCATGGCACAGGCCATCGAACCCGGCTTCATGGTGTTCCTCGCCGACGGCCACGACCCCGCGGGCGCCGTGCGCGGGCTGCAGGACACGGGGCATGTCGTGGTCAACATCGAGAACGGCGGCGATTTCACCATCGATGCGGAGGAGCGAAACAGCACATGACGGACAACCGCGAACTCGAAGCACGCTTCTGGAAGCACCTCAACGACGACCGCACCCTGATGCTCGGCGCTGCCGGCATCGTGCCCCGGCCGATGACGGCGATCGCGGAGGACGACCGCGCGCCGCTGTGGTTCTTCACCTCGGTCGACACCGAGCTCGGCAAGGCGCTGGACGCCTCCCCCGGCATGGAGGCGATGGCCAGCTTCGCCGCCAAGGGACACGACCTGTTCGCGACGCTCGGCGGGCGGCTGGTGCGCGACAACGACCGCGCGGTGATCGACCGGCTCTGGAATCCGTTCATCGCCGCGTGGTTCGAAGGCAAGGACGACCCGAAGCTGCGCCTGCTGCGCATGGACGCCGCCGAAGCGCACGTCTGGCTCAACGAGAACAGCCTGCTCGCCGGCGTGAAGCTGCTGCTCGGCGCCGACCCGAAGCAGGACTACGAGGACAAGGTCGGCGACGTCGACCTGCGCTGAGCCGGCGGCATCCGGCGGCGCAGGAGCAGCACGAGCAGCGGGAACATCAGCGCGGTCACCGCGATGCCAGCGTATTCGAAGCGCGCGCCATCCACGACGTGCTCGAGCCGGACGATGCCGTTGCCGTCGAAGCCCGACATCGCCCGGAAGCACATGTTCCCGCCCCAGTGGATGCCGATGCTCATCCAGATCGCGCCGGTCTTCACCACGGTGTAGGCGAGCGACACGCCGAGCACGAGCGAGAACACGAGGTTGGCGAACCCGAACCCCTCGTTCCAGGCGTCGTCGAGCGCGTAGACCGCGCTGGTGATGAAGACGTAGCCGGCCATCAGCCCGAACCGGCGACAGAAGGCCAGGCCGTAGCCGCGGATCATCAGGTCGTTGATGGCCGACGCCAGGAACATGCCGACCAGCGCCTGCGCGAGCAGCGGCAACGCGTACGCCGCATCGCGCCAGCCCGCGAACTCGAACTTGCCCATCGCCGCGAACACGAGGTTCTTCAGCGCCCAGACGCCGAAGCCGACCGCGAAGCCGAGCGCGAGTTGCCGCAGCCAGCCGTCGCCGCGGCCCAGCCCCACGTCCGCGGCCCGGCGCAGCCCCAGCCCGTAGCGGCACAACACGAA
>JBDZUW010000010.1:30740-39367 GCA_040255375.1 Luteimonas sp. | reverse complement strand
AGCCCTTCAGGCCCTGCTGGTGGGCGTAGCGGTAGATGTCCTTGAAGTCCTCGTACGGGTAGTCGGTCGGGACGTTCGCGGTCTTGGAGATGGAAGAGTCCACCCACTTCTGGGCGGCGGCCTGGACGTCGACGTGCGCCTTCGGGGTGATGTCGTCGGCCGAGATGAAGTAGTCCGGCAGCTTCGCGGCCGGATCCTCGGCGAAGGGCATCGCCTTCGGGTTGACCAGCTCGCGGTAGGCCAGCAGCTCGTAGCTGTAGACGTCCACCTTCTCCTTGGTCTTCTTGCCCTCGCGGATCACGTTGCGGCTGTAGTGGTGCGCGAACGAGGGCTCGATGCCGTTGGAGGCGTTGTTGGCCAGCGACAGCGAGATGGTGCCGGTCGGCGCGATCGAGCTGTGGTGGGTGAAGCGCGCACCGGTCTCGGCCAGCGCGTCCACCAGGTCCGGCGCGACCTCGGCCACGCGCTGCATGTAGCGCGAGTAGCGCGCGTGCAGGACGCTGCCCTTGATCTTCTGGCCGGCCTTCCAGCCGTCCTTCTTCATCTCCGGGCGCTTGCGCAGCATCTCGGCGGTGACCTCGAACTCCTCGGCCATGATCGGCGCCGGGCCCTTCTCCTGCGCCAGGGCCAGGCCGGTTTCCCAGCCGGCGACGGCCATCTCGCGGGCGACGCGCTCGGTGAACTCGCACGAGGCCTTTTCGCCGTACTTCATCTTCAGCATGGTCAGCGTGCTGCCCAGGCCGAGGAAGCCCATGCCGTGGCGGCGCTTGCGCATGATCTCGGCGCGCTGCTGCGGCAGCGGCAGGCCGTTGACCTCGACCACGTTGTCGAGCATGCGGGTGAACACGCGCACGACCTCGCGGTACTCGTCCCAGTCGAACGAGGCCTCGTCGGTGAAGGGCTTGTGCACGAACTTGGTGAGGTTCACCGAGCCGAGCAGGCAGGCGCCGTACGGCGGCAGCGGCTGCTCGCCGCAGGGATTGGTGGCGCGGATCGTCTCGCACCACCAGTTGTTGTTCATCTCGTTGACGCGGTCGATCAGGATGAAGCCCGGCTCGGCGTAGTCGTACGTCGAGACCATGATCATGTCCCACAGGTGGCGGGCGCGGATGTGCCCGTACACCTTGCAGGCGACCATGCCGTCCTCGCGGGCGACGTAGTTCTTGTGCGTCGGCCAGTCGCGCCAGACGACGTCCGGGTTGCCCTCGATCGCGACGTCGTCGGTTTCCTTGATGTTGATCGGGAACACCAGCGGCCAGTCGGCGTCCTTCTCGACCGCTTCCATGAAGCCGTCGGTGACCAGCAGCGACAGGTTGAACTGGCGCAGGCGCCCGTCCTCGCGCTTGGCGCGGATGAAGTCCTTCACGTCGGGGTGCGACACGTCGAACGTGCCCATCTGCGCGCCGCGGCGGCCGCCGGCGGAGGAGACGGTGAAGCACATCTTGTCGTAGATATCCATGAAGGACATCGGGCCCGAGGTGTACGCGCCGGCGCCGGCGACGAACGCGCCGCGCGGGCGCAACGTCGAGAACTCGTAGCCGATGCCGCACCCCGCCTTCAGCGTCAGGCCGGCCTCGTGGACCTTGTCCAGGATGCCGTCCATCGAGTCCTCGATGGTGCCGGACACGGTGCAGTTGATCGTCGAGGTCGCCGGCTTGTGCTCCAGCGCGCCGGCGTTGGAGGTGATGCGGCCGGCCGGGATCGCGCCGCGGCGCAGCGCCCACAGGAAGCGCTCGTTCCAGTACGCGCGCTTCTCCGCGGTCGGCTCGGCCTCGGACAGGGCGCGGGCGACGCGCTGGTAGGTGCCGTCGATGTCCGGGTCCACGGGGACGCCGGCCTTGGTCTTGAGGCGGTACTTCTTGTCCCAGATGTCCTGGGAGGCCGGCTGCATCGGGATCTCCCGGTCGCCGGCGGTCTGGTTGGTGTCCATGGTCGGGGCCACCGCCTCAAGGCGCACTGTGCTCATCCTGTCGCTCGCTCCCTCGTCATGTGCGCGGCTGGGCCGCGTCGTTGTTGTTTGCGGCGCGGGTGCCGGGGGGAGCGACGACATCGCGGCCAGCTTGGACGCTGCCGCGTGTTCGCTTCGTGGTGCTCCACGGCATGTTCCACGCCATGCGCCCTACCCCCAGCCCTTGGGCCGATCCCGCTGCCGACACCCCAAGATGTTGTGGCGGGAAGCCTTCAAGCTATCCGCGCCCCGGAGTCCTGTCAACCGTTTCCGTCGGCTGGTGCGGGGCCCTCCGGCGGGCGCGGACGGGGCCGCAGAAACGCGTTCCGGACGACACTCCGGCCACCGGCCGGGAGCACCGGAAACTTCAGCCGGGATTCGGCGGTCGCAGCCGAAACTGAATATGCTGCCGCGATCACGCGGCCCAGACCCAGGCCTCACGATCATGTCTCCGATGCCCTCCTCGAACGCTCCCGCCCCCGGCCCCGCGCGACCGCGGCGGACCGTCGCGCTGCTCGCCGCCCTCGCGGCGGCCGCGGCGTTCGGCGGCTTCGCCGCCACCGCGCTGCAGTCCCCGATCGCGCCGGCGCAGGCGCGCGAGGGCGCCGCCGCGGCGGTGCCGGCCGCGGCCCTGCCCATGCCGGGTGCCGTCGCCGGCACCCCGCTGCCCTCGCTGGCGCCGATGCTCAAGCGCGTGCTGCCGGCGGTGGTGAGCGTGCACAGCACCCAGCGCGTGCGGATCGCCAACCCGTTCGCCGACGACCCGTTCTTCCGCCGCCTGTTCCCGAACGTGCCGCAGGAGCGCATCAACCAGTCGCTGGGCTCGGGCGTCATCGTCGACGGCGCGCGCGGCCTGATCCTCACCAACCACCACGTGATCGAGGGCGCCGACGCGGTCTCGGTGACGCTGGCGGACGGGCGCACGATGCCGGCCGAATTCGTCGGCTCGGATCCGGACACCGACGTCGCGCTGATGCGCATCCAGGTGCCGAAGGATGCGCCGCTCACCGCGATCCCGCTGGCCGACAGCTCGAAGCTGCAGGTCGGCGACTTCGTGGTCGCGGTCGGCAACCCGTTCGGCATCGGCCAGACGGTGACCTCGGGCATCGTCTCGGCGGTCGGCCGCAGCGGCCTGCAGGGCCTCGGCTACCAGAACTTCATCCAGACCGACGCGTCGATCAATCCGGGCAATTCGGGCGGCGCGCTGGTCAACCTCGACGGCCAGCTGGTCGGCATCAACACCGCGAGCTTCAATCCGCGCGGCTCGGCGTACGGCAACATCGGCCTCGGCTTCGCGATCCCCTCGAACCTCGCCGCCGACGTGATGCGGCAGCTGCAGGCCACCGGCGAGGTGCACCGCGGCAGCCTCGGCGTGGACACGCAGGACGTCGACGCGCGCATCGCCGCCGGGCTCGGCCTCGACGAGGCGCGCGGCGCGGTCGTCACCCGCGTGTATCCGAATTCCGCCGCGGCCGCCGCCGGCCTGCAGGTGGGCGACGTGATCGTCGCCGCCAACGGCCAGCGCATCGCCGACCGCGACGCGCTCCGCAACTTCGAGGGCCTGCAGCGCGTCGGCGCGAAGGTCGCGCTGGACGTGCGCCGCAACGGCCGCCCGCTGCAGCTGGCGGCGACGCTGCGCGAGCAGCCGCGCGCGGTGCAGGGCCAGGCGCTGGATCCGCGCCTGGCGGGCGCGACCTTCGCCGAACTCCCCGCGAGCCTGCGCCAGTCCGGCCTCGACGGCGTGCTGGTGCAGGACGTCGCGCGCGGCAGCCGCGCCGCGGCCAACGGCCTGCGCGCCGGCGACGTCGTGCTCGCCGCCAGCAGCGGCGACTTCGACGACCTGTCCGGCTTCCGCCTCGGCTTCGGCAAACCGCCGCAACAGCTCGTGCTGCGCATCCTGCGCGGCGATACCCGCGGCGACCTGGCCATGCGCTGACGCCGCACCCTTCCATGGAGAGAGGAGAACCAAGATGTCACCGACCGCAAGCGACAACATGAAGGCGAACCTGGGCGAAGCGGGCAGCCACCTGCGCCAGGCCGCGGGCCACGCCGGCGAGGCGATCAAGGGCGCCGCCGCCGCCGCGGGCGACGAGATGCGCCTGGGCAAGGCGCAGATGAAGTCGGAGCTCGCCGACGGCGCACTGTCCGGCATCGCCGCGCTCGAGCAGGCCGGCGCCGCCAGCCGCGAGCAGATGGACGCGCTGATGGACAAGGGCCGCGACCTCATCGACAGCGCCTCGGAGCTGATCCGCGAGCGCCCGCTCGCCTCGTTCGGCATCGCGTTCGCCGCCGGCTGGATCATCGCCAAGCTCGCGCGCGGCGGCAGCAAGTAAGCCGTGGCGGACGCGGGGGACGCGCGCGGCGCCGGGCACGCCGACGGCGACGCGCCGCGGCGGAAGCAGGGCATCGACGACGCCGTGCGCGAGCTCGGCGCGGCGGGCCGCGCCACGCTCGCGGCCGGTCGCGATGCGGGCAAGGCGTTCCGCATCCTGGTCGCGGCCGACATTTCGCTGGCGCGCAGCGCCTTCGGGCGCACGCTGGCCCTGACCGGCGTCGCGATCGCGTTCGGCGCGTCGGCCTGGCTGCTGCTGATGGCGGCGCTGATCGTCGCGCTGAGCCGCGGCCTCGGGATGCCGTGGGCGCTGTCGCTGCTGCTGACCGCCCTGCTGAGCGCGGCGGTGACGGTGGCTGCGGCCTGGATGGCCACACGCTACTTCGAACACACGCGGCTGAAGGCGACGCGCCGGCAGCTCGCGCGCCTGGGCATCGGCGAGCTCGCCGACTTCATGCCGGACCCGTCGAGCAGCGAGCCGGCGGCCGCCGCGGCGGCCACCGCCGCAACGGCGACCGGCGCCGACGGCGAACCGGTGAAGAAGGGCCTCGGCATCGACGTCACGCCTCCATGAGCATGCGGCCATGAGCTTCGACGCCCTCATCCAGAAAGTGCGCCAGGCCGAAGCGGCGCTCGAGGCGCAGGAGCGCCGCGCGGGCGCGGACTGGCGCCAGCTGCGCGCGAGCTGGCGCTCGCTGTGGACGCCCGGCCGGATCGTGCTCGCGGGCCTCGCCGCGGGCTTCATCGTCGGGCGCGCCGAGCCGTTCAAGCGCGCGGCCGGCGGTGGCGTGCTGCAGCTGGTGACCGCGCTGTCCGGCCTGTTCGCCGGCGGCAGCGCGCAGGCCGCGGCCGGCGAGGCGGGCGAAGCCGCGGAAGCGGCGCAGGCCGCGCAGGCCGAAACGCAGGACATGGCTGCGGAAGCACCGGTGACCCCGCCGCCCGGCGGCGATGCGCGGTCGCCCGCGGCGACGGAAGCCGCTGCCGATGCCGAGCGCCGCTATCGCGAAGCCGGCCTGCCATGAACGCGCCGCCGCCAGGCGAGGAAGCGTCGTCCCCGGCCGCAGCCGCGCCGGTACCGCTGCTGCCGCTCCCCGGCGACGCGGCGCGACCCTACGCATCGCGGCCGCGGCCGCGCGCGCCCGCCGCGGTGCTGGTACTGGCGACGCTCGCGACCGGCTTCACGCTGTGGGCCGCGCAGGGACTGCTGCTGCCGGTACTGCTGGCGATGTTCTTCGCGCTGATCGGCAACCCGATCATCCGCGTGTTGCAGAAGCTCTACGTGCCGCGCTTCGTCAGCGCGCTGCTGGTGCTGGCGCTGGGGCTCGCCGGCACCGGGCTGCTTGCCGCGCAGCTCATCGCCCCGGCCGGCGAGTGGATCCGCCAGGTGCCGCGCGAGATGCGCGACCTCACGCCCAGGCTGCAGGACCTGGCCCGGCCCGTGCAGGAAGCGAACAAGGCCGCGGAGAACATCGCCCGCGCCGCCGGCGGCGAGAACCCGGCGCGCCCGGTGCAGGTGGTGCGCACCGAGGTCAACAATCCCTACCGCGCGCTCACCGCGACGCCGCGCATGATCGCCGCCGTGCTCGCGGTGGTGCTGCTGACGTTCTTCTTCATGGTCTACGGGCAGAGCCTGCAGCGCAACGCGATCGCGCTGCTGCCGGGGCGCCAGCAGAAGAAGCTGACGGTCGAGATCATGCAGTCGATCGAGCACGAGATGTCGCGCTACGTGCTCACCATCAGCCTCATCAACATCCTCGTCGGCCTGGCGCTGGCCGGCGCGCTGTACTGGCTGGGCGTGCCGGGCGACGAGGCGCTGCTGTGGGGCACGATGGCGGCGATCCTCAACTACGCGCCCTACGTCGGGCCGCTGATCGGCATCCTGGTGATGCTGCTGATGGGCTTCGTCGCGTTCGACGACCTGTGGCAGTCGGTGCTGCCGGCGGCGATCTACCTCGGGCTGCACACGCTCGAGGGCCAGATCGTGACCCCGATCGTGCTCGGTGCGCGCATGGCCCTGTCGCCGCTGGTCCTGATCCTGGCGCTGATGGTGTTCGGCTGGCTGTGGGGCATCGTCGGCCTGCTGCTGGCGGTGCCGCTGCTGGTGTGCGTGAAGATCGTGCTGTCCAAGATCGAGGGCATGGAAGGCTGGGCGCGGCTGCTGGAATGATGGCGCCGCGGCGGCCGCCGCCGGCGCGGGCGGCCCGGTAGAATCGCACCGTGAGCTTCCCCGTCCGCGCCATCACCCTCGACCTCGACGACACGATCTGGCCGATCGCGCCGGTGATCGTGCGCGCCGAGGCGGCGCTGGGCGAGTGGCTGGAGCGGCACGCCCCGCGCACCGCCGCGCGCTGGCCGCTGGAGGCCCGGCGCGCGTTGCGCGACGCCGTTGCCGCCGAGCATCCGCACCTTGCGCACGACTTCACCCGCCAGCGCATCATCTCGCTGGAGCGCATGTTCGCGGCGGCGGGCGACGATCCGGCGCTCGCGGCACCCGCGTTCGACGCGTTCTTCGCCGCGCGCTGCGAGGTCGAGCATTACGCCGACAGCCTCGGCGCGCTCGACCGGCTGGCCGCGCGCGTGCCGCTGGCCGCGCTCACCAACGGCAACGCCGACCTGGAGCGGATCGGCCTGATGCACGTGTTCCGCTTCCAGCTCGGCGCGCGCGACCACGGCGCGGCCAAGCCCGAGCCGAGCATCTTCCACGCCGCCTGCGCGCGCCTCGGCTGCGCGCCGGGCGACGTGCTGCACGTCGGCGACGACATCGAGATGGACATCGTCGGCGCGCACCGCGCCGGGCTGCGCAGCTGCTGGATCAACCGCGACGACGCGTGCTCCGCGGCGCGCGAATGGCCGCGCGACGACGTGCGCCCCGACCTCGAGTTCCCTTCCCTCGCCGCGCTGGCCGACTGGCTGGACGCGCAACCCACGCGCCAGGACGCCGCATGACCCCGCAATCCACGCATCCGCTGCACATCGTCCGGCGCGAGGGCTACACCGCATGGCTGGCCGCGCAACCCGCAGCGGTCGCGCGCTGGCTGCAGGCGCAGGGCTTCGACGCCGCGCCCGGCACCGCGGCGACGTACGCGGACGCCGAAGGCAACATCGGCGGCGCCGTGCTCGGCATCGGCGATCCGCTCGATCCGCACAGCTATGCGCATGCGCCCTCGCTGCTGCCGGCCGTCGCGTGGATGCCCGCCGGCGTGGACGATGCCGCCGCGCGCAACGCGCTGCAGCTGGGCTGGGGCCTGGGCCTGTACCGCTTCGCGCGCTTCCGCACGGCGGGCCGCGCGACGGCCACGCTCGTGCTCGACGCGCCGGATGCGGCGACCGCCGACGTGCTCGCCGCCTGCCTGCGCGTGCGCGACCTCGTCAACACGCCGACCGAACACATGGGCCCGCAGCAGCTGCAGGACGTGGTCGAGGCCATCGCCGCCGCGCATGGCGCGCGCTTCGAGGCGATTGTCGGCGACGACCTGCTCGCGCGCAATTTCCCCGCGATCCACGCCGTCGGCCGCGCCTCGCACCGCGCGCCGCGGCTGCTGCGCCTGGACTGGGGCGACGCGTCCCATCCGCATGTCGCGATCGTCGGCAAGGGCGTGTGCTTCGACACCGGCGGCCTGAACCTGAAGACCGGCGACGGCATGCGCAACATGAAGAAGGACATGGGCGGCGGTGCGCACGCCATCGCCCTGGCCGAACTGGTGATGGCGCGCCGGCTGCCGCTGCGCATCACCCTGCTGGTGCCCGCCGTCGAGAACGCGATCGGCCCGCTGTCGTACCGGCCCGGCGAAGTGGTCGCCACGCGCAAGGGCGTGAGCGTCGAGATCGACAACACCGACGCCGAAGGCCGCATGGTGCTGTGCGACGCGCTCACGCTCGCGGGCGAGGAAAAGCCCGCGCTCCTGCTCGACTTCGCCACGCTCACCGGCGCGGCGCGCATCGCGCTCGGCCCGGACCTGCCCGCGCTCTACGCGAACGACGAGAACGTGGCCGCGCAATGGCTGGCGGCCGGCGGCGAAGTCCGCGACCCGGTCTGGCGCATGCCGCTGTGGCGTCCGTACCTGCGCTACCTCACCAGCCACGTCGCCGACATCGCGAACTCGGGCCCGTCGAAGATGGGCGGCAGCATCGCCGCGGCGCTGTACCTGGAGCGCTTCGTGCCCGATGGGCAGCCGTGGGCGCACCTCGACGTGTACGCCTGGAACGACTCCGATCGCCCCGGACGCCCCGCCGGCGGCGAGGCGCAGGGCCTGCGCTCGGCCTACGCCATGCTGGCAGGCCGCTTCTCTTCCTGACCAAAGCCAGGAGCTTTTTCAGCCACAGATCACACAGATAAAAACCTGATTG
>JBDZUW010000010.1:8738-30640 GCA_040255375.1 Luteimonas sp. | reverse complement strand
TGACCAAAGCCAGGAGCTTTTTCAGCCACAGATCACACAGATAAAAACCTGATTGCGGGGAAGGCGCAAGATCACCCGGAGCCAATCCCGTTTTATCTGTGTGATCTGTGGCAAAACATTTTGCTTTCCGCGCTACAGCCAGCCCTTCTGCCGCGCGAGGCGGAAGGCCTCGATGCGGTTGCCGGCGCCCAGCTTGCCGATCGCCTCGGAGAGGTAGTTGCGCACGGTGCCGGCGGAAAGATTGAGCAGCGTCGCGATGTCGTTCGCGGACAGGCCGTCGCCGGCGAGGCGCAGCACCTGGCGTTCGCGGTCGTTGAGCGGATCCGATTCCGACCACGCGTCGACGGCGAGCTGCGGATCGATCGCGCGGCCGCCGTGGCGCACGCGCCGGATCGCGTCGGCGAGCTGCTCGGCGGGCGCATCCTTGAGCAGGTAGCCGCAGACGCCGGCGTCGAGCGCGCGGCGCAGGAAGCCGGGGCGCGCGAACGTGGTCAGGATCACCACGCGCACCGGCAGCTCGTGGCGCTGCACGCGTTGCGCGAGCTCGAGGCCGGTGATGCCCGGCATCTCGATGTCGGTGACGAGGAGGTCGGGCTTCAGGCGCTGCAGCTCGCGCCAGGCCGATTCGCCGTCGGGCGCGGAGCCGAGCACCTCGATGTCCGATTCCAGCGACAGCAGCGCCGACAGCGCGCCGCGCACCATCGCCTGGTCCTCGGCGAGCAGGACCCGGATCAAGCGGCGTGCTCCGGCGATTCCTCCACGGCCGCGGCCGCGGCGAGCAGCGAGGCGGCCGGCAGCGGGAGCACCACTTCGACCGTGGTGCCGCCGCGGGCCGAGGCGAAGGCCAGGCTGCCGCCGAGCTCGCGGACGCGCGCGCGCATGCCCGTCAGGCCGTTGCCTTCGCCGGCGGATGCGCCGCGGCCGTCGTCGGCGATGCGCATGCGCAGCTGGCCGCCTTCGCGCTCGAAACGGATCTCCGCACGCGAGGCGCGCGCATGCCGGGCGATGTTGGTGGCGGCCTCGCGCAGCACCAGCGCCAGCGGCCGCTCGATGTCCGGCGACAGCGACGGCGGCGCGTCGTAGGACAGCGTCACCGCGGTCGATTCGAGCAGCAGCCGCGCCGACGCGAGTTCCGCGGCGAGGTCGGCGGCGCGGAAGCCGGTCACGGCCGAGCGCACCTCGGCGAGCGCATGCCGCGCGACCCGTTCCGCCTCGGCCAGCTCGGCGCGCGCCGCCGCGGGATCGCGGTCGACGAGCTTGCGCGACAGCTCCAGCTTGAGCGTGATCAGCGACAGCGTGTGCCCGAGCAGGTCGTGCAGGTCGCGGCCGATGCGCTCGCGCTCCGCGGTCGCCGCCAGGCGCCGCACCTCGTCGTGCGACAGCTGCAGCGCCAGGTCCTTCTCGCCGGCGGCCGCCTCGACCTGGACGATGACGCCGATCACCATCGTCATCGGCAGCATCCACACCAGGGACTGCCACGGATAGCCGGCCCACATGGCCGCCAGCGCCAGCAGCCCGTTGAGCAGGAGCACGTGCAGCAGGTAGCGCGGCAGCGACGAGCGCCGGCCGGTGTGCAGCATCACGCAGCCGAACACGAAATAGCTCAGTCCCGACGGATACCAGGGCAGCAGGACCAGGCACAGGGCCACCATTCCCAGCGGATACACCCATGCGGACCGGCGCGGCGCCAGCAATGTCTTCGCGTACAGCAGCAGGAACAGCGGATACGACGCCAGCGTCAGCGCCAGCCACAGCAGGCTGTAGTGGCCGCCGAACAGCGGAGTGATGAAGATCCAGATCGACCACAGCAGGTGCACGCCGTCGGTCCACGGCGACTTGCCGCGCCGCAGGTTGCTGGCGATCGCCGAATCCGGCGCGTACGCCAGCGACGCCGCGACCCATGCGCGCAGGCGTTCCCGCAACCGGGAGGGGGCGATGGCGGCGGAGGCCTGCATGGCGCGCATGCTACTTCAACCGTGGCGGCGGAGGCGGCGGGCGGCCAGGGCGAGGAATCCCGCGGTGAAGCCGGCCAGCACCAGCACGTGCGGCAGGCGCGGGCCGGTGTCGAAGCCGGCCGCCGACAGCGCCAGCGCGTTGAGGTGGTAGCTCGGCCACACCGGCGCGAGTTCGCGCAGGAACGCCGGCATCATCTTCAGCGGGAACCACAGGCCGGACAGGAACGCCATCGGCAGGTAGATCATGTTCAGCAGGCCGGGCGCGCCCTGCCCCTTCAGCAGCGTGCCCACGAACAGGCCCAGCGCGCAGAACGGCAGCACCCCCAGCACGTCGACGGACAGAAGCGTCGCGACCTGCGAAGGCGCCAGCGGCGCACGCGCGACGCCGAGCGCCAGCGCGAGCAGGATCGCTCCGACGGCCGCCGCGACGCACATCGCCATCAGCATCTTGCCGAGCAGGTAGGCGCCGGGCGGCATCGGCAGCGCGCGCTTGAGCGTGAGCAGGCCGCTGTCGCGCTCCAGCGCCAGCGACACGCCGAAGCCGAACAGCCCCGGCGCCATGACGCCGAAGGTGCTGTAGCTGGCGAGGATCCAGCGCGCGGCCTCGGCGTCGCCGTGGCTGAGCAACAATCCGAACATCACGTAGAAGACGCTGGGGAACAGGACGATCGGCAGCAGGAAGCCGGGGTTGCGCAGGTAGCGCAGCACTTCGCAGCGCGCCTCGGCGAGGTAGGCGCCGAGCACGCGCGAGCGCGGCATCGCCGCGTGCGCCGCGGCGGCGGGGAGTGCGGCATCGGCGGCGGTGGCGGTCATCAGGCGGCCTCGCGCTGGCTGGCGGCGTCGATATCCGCCGCATCGGTGAGTTCGGTGAAGGCCTCGGCCAGGCCGGCCGCGCGCACCTCGAGGTCGGCGAGCGTGGCGTCGGCGGCGAGCAGGCGGCGCAGCAGCGCTTCGACGCTGGGCGTGGACATCCACAGGCGGTCGCCGTCGGTCCGCACCTCCGCCACTTCCGGCCAGGCGGCGACATCGGCGGCGTGCAGCGCGGTGCTGCAACGCACCTGCTTCACCGCGATCCGCGCGCGCAGCGCATCCACGCTGCCCTCGCTGACGATCCGGCCGTGCGCGACGACGCAGACGCGGTCGGCGAGCGCCTCGGCTTCCTCGAGATAGTGCGTGGTCAGCACCACGCCGCAGCCCTCCGCGACCAGTGCGCGGATCGCCGCCCACAGCTTCTGCCGGGCCTGCAGGTCCATGCCGACCGTCGGCTCGTCGAGGAACAGCAGGCGCGGCCGGCCGCACAGCGCGAGCGCGAACTGCGCGCGCCGCTGCTGCCCGCCGGAGAGCTTCGCGTAGGGGCGCGCGAGCAGGTCGGCGACGCCGGCCATGTCCGCCGATTCGGCGACGCTGCGCGGGTTCGGGTAATAACTCGCGGTGAGCCGCAGCAGTTCGCCGACCTTGAGCGTCGGCGGCAGCGACGCGTCCTGCAGCATCACGCCAATGTTGCGGCGCGCGGCGATGTCCTGCGGATCGGCGCCGAACAGTTCCACCGCCCCGCCGTCGGGACGCAGCAGGCCGAGCAGCAGCCCGATCGCGGTGGTCTTGCCCGCGCCGTTCGGCCCGAGCAGCGCGAGCAGCTCGCCGCCGCGCAGTTCCAGGTCCACGCCGGCCAGCGCTTCGAGCGCACCGTAGCGTTTGCGCGCCCCCGCCAGCCGCGCCAGCACCGCGCCTTCTCCAGCGCTTCCCGATCCAGGTGTTTCGCGCATTCGCCGCCTCCCACGATGTGGCGGCAAGCATGCGGCCGACACCCCATGGCGGCCAGTCGCAGCCGTCACCCTCCGGCAATGACAGTCGTCATCCCCGAAGGAGCCCGCCGGCGCGCGACGCTTTACAGGTCGATGTTGAGCTGCAGCTTCAGCCCGTTGTCCCGCGCCGAGCCGGCGAACATCCCGTCGTAGCCGAACCATGCGCGCGCGCGCGGCGATACCTTGACCTTGACGCCCAGCTCCACCAGCACCGCATCGTCGACCGGCAGGCTGTCGATCGTAAACGCCGGGCCGCCGGCAACGAAGGCCTCCCTGGCCAGGGCATGGTCAAGGCCGAAGGCATGGCGCCAACCGAGCGAGCCGGCAATATCCCCGTCGCCGACCCTGGCGCTCCAGCGCAGGCCGAGCGTGCCGAAAGTCGCCCTGGTCGTGCCGCCCTCGACCGCCAGCGCAGCGACGCTGCCGGTTTCGGCCATGTCGTCGTCCTGCACGCGCACGTGCGCCATGTTCAGGAACGGCTCGAGGTAGCGGAACGCGTTGCCGCCGCCGATGCGGTAACCGGCATCGAGGAAAGCCTGCGCGGTGCGGGCGGTGCGACTCGACTCCAGGTGCTGGGCCGCACTGCCGATGGCGAAGTCGCGAGTGGCGTCGACATCGGTGCTGCCGAAGGCGATGCCGTAGCCCAGGCGCAATCGGCCGGCTGCGCTGCGGCCGTACAGCGCGACGTTGCGGTCGCGCAGTTCGGCGGAGGAGCCCTTGCCGTCGGCGGCGTAGCTGCCCTTGCCCGCGGCGACCGCCACGCCCATGCGGCTGTCGCCGATGGCCATGTCGTAGCCGGCCATCATCCCGCGCTGGTCGACGTCGGCACCCGGAAGCGCGCCGTCGCCGCCGGCGCTGGCCGAACCACCCGTCAGTCGTACCCAGCCCACGCCCCCGAAGGCGTCGTCGTCACGCAAGCGATCGCCAATCGCAGCGCGCGGATACCGGCTGTCTTCCAGCAACACCCGGCGCAGGTCGGCGTGGATGGTGCCGGCCATGTCGTTCATCAGCGCCTGCGCCGCCGCCGCGGTGGTGACCTGGGAGAAGATCAGCCGGGTCAGGATGCTGTCGTCCGGGATTCCATCCAGTGCCTCGCCCAGGCCGCCGAAACCGGCACCGGCAAGGCTCGCGAAGGTCATCGTGGCCGATCGGTCGGCTGCCACCAGGATCTGGCCGCCCTCGTAGCTGACGCCGAAGTCGAGCAGTTCCGAGCCGCCGACCACGCTGTCGAACTGGCCGACGACCGTGCTGCCGACGCCGACCGTCTGGATCAGCTGCAGGCTGGCGCCCGGCGTGAGCGGTGCGGCCCCGAGGTTGCTCACCGACAGCACCACGCCCGACTGGATCGTCACGTCGCCCTCGACCATGACGCTGTCGGAAGCGCCGGTATCGGAGTCGAGCTCGGCGGCGTAGGTCGAACCGGCCTGCATCACCAGGTCGCCGTCCACGTGCAGCGTGCCTGGCGAATTGCCCGGTGCGAGCGTGCCGCCATCGTTGACGATGACGTTGCCGACGGCGCCAGTGCCCTGCAGGCGACCGTCGACGGAGATATCGCCGCCCAGGCTGCCGTCGACGCTGAGGGTGGCGCCCGATGCGATGGTGGTATCTCCGGCGAACGCGCTGCTGTCGCCGGTGAGCTTCGTGAAGCCGTGCGCGACATCGATCACGCCGACGCCCGAGATCACCGGCGCGAAGTCGTAGCTCGTCGCGTTGTGCGCGAAGACCAGCGTCGACGACGGATCCAGCAATGCGACGCCCGGCGTGGCGAGGCTACCGGGAGCGGCGAGCACCCCGCCCAGCATGCCGCCGACGACGATGCTGCTCTGGTTCGAGCCGCCGACCCGGATACCGCCGGGTGCGGTCACCACGCCGCCCTGGTTCACCCTCAGCGCGCCATGCCCCGTGATGCCGACGTTGATGTAGCCGGCGCTTCCGGGCGTTGCGGTCATCGTCAGCGCCGAGCCGGCGCCCGACACGAGTACCGTGCCCGAACCCGTCTGGCCGGCCAGTCCAGGGACGGGCATGCCGTTGACCGCGTCGTACAGGTACGAGATGCCGCCCAGTTCGGCGAACCCGGAGAAGGTCGCTTTGCCGCCGTCCAGGATCGACAACCAACCCGCGCCGCCATCGCCCATGTGCAAACCGTTCACGCTGTTCCAGGCCGAGCCCTCGCCCTCGATGGTGACCATGCCGGTGCCGCGCAGCCCGGCGAAGCCAGCCGCGGGATCGGGATTCGCCGGTACGCCCCAGCCGATCAGGTCGATCCAGAACGCGCTCCCCCGGAAATGACTGGCCACCTGACCGCCATTGCTGACGGTCACCGTTCCGTTGAGCACGTTGAGTCCGCCTGCGTAGTCCAGGATCGATCCGTTCCCATCCACGGCAAGGCTGCCGCTACCCTGGTCGCTGTCGGCGACCCAGCCGTAGTGACCCAGGCCCAGCAGGATTTCGCTGTAATCCCCTGCCAGGCCGAGGCTTGCATGGCCGCCGTCGAGTACCGACAGCGAACCGGTACCGGCGTTGCCGATCTGCGTGCCCGCATCCACGGTCAGGGCCGAACCCGTGCCGCTGACGGCGACCGCACCCGAACTGCCTGCAACGTTGCCGACGACCAGGCCGTTGCCGCTGCTGTCGTAGCCGTCCACCGCCATCGTGCCGCCGCCGGCGAGATCGAGGGTTCCGTCCGAGCCTGCCTGGTCTCCTACGACGGTGGTCCCCGCGATTGCGGTCCGGCCGCCGGCGTCGATGGTCATCCTGCCCGTGCCGTAGACCCCGACCACGAGATCGCCGTTGCCGTTTTCGCCGGAATCCAGCGTGAAAGCCGAGCCCCCGCCCGAAACCAGGAGGTTGCCGCTGCCGTACGCATACTCGCCCGTCGGATGGAATTGCGCATCCAGGATGACGTTGCGGTTGCCGATGCTGGCGTATCCGGCGAACGTCGCGATCGCGCCGCCCAGGACCTGCAGCGTGCCGGTGCCGCCGTGCGCGATCTCCAGAGCGTTCACGCTGGTCCACGCGGACCCCGGTCCGGTCACGCTGGCGACCGCTTCGCCGCTTCCGGCCGCGCCGGCGCCGATGACGTCCACCCAGGCCGGAGCGATGTCGTGGTCTTCGGCGCGCGTCACCGAGACGGCCTGTCCACCGTTTCTGAGGTCGAATGTTCCGTTGAGGAGATTGATGCCGCCGGCATACCTCAGCGCCGATCCGTCGCCGTCCACGAGGACATGGCCGACGCCGGCCCCGCCGAGGCTGCCGTAGTAGTAGCCGGACCCGATCCCGATTTCCGCGAACATGCCATGCGTCGCAAGTTCCGCGATGCCGCCATCGAGGACGTTCAGGGCGCCGGCGCCGCCGTTGCCGATCTGCACCGCCTGGTCCACCGTCAAGGTCGATCCGGCGCCGCTGACGATGATCGTGCCGGAGCTGCCTTCGCCGTCGCCGAGCAGCAGGCCGACGCCGTAGTCGTCGCCGCCGGTAACGGCCAGCGAGCCCCCGGCCTCGACGGCGAGCCGGCCCTGGTCCTGACCGCCGATGGTCATCGTGCCGATCGCGGCCGCAGTGCGCAGATGGACGTCATGCGGGGCCAGCACGTCGATCAGGACGAAGCTGCCGTTTGCCGGCGGCACCACCCAGTTCGCACTGTCGCTCCAGTCGTCGGAGACGGCCCCGGTCCAGACGCTGCTCGCGGCCCTGGCCGGGGCGGCGCTCGCCGCGCCGGCCAGCAGGCACAACGCAATAGCGCGCGCCAGCCGGCTTCGACCCGACTTTCCCATCCCCGACCCGCGCCTGGCCCCATTCGCGTCCATCGATCATCCCCATTGAGTTGTGTCCGCTCTTCCCGGGATGCTGGAGCCGCGACATGGTTCCGGTCCTCATGGCGGCTTCAAGAAACCTTCAAGCGATGGCGTGAAAGCGCGGATTTGTAGTCGGCACAATGGCTTCCTTATGATCCGGACATGACCCAGCCTCCCGCTCCATCCGTCGACGAGGCGCTGTACTGCTGGCGCTTCGGCCCGGTGGAGTTCGACGAAGCCCGTCGCCAGCTGCGCATCGCCGGCCTGGACGTGGACATCGAGCAAAAGCCGCTGGATGTCCTCTCGCTGTTGCTGCGCCATGCCGGCGAGGTGGTCACCAAGGACGAGCTGTTCGACCGGATCTGGGCCGGCCGGATCACCGTGGACCATGTGCTGGCGACGGCGGTCAGCAAGCTGCGCAAGGAACTCGAAGCCGCCGGCGTGAACCGGATCGCGACGGTCCCGCGGGTGGGCTATCGCTTCGATGGTCCGGTGGAACGCCTCGCGGTGGGTCGGTCCCGGGCCAGCGCCTTGGCGCTGGCGATCGGGCAACCGGTCCCGGAGCGACCGCATTTCGTACTTGAGCGGCAACTCGGACACACTCTCGGCAGCGAGGTCTGGCTCGCGCGCCAACCCCGCAGTCGCGATGCCCGGGTATTCAAGTTCGCGCTCGACGGCGAATCCCTGGCCACGATCAAGCGCGAAGCCACATTGCTGCGCGTGCTCCACCATGCGCTCGGCGAACGCGAGGACATGACGCGTGCACTGGACTGGAACTTCGAATCCCCGCCCTTCTTCCTGGAGTGCGCCTACGGCGGCCAATCGTTGCCGGAATGGGCCGGCGAGGGGCGCCTGCAGGGCCTGTCCCGCGAGGAACGCATCGCCGTGTTCGCCGAGATCGTCGAAGCGGTCGCGGCGGCGCATGGTGTCGGCGTCCTGCACAAGGACCTGAAGCCGAGCAACGTGCTGATTTCACCGCGTGCTGGTGGATGGCAGCCACGACTCACGGATTTCGGCAACAGCCGGCTGCTGCATCCCGAGCAGCTCGCGGCGCTCGGCATCACCGCCCTCGGCCTGACCGTCACCCGGCTGGACACGAATTCCATCTCGGGTACGCCGCTGTACCTGGCGCCCGAGCTGCTGGCAGGACAGGCGCCGACGGTGCGCAGCGACATCCATGCGCTGGGCGTGATGCTGTACCAATGGCTGGTGGGCGACCTGCGCCGGCCGCTCGCGCCGGGCTGGGAACGCGACATCGACGATCCCTTGCTGCGCGCCGACATCGCCGAAGCCACCGACATCGATCCGGACCGGCGCATCGCCAGCGCCGCGGAACTGGCCGCGCGCCTGCGCGGCCTGCCGCGGCGCCGCCAGGAACGGGTGCTCCACGAAGCCGCCGAACAGGCGGCCCTGCAGCTTCGGCAAGCGCTCGAACGCAACCACGCACGCCGGCCGTGGATCGCCGCGACCATCGGCGCGCTGGTGCTCGGGTTGACGGTGAGCGGCCTGTCCTGGCGGCGCAGCGAGGAACAGAGGCACATCGCCCAGCAACATGCTGCGCAGGCGGAAGCGGCCATGGGAGCGTTCGACCGCGCACTGGCGACGGTCAGGACCGGCAGGAGCGGGTACGACCACGATCCCACCATCAAGGACATGCTGGAATACGTGTCCTCCCCGGACAACCTGCCCGTTGATCCGAAAGTGCGCGGCCACGTCCGCAACCTGCTGGGCCGATCCTGGCGGCTCATGGGAGAGCCCGCCCGCGGCGCCGAGGAATATCGCGCGGCCGTACGCGATTACGCGCAAGCATTCGGCGCAAGCCACGATCTGACGCTCGAAGCCCGCTATGCGCTGGTGCGCACGCTGGCCTACATGCAGACCCCTCGGTCCTTCGCGGAGGCCGGCGCGGTGCTGGACGAAGCCGATCGCCTGGCTGGGCGGCGCCTCCGGCAAGAGAACGCGCTGGCGCTGCGGGCCGCGCTGGAGCGCGGCATCTACCACCTGAACCGGATGGAGGTGGCGCCTGCGCTGGAGGCATTGCGCCGCGCCGACCGGTTGCAACGCGACATCGCGCCTGACAGTGCCGGGATGGCGGCCTTGATCCGCGGCGACATCGCCGATGCGCTCCGCCTTGCCGGCCAGCCCGGTGAAAGCCTCGGTTGGCTGCGCGCCGAACAGGCCGATCCGTTGCTTGCGCGGAAGCGGATCGGCAGGGTCAGCGTGGCGTTGTTCCAATCCGCTACGGCGAATGCGCTCGACGACATGGGGCGCCATGCCGAAGCGCTGCCGTTGGCGCTTGCGGCGGCGGAGGAAAGCCGGAAGTTCCTCGGTCCCGACGATTACCTCACGCTCGTCCAGCTTTCCGCGGTCGCGCGCATCCAGCGGGCGCTGGGGAACTGCGACGCGGCGCTGCCGCTTGCGCGCGACATCTACGGGCGAATGGCGCGGCGGTTCGGCCAGGACATGCAGGCGACGGTGGTCGAGGCCGGCAACCTCGGCCTCGCGGAATACCAGTGTGGCAACCGCGCGACGGGCCTCGACCGGATGCGCCGCGCCGAAGCCGGGCTGCGCAGCCGCTTCGGCACCGAAAATCCCGTGGCGGAACGCCTGCGTCGATCTTTCCCCAAGCCACCGGCGCCGCGTTGACGCGCGACTTCCGCCGCCGTCACGCCATCCGGATGACAGGCATCACATGACCCGGCCGGCGCGGCTGCGTAGGCTTGCTCCCCGTGCCACCCCGGGGATGCGCGAAAGCGCCAGGGGCCCCGGGGATGGCACCGCAGTGGCAGCGCCGCGGCGGCCCCGTCACACTTGGGCCGCCGCCGCGCCGGCACCCGACTCCCTTCCCCGGATCCACTCATGAATTCCAACGCCGAACTGCTCAAGGAACTCCGCATCGACCGCAGCGCGCGCCAGGCGCCGCCGCCGCGGCGCGGGCTGTGGATCGGCGTCGCGGTCGCGGCCGCCGTGGTCGCGCTGCTCGCGTTCGGCGGCTGGTGGCTGTTCGGCCGGGCGAAGCCGGTCGAGGTGCGTACCGCGCCCGTCGTCGCGTTCTCCAGCGGCGGCGCCGAGGCCAGCTCGGTGCTCGACGCGACCGGCTACGTGGTGGCGCGGCGCATGGCGACGGTGTCGGCCAAGATCACCGGCAAGGTGCGCGAGATCCTCATCGAGGAAGGCCAGCGCGTCGACGCGGGCCAGGTCATGGCCACGCTCGATCCCGTCGACGCCGACGCGCAGCGCGACCTCGCCGCCGCGCAGGTCGCCGCCGCGCGCAGCCAGGCCGGCAGCGTGGAGGCGCAGCTGCGCGAGGCCGAGGCGAACGCTTCGCGGCTCGGCGCGCTGGTGAAACAGCAGCTCGTGTCGAAGTCGCAGTACGACCAGGCCGTGGCGCAGCGCGACTCGCTGCGCGCCCAGCTCGCGACCGCGCGCCACAACGCGAAGGTCGCCGGCGACCAGCTGCGCATCGCCGAGAACGGCGTGGACAACACCGTGGTCCGCGCGCCCTTCGAAGGCGTGGTGATCGCGAAGGCCGCGCAGCCCGGCGAGATCGTCTCGCCGCTGTCGGCCGGCGGCGGCTTCACCCGCACCGGCATCGGCACGATCGTGGACATGGATTCGCTCGAGGTCGAGGTCGACGTCGGCGAGTCGTACATCGGGCGCGTCAAGCCGGGCATGCCGGTGGTGGCGACGCTCAACGCCTACCCCGACTGGAAGATCCCGGCCGAGGTGATCGCGATCATCCCTACCGCCGACCGCGGCAAGGCCACGGTGAAGGTGCGCATCGCGCTCAAGCAGAAGGATCCGCGGATCGTGCCCGACATGGGCGTGAACGTGAGCTTCCTCGAGGAAGCGGGCACCGGCCCGAAGCAGGCCCCGCCGCGCGGCGTGCGCGTCCCGGCGGCGGCGATCGTCGCCCGCGACGGCAAGGACGTGGCCTTCGCGGTGGCCGGCGACGGCAAGCACGCGGAAATGCGCGAGGTCCAGGTGGGTCGCGCCATCGGCGCGGACCGCCAGGTCACCTCGGGCCTTGCGGCCGGCGACAGCGTGGTCCTCGACCCGCCCGCGGAGCTGCAGGACGGCGGCCGGATCGAAACGCAGGCGGAATGAAGAGGCGGTAGAAGCTCCAACGTGTCGATCGGCCGCCCGGCCGTTCGTCGTGGCAATCGAACCCAACGCGAGGCAAGGCACATGTCAGCTCTGGTCAGCATCCGCAACCTCACCAAGACCTACCAGCGCGGCCCGGAGCGGGTCGAGGTGCTGCACGGCGTCGACCTGGACATCGCCAAGGGCGATTTCGTGGCCCTGATGGGGCCGTCCGGCTCGGGCAAGACCACCCTCCTCAACCTGATCGGCGGCCTGGATTCGCCCAGCGGCGGCGACATCGTCGTCGACGGCGAGCACATCGACCGGCTGTCGTCGGGCCAGCTCTCGCAGTGGCGCAGCCAGAACGTCGGCTTCGTGTTCCAGTTCTACAACCTGATGCCGATGCTCAGCGCGCAGCGCAACGTCGAGCTGCCGCTGCTGCTGACCAACCTGTCCGGCGCGCAACGCAAGCGCAACGCCGAGATCGCGCTGCAGCTGGTCGGCCTGGGCGAGCGCACGAAGCACAAGCCGAGCGAGCTCTCCGGCGGCCAGCAGCAGCGCGTGGCGATCGCCCGCGCGATCGTGTCCGACCCCACGCTGCTGATCTGCGACGAGCCCACCGGCGACCTGGACCGCCAGTCCGCGGAGGAGATCCTGGGCCTGCTGCAGCTGCTCAACCGCGAGCACGGCAAGACCATCGTGATGGTCACCCACGACCCGAAGGCCGCGGAATACGCGACCCACACCCTGCACCTCGACAAGGGCACGCTGGTCGAACAGTCGGTCCACGCCTGACCGGCACCGGCACGGGAGAGCACGCATGAAATACCTGCACCTGGTCTGGGCCGAGCTGTTCCGGCGCAAGACCCGCACCTTCCTCACCCTGGTCTCGATCCTGGCGGCGTTCCTGCTGTTCGGCCTGCTCGACGGCGTGCGCACCAGCTTCAGCGAGGCCGGCCAGAGCGCCAACGGCGCGAAGCGGCTGCAGACGCAGTCGCGGCTGTCGTTCATCCAGGCGCTGCCGATGGCGCTGGAACAGCGCATCGCCCGCGTCGACGGGGTCAAGGCCGTCGCCCACGCCAACTGGTTCGGCGGCGCCTACCAGGATCCGCGCAACCAGATCTTCAGCTTCGCCGTCTCGCCGAACTACCTCGACCTGTTCCCGGAGATCGACGTCGACCCGGCGCAGCGCAAGGCCTTCGACGCCACCCGCACCGGCATCCTCGTCGGCGAGGGGCTGATGAAGCGCTTCAACTGGAAGGTCGGGCAGAAGATCCCGCTGCAGTCGACCATCTTCCCGAACGCCGACGGCAGCAAGAACTGGGCCTTCGACATCGTCGGCGTGATGAAGCCGAAGGACAAGGCGACCGGCGGCTGGTACGACCAGATGCTGCTGATGCAGTGGAAGTACTTCGACGAATCCACGCCCTACAACCGCGGTCAGGCCGGCTGGTACGTGGTCGAGGTGGCCGACGTGAACCAGGCCGACCGCGTGGCCAAGGCGATCGACGCGCTGTCGGTCAATTCGGACCACGAGACCAAGACCATGACCGAATCCGCGGCCGCCGCGTCGTGGATGAAGCAGATGGCCGACATCGGCCTGATCGTCGGCTCGATCATGGGCGCGGTGTTCTTCACCCTGCTGCTGCTCACCGGCAACACCATGGCCCAGGCGGTGCGCGAGCGCACGTCCGAGCTCGCGGTGCTGAAGACGATCGGCTTCACCAGCCGCAGCGTGCTGATGATGGTGCTCGCCGAGTCGGTGCTGCTGGTGCTGATCGGCGGCGTGCTCGGCGTCGGGCTGTCCGCGGTGCTCGGCCCGATCGTCAGCGCCGGCAGCGGCGGCACGATCAACCTGCCGCCGGTGAGCGCGAAGAGCTGGGCGACCGCGCTCGGCCTGATGGCCGCCATCGGCCTGCTGGTCGGCGCGCTGCCCGCGATCCGCGCGATGCGCCTGAACATCGTCGACGCCCTGGCCGGGCGCTGAAGGAGACCTCCGGATGAACAAGCTCAAGGGATTCCTGCGCGGCCTCGGCATGGGGCTGGTCGTGGTCGTCGGCGTGGTCGCGTGGATCGCGCTGCCGTGGTTCGTGCTGCTGGCACTCGTGGTGGTGTTCGCGGCGTGGATGGCGCTGACGCGGCGCGGCCGCCAGGCGACTTCCGTCACCCAGGTCGGGCTGAGCACGCTGCGGCAGCGCATCGGCGCCTCGTCCGTGGTCGTGATCGGCATCGCCGGCGTGGTCGGCGTGCTGGTGGCGATGCTGGCGATGGCCGAGGGCTATCGCGAGACGCTGCGCAAGTCGGGCAGCGAGGACACGGCGATCGTGATGCGCGGCGCGTCCGCGGCCGAGGTGATGTCCACGCTCGACCATGCCAGCGTCACCGTGATCCAGCAGGCGCCGGGCATCGCCCGCGATGCCGACGGCCGGCCGCTCGCCTCGCCGGAGACCATCGTCGCCGCGAACCTGCCGATCAAGGGCGGTGCGCCGGACGAGGACGGGAGCGTGCAGCTGCGCGGCGTCGGCCTGCAGGCCTGGGCGGTGCACCCGAACGTGAAGATCGTCGAAGGTCGCAAGTTCGAACCGGGCCGCCGCGAGCTCGTCGCCGGTGTCGGCGCGCAGGGCCAGTTCGCGGGACTCGCGCCCGGGAAGCAGGTGCGCCTGGGCAACCAGCTGTGGACCGTGACCGGCATCTTCCGCTCGGGCGACTCGTACGACTCCGAGCTCTGGGGCGATGCCGAAGTCGTCGCGTCCACCTACGACCGCGGCAGCAGCCGCAGTTCGGTGATCGCGAAGCTGACCTCGCCGTCCGCGTTCAAGGCGTTCAAGGCCACGCTGGCCGGCGACCCGCGGCTGGACGTGGACACGGACACCACCGCGTCCTACTTCAGCAAGCAGTCCGAGCAGATGACCAAGGTGATCCGCATCATCGGCATGGTGGTCGGCGCGATCATGGGCATCGGCGCGGTCTTCGGCGCGCTCAACACGATGTTCGCGACGGTGTCGGCGCGCGTGCGCGAGATCGCGACGCTGCGCGCGATCGGCTTCCGCGGCCTGCCGGTGGTGGTGGCGGTGATGCTCGAGACCATGCTGCTCGCGCTGCTCGGCGGCGTGCTCGGCGGCCTGCTCGCCTGGATCATCTTCAACGGCTACACCGCGTCCACCATCGCCGGCGGCGTCGGCCAGCTGACGTTCGAGTTCAAGGTCTCGGCGCCGGTGCTGTGGACGGGCCTGAAGTGGGCGCTGGCGATCGGCTTCATCGGCGGCCTGTTCCCCGCCGTGCGCGCCGCCCGCCTCCCCGTCACCGACGCGCTCCGCGGCGCGTGATCCCCAACCGCTGGCGGCGGCCTTCGCCGCCAGCGCTTGCGCCGCCTACCTCGCCGGGATCGGCAGGCACTCCATGACCTCGACGCCGTCGCCGGGAAAGAGCGTGAAGTGCGGATGGCCTTCGAACAGGCGCGCGGCGGCCTCCTGGGACTCGGCCTGCACGACCGTGTAGGCCGCCAGGGCATTGCGGATGTCGGCGATGCCGTCCGCCGTGACCCGCTTCGTCACCCCGAGCGGCGCGCCGTGGTCGACGATCGCGTCCTGGTGGACTTCGACCCAGCGCTGCCAGGCCTGCATCCCCGCCGCCTCGCGGCGCTGGCGCTCCGCGGGATCCAGCGCCTGCCATGCGGACATCGCGCCGGGATTGCCGGTGAATACGGCCATGAACTTCTTCATCTGGATCTCCTTCCGGTTGGCGCGCGAGCCGGTCCGGCCGCGCTCACCCACAAGACGAATACGCGGGGCAAGGATCGACAGGCCCGGGACGGCGCTACGGCGCCCGGCGCGCGCGCAGCAGGCCGTCGCCGGCGTAGAGCAGCAGCGCCAGCCAGATGAAGGCGAAGCCGATCGCGCGGTCGCGGTCGAAGGCTTCATGGAAGACGAGGACGCCGCACAGCAGCTGCAGGGTCGGCGCGATGTACTGCAGCAGGCCGACCAGCGAGAACGGGATGCGGCGCACCGCGTCGGCGAAGCCGATCAGCGGCAGCGCGGTCAGCACGCCGCCGAACACCAGCATCGCGCCGGTCGCCAGCCCCCAGCCCGCGGTGGCGCCGTGCGCGACGAAACCGCCCTGCCCGTGCCCCTCGCCCCACAGCAGCACCGCGAGCGCCGGCAGGAACAGGTACAGGCTCTCGACGCCGAGGCCGCGCACCGGCGGCACGCCCACCAGCTTGCGCACCAGGCCGTAGGCGCCGAACGAGGCCGCGAGCGCCAGCGCGATCCACGGGAAGTCGCCGTAGTTGAACGTGAGCCACAGCACGCCGGCGGTGGCGATGCCGACCGACAGCCATTGCACGCGGTTGAGCCGCTCGTGCAGCAGGACCACGCCCAGCACCACGTTGAGCAGCGGATTGATGAAGTAGCCCAGGCTGGTCTCGACCACGTGGCCGGCATTGACCGCCCAGATGTAGAGGCTCCAGTTGAACGCGATCAGCGTGCCGCTCAGCGCGAGCATCCACGCCGCACGCGGATGCGCGAGCGTCTCGCGCAACCAGCCGCGGCCGTACTTCCAGCCGAGCCAGCCGCAGACCAGCACGGTGCTCCAGACGATGCGGTGCACGATGATCTGCATCGACGGCACCGCCTTGAGCAGGTGCCAGTACAGCGGCATCACGCCCCAGAGCACGTAGGAGCCGATGGCGACCCACACGCCGCGGCGGTCGAGGCGCTCGCCGGCCATGCTCAGGCCTCTCCGTCGGGAATGGCGGCGGGGGCGGGTTGCGGCGGCTTCGCCTTCGCCGCCTTCGCCAGCGTGATCGCGACGACGCCGAGCAGGATCACCGCCATCGCGCCGATCTCGCTGGCGCCGAAGCGCTCGCGGGCGAGCCAGGCGCCGAGCAGCACGGCGATGGCCGGGTTGACGTAGGCATAGCTGCCGGCGAGCACCGGGCGCACGTTGTGCAGCAGCCAGATGTAGGCGCTGAACGCGACGATCGAACCGAAGGCCGCGAGATAGGCGACCGACAGCCAGCCCTTCGGCGTCGGCATGCCGTGGAAGCGCTCGCCGACGAGCCAGCCGGCGACGAGCATCACCGCGCCGCCGACGAGCATCTGCGCGGCGGCGGTCATGAACGGCGACGGCAGGTCGCGGCCGCGGCTCCAGATCGAGCCGAACGCCCACGCGACCGTCGCCACGACCAGGGCCACGAGACCCAGCTTCGACGCCGCGAGGCTGCCGCCCGCGTTGAGCCACACGACGCCGGCGAACCCGATCGCGAGGCCCACCCATTCGATGCGCGTCGGGCGGTCGCCGCGCAGCGCGGAGAACACCGCCATCCACAGCGGCGCCGACGCGACGGCCACCGCGGCCAGCCCGGACGGCACCGTCTGCTCGGCGATGCACACCATGCCGTTGCCGAGGCCGAGCAGCAGCACGCCCATCACCGCGATCGTCGGCCACTGCGCGCGCGTCGGCGCCGGGACGCCGCGCAGGCGCAGCGCCGCGTACATGAGCCCGCCGGCGACGACGAAGCGGCTGCCGGCCATCAGCAGCGGCGGCCAGCCGCCCTCGAGCGCGAAGCGGATGCCGAGGTAGGTCGAGCCCCAGATGAGATAGAGCGCGGCGAGCGCCAGCGCGACGGCGGCCTTCATGCGCGATGCCTCACTTCGCGGCTCCTCTTGCGCGCCTCGCGCGCTGACCCGGGGGCGGAGACGATAGCGGGCGCCAGTGGCGCCCGCTGTCGGAATATTGCGATTGTACGCCCGCGGGCGCCGCGCTACGGCGTTCCGCTCACTCGGCCCAGTGCGTGGCCCGGCCGGTTTCCGGCAGCACCGCGGCGGCGAGCTGCTTGTCGTCGGACAGCAGCGCCGTCGCGTCGGCCAGGATCGCCGCGGCCTCGCGCAGCAGCGGGTCCGGGCGGTCCTCGGCGGCCTTCTCGCGCGCGGCGTCGGCGACGACGTTGCGCTCGTTCGCCTGCAGGCCGTCGTCGTCGGAATCGCCCGCGAGCGGATCGAGCTTGAGCCCGAGCGCCTTGCGCATGGCCTGGCGCTCGTTGCGCCTGGCGAGGTCGGCATCGCGCTCGGCGCGGCGCTCGGCCTCGTTCAGCGACACGTAGCCCTGCTCGCGCTGCGCGCGGAACCTGGCGACGTCCTCGGACCACCACTGGAATTCCTTGTTCTTCGCCACGCGCGCGTCGTGCAGCGCGTCGAGCTTCGCCAGCAGCGGCGTGAAGTTGCCGTAGCGCACGTGCGGCACGGCCGCGATGCGCGTCCACGGCAGCGCGTTGTCGGCGGTGCTCTCGCCGAACTCGCTGGCGTCCACCGTCACCGGGAACGCGATGTCCGGGACCACGCCCTTGTTCTGCGTGCTGCTGCCGCCGGGCAGGAAGAACTGCGCGATCGTCAGCTTCACCTGGCCGAAGCGCGGCTTCTCGTTCGCCGGCCAGCGGTCGAGGTCGACCATGTTCTGCACGGTGCCCTTGCCGAAGGTCGGCTCGCCGACGACGAGGCCGCGGCCGTAATCCTGGATCGCACCGGCGAAGATCTCCGAGGCCGATGCCGAGCCGCGGTTCACCAGCACCGCGAGCGGACCGTCCCAGGCGACGCCGGCATCGTCGTCGTCCTCGACGCTGACGCGGCCGCCGGATTCGCGCACCTGCACCACCGGGCCCTTGTCGATGAACAGGCCGGTCAGCTCGATCGCCTCGGCCAGCGAGCCGCCGCCGTTGTTGCGCAGGTCCATCACCACGCCGTCGACCTTCTGCGCGCGGAACTGCGCGAGCAGGCGCGCGACGTCGCGGCTGGCGGAGACGTAGTCGCCCGCGCCGCCGTTGCTGCGGCGCGCGTTGAAGTCCTGGTAGAAGCCCGGCAGCTCGACCACGCCGATGCGGCGCGCCGGCAGGTCGCCGCGCGCGGGGATGTCGATCACCTTCGCCTTCGCGGCGTCCTCGGTCAGCTTGATCTTGTCGCGCACCAGCACCACGCGGCGCGGCTTGCTGTCCATGCCCGCTTCGGGCGGGATGACGTCGAGCCGGACCCGGGTGCCCTTCGGGCCCTTGATCTTCGAGACGACGTCGTCGAGGCGCCAGCCGATCACGTCCTCCATCGGCCCGCTGCCCTGGCCGACGGCGACGATCCGGTCGCCGGCTTCGAGCTGGCCGCTCTTGATGGCGGGGCCGCCGGGCAGCACCTCGCGGATCACGGTCACGTCGTCCTGCTTCTGCAGCTGCGCGCCGATGCCCTCCAGCGACAGCGACATCGACTGGTTGAAGCGCTCGGCCGTGCGCGGATCGAGGTAATCGGTGTGCGGGTCGATCGACGCCGTGTACGCGTTGAGGAAGCTGCTGAACGCGTCGGTCGAATCCAGCTCCGCGACCGCGCTCGCCAGGTTGGCGTAGCGCTTGTCGAGCGTCTTGCGGATCTCGTCCGGCTTCTTGCCGGCGAGCTTGAGCCGCAGCCAGTCGTTGCGCACCGACTGCTTCCACAGCTTGTCGAGCTCGGCGGCCGTCGCCCACGGCGCGTCCTTGCGGTCGTACTGCCAGCGGTCGTTGCCGGTGAAATCGAAGATGTCCTGCTTCAGCAGCGCGCGCGAGTACGCCGAGCGTTCGGCGACGCGCTGCTTGTACAGCGCGAAGATCCCGTACGCCGGATCGAGCTTGCCGCTCTTGATCGCGTCGTCGAGGGTGGTCTTCAGCGGCGCGAACTTCGCGACGTCGGCGGCGGTGAAGAACATCTTGCTGCCGTCGAGCGCGTCGAGGTAGCGCTTGAACACGTCCTGCGAGAGCGCGTCGTCGAGCGCGCGCGGGCGGTAGGCGTAGCGACTGTCGGAGAGCAGGCCGTAGACGAGGCGCGCGGTCGTCGCCTGGTCGGCGGTCGGGCCCGCGGCGATCGCGTTGTCGGACGAGGGCCGCGCCAGCAGCGCCACCGGGGCGGCGAGGGCGAGGGCCAGCAGGGCGTGTTGCAGCTTCATTCGGGCTCCGCGGCCGGGGGGCCGCCGCAGGTGGGTTGCCAGTCGGACGACTGGCAGGGTCTCGTCAGCTTCGACCGCCCGCCAGTGCCGGAAGTTGCGCAGCTTCGGCCGCCTGGCGGTCGGCGTGGTAGGAGGATCGCACGAGCGGGCCCGACGCAACGTGAGCGAAACCCAAACCGAGGCCGAACGCCTCGAGGCCCGCGTACTCCTCCGGGGTCCAGTAGCGCAGGACCGGGTGGTGGTGGGCGCTGGGCTGGAGGTACTGGCCGATGGTGACCATGTCCACGCCGTGGGCGCGCAGGTCGCGCAGGGTGCCGTGGACCTGCTCCAGGGTCTCGCCCAGGCCGAGCATGATCCCGGACTTGGTGGGCACGCCGGGATGCCGCACCTTGAACTCGCGCAGCAGGGTCAGCGACCACTGGTAGTCGGCGCCCGGCCGCACGTTCCTGTAGAGGTCCGGCACCGTCTCGACGTTGTGGTTGAACACGTCCGGCGGATTGGCGGACAGGATGTCGAGCGCGCGCTCCATCCGGCCCTTGCCGCGGAAGTCCGGCGTCAGGATCTCGATCTTCGTGCCGGGGCTGAACTCGCGGATCGCGGTGATGCAGTCGACGAAATGGCCGGCGCCGCCGTCGCGCAGGTCGTCGCGGTCGACGCTGGTGACCACCACGTACTTCAGGCCCATGTCCTTCACCGTCTGCGCCAGGCGCAGCGGCTCGGCCGCATCCGGCGGCTTCGGGCGGCCGTGGGCGACGTCGCAGAAGCTGCAGCGGCGCGTGCACACCTCGCCGAGGATCATGAAGGTGGCGGTGCCGTGGCCGAAGCACTCGTGGATGTTCGGGCAGCTGGCTTCCTCGCAGACGGTCACGAGGCGGTTCTCGCGCAGCTTCTCCTTCAGCTTCGCGACCGAGTTGCCGGAGGGGATGCGCACGCGGATCCACGAGGGCTTGCGCAGCACCGGCGCGTCGGCGAACTGCACCGGCGAGCGCGCGATCTTGTCGCCCGCGACCTGGCGCACGCCCGGTTCGAGCGGCGCGGGCGCGCCGGCGTCCAGGGTCACGATCGGGATGGAGCGGGGGGCTGCGGCGTCGCTGCTCATGCCGCCATTGTCGCATCCGCGGCCCGCAGCCGCAGGCCGAGCCGGTCCGCCAGGGCGGCCAGCAGCACCGGTTTCACCGCCTCCAGCCCGGCCGGACCGCCGAGGTCGAGCATGGACACCACCTCCAGGCCGGCGTAGCCGCAGGGGTTGATCCGGTGGAACGGCTCCAGGTCCATGGCGATGTTGAACGCCAGCCCGTGGAAGGTGCAGCCGCGGCGCACGCGGATCCCGAGCGCGGCGACCTTGGCCCCGTTCACGTACACGCCCGGGGCGCCTTCGCGGCGCTCGCCGTGGATGTTCCATTCCCCGAGCGTGTCGATCACCGCCTGCTCGATGCGGCAGACGTAGTCGCGCACGCCGGTCTTCAGGCGGCGCAGGTCGAGCAGCGGGTAGGCCACGATCTGGCCGGGGCCGTGGTAGGTGACCTGGCCGCCGCGGTCGACGTGCAGCACCGGGATGTCGCCGGGCGCGAGCACGTGCTCGGGCTTGCCGGCCTGGCCGAGCGTGAACACGGGATCGTGCTCGACCAGCCAGAGCTCGTCGGGCGTGGCCTCGTCGCGCGCGTCGGTGAAGGCCTGCATCGCGCGCCAGACCGGCTCGTACGCCTGGCGGCCGAGATCGCGGACTAGAGTGTCCACTTCACCTCGGGGTGCTCGCGCAGGACCGCGTGCGCGACTTCGTACTGCTCGCGGGATTCGGCGCGGAACGTCAGCTTCACCGACACGAACCTGCCGCCGCTGGATTCGCGCACCGCCACGGTCTCGCGCAGCACCGGCAGGCCGGCGGCCTCGAGCAGCGCCGGGATCTGCTCCTCCAGGCCGCTGCCGGCCGGGCCCATGGCGGTGATCTCGAACTCGCCCGGGAACTGGAAGCCGTGCTCCGGATTGTCGGAATGGATGTCCATGCCCGCATTATGGCGCGTAGCATGCGCGGATGGACACCGCGAGCCTGCTGTGGGGAGTCTTGTTCGGCGCGATCGGCGCCGGCTACATCGTCTACGGGCGGCGCCAGCGCGCGCCGGTGCCGCTGCTGTGCGGCCTGGGGCTGGTGGGCTTCACATGGTTCGTGTCGAGCCCCTGGGCGATCGTGCTGGTGGGCGCCGCGCTGATGGCGGCGCCGTTCGTCGTCAACCGCTACGCGTGAAGGCCGGACCGGTTTTCTTCAAACCGACTCCCACCACATCCAGAATTCGTCCCACAGGCGCTTGAAGAAGCCG
>JBDZUW010000010.1:5157-8638 GCA_040255375.1 Luteimonas sp. | reverse complement strand
TCAAACCGACTCCCACCACATCCAGAATTCGTCCCACAGGCGCTTGAAGAAGCCGCCTTCCGGCACCGCCTCGAGCGCGACCAGCGGCCGCTGCGCGATGACCTTGCCGTCGAGCGTGACCTTCACGGTGCCGATCGGCTGGCCCTTGGCGATCGGCGCCACCAGCTGCTTCGGCACGTCCATCGACGGCTTCAGCTGCGCGTACTTGCCGCGCGGCAGGCTCACCAGCAGCGGCTGCGCGACGCCCAGGCGCACGACGTCGCCCTTGCCCTTCCAGACCTTCTGCCGCGCGACTTCCTTGCCCGCGCCGTACAGCGCGTGCGTCTCGAAGAAGCGGAAGCCCCAGTTCAGCAGCGCCTGCGAATCCACCGCGCGCTGGTTCTCGCTGGTGTCGCCGAGCACGACGGAGATCAGGCGCTGGTCGCCGCGCTTGGCCGAGGCCATCAGGCAGTAGCCCGCGTTGGAAGTGTGGCCGGTCTTGATGCCGTCCACCGACGGATCGCGCCACAGCAGCAGGTTGCGGTTCGGCTGGGTGATCGGGCCGACCGTGAATTCCTTGATCTTGTTGTACGAATACGCGACCGGGAAATCGCGGATCAGCGCGCGCCCGAGCAGCGCGAGGTCGTGCGCGGTCGAGTAGTGGCCCTCGGCGGACAGGCCGTGCGGGTTCACGAAGTGCGAGTTCTTCATGCCGATGCGCTGCGCGTACGCGTTCATCAGCGCGGCGAAGGCCTGCTCGCTGCCGGCGACGTGCTCGGCGAGCGCGATGGCGGCGTCGTTGCCCGACTGCACCACCATGCCCTTTTCCATCTCGACGAGCGGCGCGGTCTTGTTGACCTCGAAGCCGCTGTAGCTGCCTTCGGTGCCGGCGCCGCCTTCGCGCCAGGCGTGCTCGCTCATCATCACCTGGTCGTCGGCCTTGACCTTGCCCGCCGCCATCTCCGCGGCGATGACGTACGAGGTCATCACCTTGGTGATGCTGGCCGGCTCGCGGCGCGTGTCGATGTTGCTGCCGGCCAGGACCTGGCCGCTGGCGTAGTCCATCAGGATCCAGGCGGCCGCGGATTCCGGCGCGGGCGGCGGCGGGATCGGCAGCGCATCGCTGAGCGCGGCGGGGCGCGCCGGCTGCGGCGCCGGCTGCTGCGCGAGCGCGAGGCCGAAGGCGGCCGAGGCGAGGAGCGCGACGAGCGCGGCAGGGGCGTGGCGGGCGATGCGCTTCAAGATTCGATGGCTCCGGAGCATTGGGCAGGCGACAGTTTACCCGCGCGCGTCATTGCGGCACGCGCTGCGGCGGGCCGAAACCGAGACCCTGCAGCCGCGCGGCGAGTTCCCCGGCGGCCTCGGCCGCGACCGGCCCGACGCGCAGGCGCCAGACCGCGCGGCCACCGGACGCGCCGTCCTCGAGGCGTGCACCGGCGATGCCGGCCCGGTTCACGCTGGCGAGCGCACGGTCGGCGTTGCCGCGGTCGGCGAAGGTCGCGACCTGGAAGACCAGCCCGGCGGCGCTCGGCAGCGCGGCGACGAGGCGGTCGATGGCCGTGGCGGCGGCGTTCGCCACGACCGGGGTCGCGGGCGCCAGCGGCGCGGCGGGCGGCGCAGCGCCGGGCAGCGGCTCGGCCGCGATCTCCGGCGCGACCGGCGGCGCGGGCGCCGTCGTCGCCGCCGAGGCGAGCGCGTCGTATCGGACGTGCGCGTCCTCGCCGGGCACCAGCCCCTGCACCTCGACGCGCGCGGTGCCGGCGCGATCCACGCCGAGCTTGACCGCGGCCGCGTAGCTCAGGTCGATGATGCGCCCGTCGTGGAACGGACCGCGGTCGTTCACGCGCACGACCACCGAGCGGCCGTTGGCGAGGTTCGTCACCCGCGCGAAGCTCGGCAGCGGCAGCGTCTTGTGCGCGGCGGTGAAGGCGTACATGTCGTACACCTCCAGGTTGGACGTGCGCCGCCCATGGAACTTGTTGCCGTAGTAGGAGGCGGTGCCGACCTCGTCGTAGCCCTCGGCGCTGTCGAGCACGCGGTAGGTCTTGCCGAGCACGACGTAGGGCGAACGGTTGCCGTAGCGCGAACGCGGCTCGTCGCGCACCTCGGGTTCCGGGATCTCGTCGACGTCGGGGATGCCGCCGGTGGGCGCGCTGTCGGCGACGCCCGGCGCGTAGAGGCCGCCGGCGGTGTAGTCGCCGCGCTTCGACGGATCTTCCTGCGCCGGCGCGTAGGGCGAGCGCCGGTGCGCACGCGGCGCGCCGGCGTCGGCGGCGGAGTGGCCTTCGACGCGCACCGCCGGCTGCGCGGCGTCCTTGCGGGGCGCGGTGCCGCAGGCCGCCAGCGCGAGGCAGGCGGCCGCGCCGGCCGCGGCCCGCAGCAGCGCCGGCGCGCGCGCCGCGGTCATGGCGCCGCGGCGCTCCCCGCGCGGATCGCCTGCGCGAGCTGGTGCACGGCCAGCGCGTACATCGGCGAGTGGTTGTAGCGCGTGATCACGTAGAAGTTGCGGTAGCCGATCCAGTGCTCCCGGCCTTCGGCGCCGTCGAAGGCGAACACCGTGGCGCCCTCGCCCGCCTTCGCCACCGGCTCGCCGGCGCGCGGCGCATAACCGCGCGCCAGGAGCGACTCGACCGGATACACGGGCTCCGGCGTGCCGGGGTTGAACTCGGACACGCCCGGCGCGAGGTCCGCGCGCGCCGCGACCGGCGCGCCGCGCTCCCAGCCGTGGGCGACGAAGTAGTTGGCGATCGAGGCGAACACATCCTCCGGATCGCCGAGCAGGTCGCGCCGGCCGTCGCCGTCGCCGTCGCGGCCCCAGTTGCGCCAGCTGGACGGCATGAACTGGCCCCAGCCCATCGCGCCGGCGTAGCTGCCCTGCAGCGTGGCGATGTCGATGCCTTCTTCCTTGCCGAGCGCGAACAGCTGCGCCAGTTCGCCGGCGAAGAACGGCGCGCGCTTCGGGTAGCCGAACGCCAGCGTGTACAGCGCGTCGAGCACGCGGTACTTGCCGGTGATCGCGCCGTAGCTGGTCTCGACGCCGATGATCGCGACGATGTACTCGGCCGGTACGCCGGTCGCCGCGGACACGCGCGCCAGCTCGTCGCGATGCTCGGCCATGAACGCGATGCCGCCGCCGATCCGCCGGTCGGTCATGAAGATCGGGCGATAGTCGGCCCAGCTCCGCACCTTCTCGGCCGGGCGGTTCATCGCGTCGATGATGGACTGCTGCAACTTCGCCTGCGCCAGCGCCGCGCGCACCACCTCGGGCGCGACGCCGTAGGTCGCCGCGGCGTAGTCGACGAACGCGGCCTCGCGCTGCGCCTGCGGGATCGCGGCGTCGACCACCGGCGCGGGGGCGACCGGGCGCTCGGGCGGTTGCGGCACGGGCGGCAGCGCCGGCTGCGGATCGGGCCGCGGCCCGGCGACGGGTTCCGGTTCCGGCACCGGCGTCGGCACCGGGGTTGCACAGGCCGCGAGCAGCGCCGCGGCGACGAAAACGAGC
>JBDZUW010000010.1:0-5057 GCA_040255375.1 Luteimonas sp. | reverse complement strand
CGCACGGCCATGACGACGCCGAGGCCGGCGAGCAGCGACACCGCCGAGGTGCCGCCGTAGCTGAGCAGCGGCATCGGCACGCCAACCACGGGCAGCAGCCCCGAGATCATGCCGCCGTTGACGATCACGTACACGAACAGCGACAGGCCGAGGCTGCCGGCGAGCAGGCGCGAGTAGCCGTCGCGCGCTTCGGCCGCGATCCACAGGCAGCGGCCGACGATGAACAGGTACAGCGCGAGCACGGTCGCGACCCCCACCCAGCCGAAATCCTCGCTCAGCACGGCGAAGATGAAGTCCGTGGTGTGTTCCGGCAGGTAGTTGAGGTGCGACTGCGTGCCCTGCCCCCAGCCCTTACCGGTGAAGCCGCCGGCGCCGATCGCGATCTTCGACTGGATGATGTTCCAGCCGCTGCCGAGCGGATCCGATTCCGGATTGAGGAAGGTGAGGATGCGGTCCTTCTGGTACGGCCGCAGCATCCAGAACCACGCGACCGGCGCGGCCGCCGCGATGCCGCCGAACGCGGCGGCGAACCACCACCACGACAGCCCGGCCAGGAACAGCACGAACGCGCCGCTGATGCCGACCAGCATGGCCGTGCCGAAGTCCGGCTGCAGCAGGATCAGGCCGGTGGGCACGCCGATGATCGACGCCGCGACGAGCACGACGCGGAAGCGCGGCGGCAGCGGCTCGCGGTTGAGGTACCACGCGGCCATCATCGGCAGCGTCAGCTTCAGCAGTTCCGCGGGCTGGAAGTAGAACAGCTTCAGGTCGATCCAGTGCCGCCCGTGCTTGCCGGTGCCGATGGCCAGGACCAGCAGCAGCGGCAGCAACGTGAGCGCGTAGGCGATCGGGGTCGCGTTGCGCAGCCGGTGCGGCGGGACGCGCGACAGCGCCCAGAGCGCGGTCAGGCCGACGCCGAAGCGCGCGCCCTGCGCGAGCACGAGCTGCGGCGATTCGCCGCCGGCGCTGTAGAGCACCGCCAGCGCGATCGCCATGAGCGCGGCGAGCGCGGCGCACAGCGGCAGGTCGAGCGTGCGCGCCAGGCGCGCGGCCACGTCGAACATCCAGTGCAGGATGGCGTTCATCGCGGCGCCCCGGCGCCGTCGTCCACCGCGCCGTCCTCGACGGCCGCGGCCTCCGCCTGTGCGGCCGCGGCCTCGACGGTTTCCGGCTCCGGCTGCTTGCCGAGGATCCAGGCGTCCATGATCTTGCGCGCGATCGGGCCGGCGGTGCTGGCGCCGAAGCCGCCATGTTCCACCATCACCGCCACCGCGATCGTCGGCGCGTCCGCCGGCGCGTAACCGATGAACCAGGCCTGGTGGCGCAGCGACAGCGGCAGCGCATGCGGGTCCATGCTGACGTTGCCGCGTCGGCTGACCTTCTGCGCGGTACCGGTCTTGGCCGCGATCGGATACGGCGAACCGCGACCGACCGAATACGCGGTGCCGCCGGGCTGCATGGTGCCTTCCATGCCTTCGCGCACCGCCTGCAGGTGCGCCGGATTTTCGCTGATGCGCACCGCCGGCGGCTCCGGCATCGGTTGCCACGGCGCGCGGTAGCCGTCGCGGCGTTCGCGCACCAGGTGCAGGCGGCGCAGCATGCCGTCGTCGGCGAGCGCCGCGGTGGCGCGCGCGAGCTGCAGGATCGTCGCCTTCCAGTACCCCTGGCCGATGCCGGAGATCACGGTCTCGCCGACGTACCACGGTTCGCGGCTGTGCTGCGCCTTCCACTCCGGCGAGGGCACGATGCCCGCGTTCTCGCCGACGAGGTCGATGCCGGTGGGCTGGCCGAAGCCGTAGCGCCGCATCCATGCGTCGAAGCGCTTGATGCCCATGTCCAGGGCGAGCTTGTAGTAGTAGGTGTTGACCGAGGCGGCAATCGACTTGCGCAGGTCGGTCCAGCCGCTGCCGCCGGCGTGCGAGTCGCGATAGCCGCGGCGCTGGCCGGGAATGTGGAATTCGCCCGTGGAGAGTACCCGGTCCTCCGGCGTGCGCAGGCCGCTGTCGAGGCCCGCGAGCGCGATGAACGGCTTGACCGTGGAGCCCGGCGGCCCGCCGCCGAGCACGTTGCGGTTGAACAGCGGCCGCGACGGGTTCGACGTCAGCGCCTGGTAGTCGGCGTGCGAGATGCCGTTGACGAACAGGTTCGGGTCGTAGGCCGGCAGGCTCACCATCGCGAGGATCTCGCCGGTGCGCGGATCCACCGCCACCGCCGAGCCGTCGAATTCGCCGAACGCGGCGACCGCCGCCTCCTGCAGGTCGAGGTCGATCGACAGCCGCAGGTCCGCGCCGGGCCTGGCGGGCACGCGGCCGACGGTGCCGAGCGCGCGGCCTTCGACGTTGGTCTCGACCTGCTCGTAGCCGACCTTGCCGCGCAGGATGTCGTCGTAATAGCGCTCGAGGCCGGTCTTGCCGATGTGGGTCAGCGCGCCGTCGGCTTCGCCGAGGCGCTTCTGGTCCTCTTCGTCGACGCGGCCGACGTAGCCGATCACGTGCGCGAGCAGCGGGCCGTAGGGATAGCGCCGGTTGAGGTAGGGCACGAGCTCGACGCCGGGATAGCGCCAGCGGTCGACGGCGAAGCGCGCGGCCTCCTCCGGTTCGACGCGCGGCTTCAGCGTCACCGGCTTGAAGCGGTGGCCGGCGCGCAGCTGGTCCTGCAGGTTGCGCACGTCCTCGTCGGAGATGGCGACGATCCCGCGCAGCGACGGCAGCCACCGGTCGAGGTCGCCGGCTTCCTGCGGCATCACGTCGAGCCGGTACGCCGGCACGTTGTCGGCGAGCACGCGGCCCTTGCGGTCCAGGATCAGCCCGCGGCCGGGCAGCACCGGGCGGAGCTTGACGCGGTTGGCCTCGGACTGCGTCGCGTATTGCGCGTGGTCGACGACCTGCAGCTTGAAATACCACGCGGCCAGGCCGGCGAGCGAAAGCAGCACCACCACGAAGCCGATCGCCGCGCGCACGCGGAACTGCGCCGCCTCGGCGGCCGGCGATTTCAGCTGGCGGCGGCGCGGACCCACGCCCTAGCCCCGGCTGCCGAGGCGCAGCCGGTCGAGCAGCAGGAACACCGGCCCCCACAGCAGCATGCCCACCAGCGGCGACCACCACGCCTCGAGGCGCGGCTGCGGTTCGCCGATCGCGAGGTGCACCAGGCCGACGATGACGCGATCGTTCAGCAGCAGGCCGGCGATCGCCAGCGCCTGCTGCGACAGCGGGAAGAAACGCAGCTGCGCGCGGAAGCGCTGCACGATGAAGGCCATCACGGTGAGGCGCAGCGCCTGTTCGCCGAGCACCGAACCGAAGCAGAGGTCGGCAAGCAGGCCGGAGAGGAACGCAAGGCCCAGGCCGAAGCGCTCCGGCGCCTCGATCAGCCAGTACACGACCACCAGCGCGAGCCAGTACGGCCGGTACGGCTGCAGCCAGCCGGGCAGCGGCAACAGGCCGAGCAGCAGCGCGGCGAGCACGCTCACGGGCATCAGCCAGCCGGGCGCGTGGCGGCTCATCGCGGCGGCTCCGGGCGCGGCTGTTCAGGGCGCAGCTTTTCGGGGCGCGGATGCTCGCGCAGCAGCAGCACGTCGCGGCCGCGGTCGAGGCGCGCGGCGGGGCGCACGTCGCCGACGAGGAACGCGTGGCTGTCGTCCGGACGCAGGGCCATGATCGTGCCGATGGGGAAGCCCGCCGGGAAACGCCCGCCGAGGCCCGACGTCAGCACCACGTCGCCGGCGCGCACGTCGGCCGAGAGCGGCACGTTCGCGAGCGCGAGGCGATCGCTGCGGCCGGTGCCGTACGCGAGCAGGCGCACGCCGCTGCGCGCCACCATGACCGGCACCGCATGGTCGGGATCGGTGATCAGCAGCACCGTGGACGTGCCCGCCTGCACCGCGATGATCTGGCCGACGACGCCGCCGGCATCGATCACGCTCTGGCCGACGACCACGCCGTCGCGCCCGCCCGCGTCGAGCACCAGGCGCTGGCGGGTGGGATCGAGGTCGATGTCGAGCACCGGCGCGAGCTGCACGTCGAGGCCGCTGCCGCGGCGCGCGGCGCCGAGCAGCTCGCGCAGGTGCGCGTTCTCGGCCGCGGCCGCCTGCAGCCGCGCCACGCGCGCGCCGCTGACCAGCAGGGCGTTGCGCAGCACGCGGTTCTCGTCGGCGAGGCGGGTGCGGGTGGCCGCGCTTTCGCCCAGCGCGTCGCCCACGCGCGCCGGCACGCCGGCGAGCCACCACAGGGGCTGCACCACGGCGACGGCGCGCTGCCGCAGCTGCGCGAGCCAGCCGCCGCGATGGTCGAGCACGATCAGGGCGATCGCGAGCACCAGCCACGCCAGCAGCTTCAGCGTACCGGCGACGTCGCCGGAGCGGGAGGCGTGGGGACTGGTGTAGGAAGGCATGAGCGTCAGTCGCCCGCTGCGCGGGCCGTGAGTCGGCGCTGCGCGCCGGGTGAGGAGGTGAGAAAAAGCTCGAGCCGCTGCAAGTCCTGTCCCCTTACCGGCCCGCGCAGCGGGCGCTCACCCCTGACACCGTCCGCGGAGCGGACGCTCACCGCTTCACTCGGGCGCGAAGAACTCGTTGCCGTGCATGTCCACCAGCTCGAGGGCGCGGCCGCCGCCGCGGGCCACGCAGGTCAGCGGATCGTCGGCCACCTGCACGTGCAGGCCGGTTTCCTCGCTGAGCAGGCGGTCGAGGTCGCGCAGCAGCGCGCCGCCGCCGGTGAGCACGATGCCGCGCTCGGCGACGTCCGCGCACAGTTCGGGCGGGGTCTGCTCCAGCGCCTGCTTCACCGCGGCGACGATGCCGGACAGCGGCTCGCGCAGCGCCTCGAGCACGTCGTTGGAATCGATCGTGATCATCTTCGGCACGCCCTCGGCGAGGTGGCGCCCGGAGACCTCGATCTCGCGCACGTCCTTCTGCGGGTACGCGCAGCCGATCTCGAGCTTGACCCGCTCCGCGCTCGCGTCGCCGATCAGCATGCCGTGGCTGCGGCGCACGTAGGCGATGATCGCCTCGTCGAAGCGGTCGCCGCCGATGCGCACCGACTGCGAGTACACGATGCCGTTGAGCG
>JBDZUW010000191.1:0-1666 GCA_040255375.1 Luteimonas sp. | reverse complement strand
GGCGTCAAGGCGGTCGTGGCCGAAAGCTTCGAGCGCATCCACCGCTCCAACCTGGTGGGCATGGGCGTGCTGCCGCTGCAGTTCAAGGAAGGCGAGAACGCGCGCACGCTCGGCCTGGACGGCAGCGAGCTGGTGGAGATCACCGGCCTGCAGGACGGCGCCGGCAAGACCGCGACGATCGTCGCGCGCAAGGCCGACGGCAGCGAGATCCGCTTCGAGGCCCGCGTGCTGCTGCTGACGCCGAAGGAAGTCGAGTACTTCCGCAACGGCGGCATCCTGCACTACGTGCTGCGCCAGCTCGCCGCGAAGAAGGCCGCCTGACGGCCGGGGGGCCGCGCTACAAGCGCGGCTCCCATTCGGCGCTGGTCATGCGCCACTCGCCGTCGTCGACGCGCCAGCCGGAGTCCACCGACCATACGCGCGCCGAGTCCGGCAACGCGCCGCCGGCGCCGCCAGTGAGCGCGGCGTCGAAGCGCACGCGTGCGTGGTCGTCGCCCTGCAGTTCGACCGAGACGGGACCGACCACGGCGACGCCGACGCTGCGGTAGCGCAGGAAGGCGCCGCGGGCCATGCGCACGGCGCCTTCGCGATCCATCGCCTGCGGGCCGATGAAGTCCGCGGCGATGAAGCCGCCGATCGCGCCGCCCTCGCGGGCCTCGACCGCCGCCTGCAAGGCGTCCACGCGGGCGCGCAGCCGCGCTTCGGGCGTTTCGCGGGTGCCGCACGCGGCCAGCCAGAGCGCCAGTCCCGCCGCCACGATTGCCTGCCTTGCCAGTCCCATGGGGCTATGCTCCAATCGAAAAATCGAAACGTACGCCAGCGCATCCTGCCGGCGATCGGGTGAGAGGGAGACACATCGCGATGAGCCCCGAGCGGCCCTGGCTGGACAACTACCCGGCCGGTGTTCCGGCAGAGATCGACGCCGACGCCTATCCGTCGATCGTCGCCGTCCTCGACGACGCCATCGCCCGCTTCCGCGACCGCCCGGCCTTCAGCAGTTTCGGCAAGGTCATCACGTACGCGGAGCTCGACCGGCTGAGCGCGCAGTTCGCCGCCTACCTCCGCGGCGAGCTCGGGCTGGCCCGCGGCGACCGCGTCGCGATCATGATGCCGAACTGCCTGCAGTACCCCATCTCGACCTTCGGCATCCTCCGCGCCGGCCTGACCGTCGTCAACGTCAACCCGCTCTACACCGCGCGCGAGCTCGAGCACCAACTCGCGGATTCCGGCGCGAAGGCGATCGTGGTCGTCGACAACTTCGGCCACACCGTCGAGGAAGTGTTCGCGAAGTCCCCGCTGCAGCACGTGGTCACGACCGGGCTGGGCGACATGGTCGGCGGCGCCAAGGGCGCGATCATGAACTTCGTGGTCAAGCACGTGAAGAAGATGGTGCCGCGCTACTCGCTGCCCGGCGCCGTGCGCTTCCGCGACGCGCTGGCCGCCGGCGCGCGCCATCCGGCGCCGTCCGATCCGATCGATTCGGGCGACATCGCGTTCCTGCAGTACACCGGCGGCACCACGGGCGTCGCCAAGGGCGCGATGCTGACGCACCGCAACCTCGTGGCGAACATGGAGCAGGCCGCGGCCTGGGTCGGCGGCAACCTGCGCCCCGGCGAGGAAGTGATCATCACCGCGCTGCCGCTGTACCACATCTTCTCGCTGACGG
>JBDZUW010000099.1:0-7453 GCA_040255375.1 Luteimonas sp. | reverse complement strand
GGCATCCATGCCGCCGACGCCCCCGAAAGTCCCCGCACGCTTCCACCGCCTCCGCACGACGGCGCTCCCCCGCTCCTTTGAAGAGCGGAAGAGCGAAGAGCGGCGTCATGAAGGCGCAGCACTCACTTGGGATGGGCCTGCGCACTCCGCGGCGACCCCATCACGAAGCAATAGGCAGTTTCCGCACGCTTCCGCCGCCCAGTCCAGAAGCGATCACCGCCTAAGCGGCCATCCAGAAGAAGACGGCGGCCATGCGCTTGTCGGCAAGCGTGCTGCCGCAGTAGGCGGTCGCGCTGTGGATCAGGTTGGCGCGATAGAGCAGCAGCCGGTTGCAGCGGTGTTCGATGCGCACGTCCTCCTCGAAGGAGCCGACGGCCACGAAGCGCGTGCCCAACGCCTCGACCAGGTTCGCGTGCGGCGGCATCACGATGTTGCCGCCCATGCGCCCGCCAGGCAGCCGCTGCCGGTAGAAGCTGGTGCCGCAGTGCGGCGGTGCGCCGGGATTGAGGTACAGCACCGCGGCGTAGCGGCAGAGCGCGCGCGAGTCGGTATGCGGCTTCGGGCCGGACTCGTCCACGCCGACGACCTGCACGCAGTTGTGGTTGAGGTGGCCGCCGTCCTGCGCTTGCTGCACCCACAGGCGCTTGCTGCCGGTCGCGGCGAGGACGCGGGCCTCGACGATCGCGAGCTCCTCGGGCAGCAGCGCCGGGATGGCGCGCATGCCCGGCCAGGCTTCCGGCTTGTACGGGTAGCCCTCGGCCCAGTCGGTGCGCGCGAGGCAGCGCGCACGGACGCCCGCCGGGTCGGGAAGGATGTCGTCGAACACCCAGTAATCGCGGCCCTCGGTGGGCTTGCGGTACGGCAGCGGCTTCTGCGCTGGCGAGGGCGCGGCCATCAGTCGGCGTCGCGGAAGTCGCGGCTGCGGCTTTCGAGCAGGGCGCGCGCCGGGCGCTCGGGCAGGTACTTCGCCAGGCCCGCGAGCATGCGGTTGGCGGCGCCGGGCACGCAGCGCGCGTCGCCGCGCTCGACCGCGTCGACGCCGAGGCGCGCGACGGTGGCGGCATCCATCCACAGCCAGCGCGGCAAGCGCGACACGCGTTCGCGCATGCCGTTGACGTCGTGGAACTCGGTCCATGTCATGCCCGGGCACAGCGCGGTGACATGCACGCCGCGCGCCGCCGATTCGCGCGCGAGCGACTCGGAGAACCGGATCACGAAGGCCTTCGACGCGCCGTAGAGCGTGTGGCCGGCGGAGGCGGGCACCAGCCCCGCCAGCGAGGCGACGTTGAGGATGCGGCCGTACCCGGCGGCTTCCATCGCGGGCAGCACGCGATGCGTCAACTCGAGCACCGCGCCCACCATGACCTGCATGAAGTCGCGGTGCACGGGCCAGCCGGACGACAGGAAACGGCCGGGCACGCCGTAGCCGGCGTTGTTGACCAGGTGCGACACGGCGATGCCGCGCGCCTCGAGCCCGGCATGCAGCCGCGCGGGTGCCTGCGGGTCGGCCAGGTCCGCGGCGATGCATTCGACCGGCACCTGGCCGCGCAGTTCCGAGGCCAGCGCCTCGAGGCGGTCGATGCGGCGCGCGGTGAGCGCCAGCGGCACGCCGCGGCGCGCGTACTCGCGCGCGATCGCGGCGCCGATGCCGCTCGATGCGCCGGTCACCAGCGCATGCCCCGAATCGCCGCGGACGGTCCCCTGCATGTGCGTTTCCCCCGCGCCGCGGCGCTCCAGCCTTGGATTCTAGCGGTGCGCTGGTAGACTGCGCGGCCTCGACCGGAGTGGAGCGGGCGATGCGCCGCAGGATCGTCGCTGGAAACTGGAAGCTGCACGGGGACCGCGCCTTCGCCCATGCGCTGATGGACGCGATCGCCGCCGTGCCCGCGCCTGCCGGCGTGGAGCGTGTCGTGCTGCCGCCGCTGCCGTACCTGGGCGACCTGGTCGAGCACTACGGTCCCGCCGGCATCGCGTTCGGCGCGCAGGACGTGAGCGCGAACGAGCGCGGCGCCTTCACCGGCGAGGTCTCGGCCGCGATGCTGGTGGACGTGGGCGCGCGCTACGGCCTGGTCGGCCATTCCGAGCGCCGCCAGTACCACGGCGAGGGCAGCGGGCTGGTCGCGCGCAAGTTCCTGGCCGCGCGCGCGGCGGGCCTGGTCCCGATCCTGTGCGTGGGCGAGACCCTGCAGCAGCGCGAATCCGGGCAGACCGAGCACTGCATCGAATCCCAGCTGGAGCCGCTGTTCGAGCTCGGCGGGGTGGAAGCGCTGGACGGGGCGGTGGTGGCCTACGAGCCGGTCTGGGCGATCGGCACCGGCCGGACCGCCACCCCGGACCAGGCGCAGGCGGTCCACGCCTTCATCCGTGGCGAAATCGCGGCCCGCAATGCTAAAATCGCGGGCTCGCTGCCGATCCTCTATGGCGGCAGCTGCAAGCCCGACAATGCCGCCGCGCTGTTCGCCCAGCCCGACGTCGATGGCGGGCTGATCGGCGGGGCCTCGCTGGTGGCCGCCGATTTCCTCGCCATCGCCTCGGCGGCGGCGCCCTGAGCCCCACAACGGACGCTTCACGCAATGCTCATGCTGGTCATCAACGTGGTGTACGTGCTGATCGCGCTCGCGATGATCGCGCTGATCCTGATGCAGCGCGGCGCCGGTGCGCAGGCGGGCTCCGGCTTCGGCGGCGGCGCGTCGGCCACCGTGTTCGGCGCGCGCGGCGCCTCGAACTTCCTCTCCAAGAGCACCAAGTGGCTCGCCATCGCCTTCTTCGGCATCAGCCTCGGCATGGCCTGGTACGCCACGCACAAGGCCGCGCGGCCGGAAGGCCCGGCGCAGCAGGACCTGGGCGTGATGGCCCAGGTGCCGGTCGCTCCGGCGACGGCGACGGCGCCGGCGGCGGGGCCGACGCCCGCGGGGACGGTTCCGGCCGCACCCGCGGCGCAGCCGGCGCCGCAGGCCACGGTGCCGGCAGCGCCCGCCGCGACGGAGCAGGCGCCGGCGGCGCCACCCTCGAAGTGAGCAACGTTTAAAATTCGTCCGGCGGTAGAATTGTCCGGCGGTAAAGAATTGTCTTATTGCCCAGGTGGCGGAATTGGTAGACGCACTACCTTGAGGTGGTAGCGGCTTCGGTCGTGGGGGTTCGAGTCCCCCCTTGGGCACCACTGTAGTAAACCCGGGCAGGACGCCCGGCGACGAGGCCAGGATGGCCGGAGAGGACGAGCGTGCTGGCCGAATACCTGCCGACCCTGCTGTTCCTGTTCGTCGCCGGCGGCATCGGCGTCGCCCTCATCGTGATCGGCAACGTGCTCGGGCCCAGGCGCCCGAACCCGGAGAAGCTCTCGCCGTACGAATGCGGTTTCCCCGCGTTCGAGGACGCGCGCATGCGTTTCGACGTGCGCTACTACCTCGTCGCGATCCTGTTCATCGTGTTCGACCTCGAGATCGCGTTCGTCTTCCCGTGGGCCCTCGTGTTCCGCGAGCTCGGCGTGTTCGCGCTGGTCGAGATGGGCGTGTTCCTGGCGCTGCTGGTCCTCGGCTTCGCCTATGTCTGGAAGAAGGGAGCCCTCACGTGGGAGTGATCCAGACCGTCGACCGGTTGATGAACAACCCGCTGCCGGAAGGCCGCGTGGACGACATCCTCCGTCCCGAAGGCGAAAACCCGCTGATGGAGCGCGGTTTCGTCACCACCAGCTCGGATGCGCTGCTGAACTGGGCGCGCACCGGCTCGATGTGGCCGATGACCTTCGGCCTCGCGTGCTGCGCGGTCGAGATGATGCACGCCGGCGCGGCGCGCCTCGACCTGGACCGCTTCGGCGTCGTGTTCCGCCCGTCGCCGCGCCAGTCCGACGTGATGATCGTGGCCGGCACCCTGGTCAACAAGATGGCCCCGGCGCTGCGCAAGGTCTACGACCAGATGCCCGACCCGAAGTGGGTCATCTCGATGGGCAGCTGCGCCAACGGCGGCGGCTACTACCACTATTCGTATTCGGTCGTGCGCGGCTGCGACCGCATCGTGCCGGTCGACATCTACGTGCCCGGCTGCCCGCCCACCGCCGAGGCGCTGGTGTACGGCATCCTGCAGCTGCAGAAGAAGATCCGCCGCGCGACCAACTTCGGCGAACAGAAGACGGGGCTGCGCTGATGCCCGCCCATGCGAACGACCTGGCCGCGCGCCTGCGCGAGCGGTTCCCGGGCAGCGAAGTCACGGTGGCGATGCCGCGCGGCGAAGTCGGCATCGTGCTCGACGCCGCCGACTGGCACGCCGGCTGCCGCGCGCTGCGCGACGAGTTCGGTTTCGAGATGCTGGTCGACCTGTGCGGCATCGACTACCTCGGCCACGGTGCCGACGAATGGGACACCGACGTGTCCTCCGAAGGCTTCAGCCGCGGCGTCGAGGGCAGGGGGCCGGGCCGCTTCGGCTACGGCCAGGCGCCCAGCGCGCAGTTCCCGCAGCCGCAGGGCGAGGCGCCGATCGAGCCGCCGGCGCGCCGCTTCGCCGCGGTCGTGCAGCTGCTGTCGATTCGCCACAACCAGCGCGTGCGCGTGCGCGCCTTCGCGCCCGACGACGCGCTGCCGGTGCTGGCCTCGGTGGTGGACCTGTGGCCGGTGGCGAACTGGTTCGAGCGCGAGGCCTTCGACCTGTTCGGCATCGTGTTCGCCGGCCACCCGGACCTGCGCCGCATCCTCACCGACTACGGCTTCGTCGGCCATCCGTTCCGCAAGGACTTCCCGCTGATCGGCAACGTCGAGGTGCGCTACGACGCCGAGCGCCAGCGCGTGGTGTACGAGCCGGTGACCTCGGTCGAGCCGCGCGTCAACGTGCCGCGCGTGATCCGCGACGACGCCCGCTACGCCACCGCGCGCGGCGAGGACCGCGACCTCAAGGTCGACAGCGGCATCGGCCCTGCAGGAGCGGCGAAATGAGCTTCAATCCCGAGATCGCGCCCAGCGGCGTGGCGTTCGCGAGCAACCCCGCCGAGGCCCGGCAGGAGATCCGCAACTACACCCTGAACTTCGGCCCGCAGCATCCGGCCGCGCACGGCGTGCTGCGCCTGATCCTGGAGATGGACGGCGAGACCGTGCAGCGCGCGGACCCGCACGTCGGCCTGCTCCATCGCGGTACCGAGAAGCTGGCCGAGTCCAAGCCGTTCAACCAGTCGATCGGCTACATGGACCGGCTCGACTACGTGTCCATGATGTGCAACGAGCACGCCTACGTGCGCGCCATCGAGGCCCTGATGGGCATCGAGGCGCCCGAGCGCGCGCAGTGGATCCGCACGCTGTTCGACGAGGTCACGCGCATCCTCAACCACCTGATGTGGGTGGGATCCAACGCGCTCGACCTGGGCGCGATGGCGGTGTTCCTGTACGCGTTCCGCGAGCGCGAGGAACTGATGGACGTGTACGAAGCGGTCAGCGGCGCGCGCATGCACGCCACGTACTACCGCCCCGGCGGCGTGTACCGCGACCTGCCCGAGCGCATGCCGCAGTACCGCGAGTCGCGCTGGCGCAAGGGCGCCGCGCTGAAGCGCTTCAACGCCTGGCGCGAAGGCTCGATGCTGGACTACCTGGACGCGTTCGCGCGCGACTTCCCCAACCGCGTCGACGAGTACGAGACGCTGCTCACCGACAACCGCATCTGGAAGCAGCGCACCGTCGGCATCGGCGTCGTGTCGCCGGAACAGGCGCTGGCGTGGGGCATGACCGGCGCGATGCTGCGCGGCTCCGGCGTCGAGTGGGACCTGCGCAAGAAGCAGCCCTACGCGAAGTACGCCGAAGTCGATTTCGACATCCCGGTGGGCGTCAACGGCGACTGCTACGACCGCTACCTGGTCCGCATCGCCGAGATGCGCCAGTCGGCGCGGATCATCGCCCAGTGCGTGGCCTGGCTGCGCGCCAACCCGGGCCCGGTGATCGTGGACAACTTCAAGGTCGCGCCTCCCTCCCGCGAGGAGATGAAGGACGACATGGAAGCGCTGATCCACCACTTCAAGCTGTTCTCGGAAGGCTACTGCGTGCCGGCCGGCGAGACCTACAGCGCGGTCGAGGCGCCGAAGGGCGAGTTCGGCTGCTACCTGGTGAGCGACGGCGCCAACAAGCCGTTCCGCGTGCACCTGCGCGCGCCCGGCTTCGCCCACCTCTCGTCGATGGACGAGTTCACGAAGGGGCACATGCTGTCCGACGTGGTGGCGATGATCGGCACGTACGACATCGTGTTCGGCGAGGTGGATCGATGAAGGCGACCGGCAATTTCGAGAACGCGCGCAACGTCGACCCGATGGTCGCGCTGTCCGACGCGACGCGGGCGCACATCGACCACTGGCTGGCCAAGTTCCCGCCGGACCGCCGCCGCTCGGCCGTGCTGCAGGGCCTGCACGCCGCGCAGGAACAGAACGGCGGCTGGCTGACGGACGAGCTGATCGCCGCCGTCGCGAAGTACCTCGGCATCCCGCCGGTGTGGGCCTACGAGGTGGCGACCTTCTACTCGATGTTCGAGACGGAGAAGGTCGGCCGCAACAACGTCGCCTTCTGCACCAACATCAGCTGCTGGCTCAACGGCGCCGAAGCGCTGGTCGCGCACGCCGAGAAGAAGCTCGGCTGCAGGCTGGGCGAATCCACCGCCGACGGCCGTGTCTACCTCAAGCGCGAGGAAGAGTGCGTGGCCGCGTGCTGCGGTGCGCCGGTGGTGGTGATCAACGGGCATTACCACGAGAAGCTCGACGCGGCGAAGGTCGACGAGCTGCTCGACGGGCTGAAGTGAGGCGGGACAAGACGATGGCACACGGCAGTCACTTCGACTATTCGCAGCCGACCGGCCCCGTCGGCCCGGCGCCGCAGGAGCACAACGTCGTCTACACGACGCTGCACTTCGACAAGCCCTGGTCGTACGAGAACTACCTGAAGACCGGCGGCTACCAGGCGCTGCGCAGGATCCTGACCGAGAAGATGGATCCGGCGGCGATCATCGACATGGTCAAGCAGTCCGGCCTGCGCGGCCGCGGCGGCGCGGGTTTCCCGACCGGCCTGAAGTGGAGCTTCATGCCCAAGGGCCCGATGCAGAAGTACATCCTCTGCAACTCCGACGAGTCCGAGCCCGGCACCGCCAAGGACCGCGACATCCTGCGCTACAACCCGCACGCGGTGATCGAGGGCCTGGCCATCGCGTGCTACGCGACGGGCAGTTCGGTCGCCTACAACTACCTGCGCGGCGAGTTCCACCACGAGCCCTTCGAGCACCTGGAAGAGGCGACGCGCGAGGCCTATGCCAACGGCTGGCTGGGCAAGGACATCCTCGGCAGCGGCGTGGACATCGACATCTTCAACGCGCTCGGCGCCGGCGCCTACATCTGCGGCGAGGAAACCGCGCTGATGGAGTCGCTGGAGGGCAAGAAGGGCCAGCCGCGCTACAAGCCGCCGTTCCCGGCCAACTTCGGCCTGTACGGCAAGCCGACCAC
>JBDZUW010000098.1:0-7541 GCA_040255375.1 Luteimonas sp. | reverse complement strand
CTGGCTGGTCGACGGCACGCACTACGAGCGCACCGCCAACCACTGGCTCGAACGGCAGGATGCCCGCCGCGACGAGGTGCTCGCCGTGCTGCGAGGCGCCTACGACGCGCAGGCGCCGCTGTGGCACCAGCGCTGGCGGATGTTCTGGATGGCGTGCGCGGAACTGTTCGGCTACGACGAGGGCCGGCAATGGATGGTGGTCCACCACCGGCTGGTGCGCCCGTGAGCGCCCCGCGCCTGCCGCTCGCGGCCGCGCTGGCGGCGCTGCTCGCCACAACCGCCGGTTGCGCGCCCGCCGCGCCCGCCGCCGCGACGAAGAAGATCCCGCCGGTACCGCACCTCGATCTCGACCGGTACATGGGACGCTGGTACGTGATCGCCTCGATCCCGACCACGTTCGAGCGTGGCGCGCACAATCCGGTGGAGACCTACCGCCTGCAGGAGGACGGCACGGTCTGCACCTCGTTCCGGTTCCGGCCCGACCGGTTCGACGCACCGGTGAAGATGATCAAGTCGGTCGCGTCGGCGCCCCCGACCGGCGGGCCCGGCGAATGGCGCGTGCACCTGCTCGGCGTGCTGCGGCTGCAGTACCTCGTCGCGTGGATCGCGCCGGACTACAGCCAGGTGATCGTGGCCCGGGACAAGCGCGACCATGCCTGGCTGATGGCACGCACGCCGACGATCCCCGCCGCCGACTACCAGGCGATGCTCGCGCGGCTGGCGGGTTGGGGTTACGACCTGTCGAAGGTGGAAAAGGCGCCGCAGCGATGGCCCGAGGTGCCGCCGGCGCCGGGCTCGTTCGAGACGCGCTGCGACTGACCGCGGCGGCCGCTACTTCGGCGGCGACTTCTGCGGCCGGCGCCAGCCGTCGATGGTGCGCTGCTGGCCGCGCGCCACCGTGAGCTTGTCGTCCGGCGCGTCGGTGGTGATCACCGAGCCCGCGCCGATGGTCGCGCCGGCGCCGATCGTCACCGGCGCGACCAGCGCGCTGTTCGAGCCGATGAAGGCGCCGTCGCCGATGATGGTCGTCGACTTGTTCACGCCGTCGTAGTTGCAGGTGATGGTGCCCGCGCCGACGTTGACCTTGCTGCCGATCTTCGCGTCGCCCAGGTAGGCCAGGTGGTTGGCCTTGCTGCCCGCGCCCATCACGGTGTTCTTGGCCTCGACGAAATTGCCGACGTGCACGCCGTCGGCGAGCACCGCGCCGGGGCGCAGGCGCGCGAACGGGCCGATGGTGGCGGCGCCCTCGGTGCGCGCGCCCTCGAGGTCGCAGTGCGCGCGCACGACGGTGCCCGCGGCCAGCGCCACGTCGCGCAGGCGCGTGAACGGGCCGATGCGCACGTTGTCGCCGAGCGCCACCTCGCCCTCGAACACCACGTCGACATCGACCTCGACGTCGCTGCCGGCGCTGACCCGGCCGCGCACGTCCACCCGCGCCGGATCGGCGAAGCGCACGCCCATGGCGCACAGCGCGCGCACCGCGCGGCGCTGGAACGCGCGCTCGAGCTGCGCCAGCTGCCACGGATCGTTCGCGCCCTCGGCTTCCATCGGGTCGGCCACCAGCACGATCTCCGCCGGGCTGTACTCCGCCGCGGCCTGCGCGAACACGTCGGTGAGGTAGTACTCGCCCTGCGCGTTGTCGTTGCGCAGCGCCGCGAGCCAGCGCCGCAGCGCCGCGGCGTCGGCGGCGATCACGCCGGTATTGACGATGCGGATCGCGCGCTGTTCGTCGCTCGCGTCCTTCTGCTCCACGATGCGGGCGACGTTGCCTTCCGCGTCGCGCACGATGCGGCCGTAGCCCGTCGGGTCCTCCGGCTCCGCGGCCAGCACCGCGAGCGCGCCCGGGGCCGCGAGCAGGCGCTGCAGGGTCGGCGCCGTGATCAGGGGCACGTCGCCGTACAGCACGAGCACGCGCGCATCGTCCGGCACCGCGGGCAGCGCCTGCTGCACGGCATGCCCGGTACCGAGCTGCTGCGCCTGTTCCGCCCATCGCAGCGACGCGTCGGCGGCGAACGCCGCGCGCACCTGGTCGCCGCGATGGCCGTGGACGACATGCACCGCCGCCGGCTGCAGCGCGCGCGCCGTGTCGATCACGTGCGCCAGCATCGGCCGCGCCGCGATCGGCTGCAGCACCTTCGGCAGCGCGGACTTCATGCGCTTGCCTTCGCCGGCGGCGAGGATCACGACGTGCAGGGGCTTGGGCATTGCGGATCCTTCCTGGCGGGCGCGCGGCGGCGCGATGGGCGGGATTCTAGCCGTGGCGCGCCTGCTACCATGCCGCCCGTGCAGGACGCCTTGCAACCCCGCCACGCCGCCCGCTTCCTCGACGTGCAACGCGCGGCGGGCGCGCTCGCGTGGGCCGGCGCCGCCGCATGCGTCGCCGGCATCGCCTCCACGCCATTGTGGCGCGACGTGCCCTGGCCCCGCTTCGCCGAAAGCCTGGTGCTCGCCGGCCTGGTGGCGCTCGTGGCGTGGCCGTTGCGCCGCTGGCGCGGCTGGTCGTGGGCGGGCGCGATGGGCGCGCTGTGGTGCCTGTTGCTGGTGGCCATGGGCGGCGTGCTGCCCGCCGCGGCGACACTGCTGGTCCTCGCCGCGGCGATGGCGGCGGGCAGCCTGGTCGCGCCGGCGCAGCCGGTGCTCGCCTGCGTCTGCGGCCTGGCGGCGTTCGCGGGCGCGCTCGGCTGGCTGCTGCCGCTCCCGGTGCATCGCTGGTGGCTCTACCTGTCCGCATGCCTGGTGCTGGTCTTTCTGGGGCGCACGCGCCTGCAGACGCAATGGTCGATCCTCGCCGCCGGCTGGCGCCGCGCGGTGCGCGCGAGTCCCCGCGCCGCGGCGCTCGCCGTCGCCACGCTCGGCATCGCTTCCGCCGCGGCCTGGCCGCCGACGCTGCAGTTCGACGACCTCGCCTACCACCTCGGCCTGCCCTGGCAGCTCATGCTGCATGGCCGCTACGCCGGCGATCCCGCGCTGCAGGTCTGGGCGTTGGCGCCGTGGGCCGGCGACATCGTGCAGGCGCTGCCGCAGGTCCTCGCCGGCGCCGAAGCGCGCGCGGCGGTGAACGCGGCGTGGCTGCTGGCGACGGCCGCCGGCTTGTGGCGGCTCGGCGCAGCGCTGCGGCTTGCGCCGGCACTGCGCTGGACCTGCCTCGCACTGTTCGCCAGCCTGCCGATGACGGCGGCGCTGCTCGGCGGCATGCAGACGGAAGCCCCTGCCGCCGCGGCCACGGTGTGGCTCGCGGCGGTCGTCCTCGAACCGGCGCGGCGGACGCGCGCACTGGTCGCCGGCGCGTTGCTGTTCGGCTTCCTCTGCGCGCTGAAGCCGATCCATGCGATCGCGGCGCTGCCGATCCTCGCGCTGGCGGCCTGGCGTGTGCGCGCAGGCGCAGCGCGCCCGCGCAGTGGCGAGCTCGCGCTGGCGGTGCTGCTCGCGGTGGGAGTCGCCGGGTCGAGCTACGCGATGTCGTGGCTGCGCACGGGCAATCCGGTGCTGCCGCTGTTCAACGACGTCTTCGGCTCGCCGTTCTTCGCGCCGGTGCGCTTCGACGACGCGCGCTGGCACCAGGGCTTCGACGCCTTCCTGCCCTGGCGGATGACCTTCCACACCAGCCGTTACTTCGAGGGGCGCGATGGCGCGCTCGGGATGGCGCTCGTCGCGCTGGCCGGCCCCTGGCTGCTGGCGCTGGCCGACCGGCGCACGCGCGGGCTCGCTGCGTGCGCGACGCTCGCCATCGCCTTGCCGCTGCTGCCGCTGCAGTACGCGCGGTACGTGCATCCGGGGATGGTGTTGCTGCTTCCCGCGCTGCCGGCCGCCATGCAGCGCTGGACCGGAAGGCGCGCCGGCGTCGCGATGCTCGTGGCGGTGTGCATCGCGGGCGTCGCGCTGCAGGCGAACGCGAACTGGATGCTGCGCGCCGGCGCGGTGAAGCGCAGCGTCGCCGCCCTGGGGAAGGACGCGCCGCTGTTCGATCGCTACGCGCCGGAACGCACGCTTGCCGCCGCGATCCGTACGAAGGCCCCGGGCAGCGGACCCGTGCTGCTGCTCTCGCGGCCCTACCAGGCGGAGTTCGCCGGGCGCGGTCGCGACATCGCGTGGTACGCACCGCGCCTCGAGCATGCCGCCGCCCTCGCCGACCGCGATCCCGGCGGCGAAGCGTGGGCCGCATTGCTGCGCCGCGAACGCATCGCGGAAGTCGTCCTCGCGCCTGCCGCGCTTCCGCCGGCGCGCGCCGCCGGCCTCGCGCGCGTGGGCGCGGTCCGCCACCTTGCCGCCGGCGATGCCGAATGGTGGCGCATTCCCTCCAGCGAGGACACGCGATGACCCTGGGCCGACACGCACGCCACTACCTGCTGATCGGCGGCGTGCAATGGCTCGTCGACTGGGGCGTGCTGGTGCTGCTCACGCGCTTCGGCATGCAGATCGAAGCGGCGAACGTGCTCGGCCGCGTCGCCGGGGCGCTGCTCGGCTACTGGCTCAACGGCAAGATCACTTTCGCCGGCGAGGACACCGCCGTCGGGCGCACGCAGCTCATGCGGTTCGTGCTGATGTGGCTGGGGACGACGGCGGTCAGCACGCTCTCCATGGGCTACATCGACGAGATCGCAGGACTGAAGTGGGCGTGGCTCGCGAAGCCGGCGGTCGAGTTCGTGCTCGGCGTGGTCGGCTTCGTGCTGTCGCGGCACTGGGTCTACCGGAGCTAGTCGCGCGGCGCCACCCGGGTGCCATCGCGCACGGTGTCCCCCGGATAGAGTACGACGGTCTCCCCGCGCTGCAGGCCGCCCGCGACTTCCGCGGCGTCTTCGCCGACATGGCGCAGCCGCACATGGCGCAGCCGCGCCCGGCCATCCGCCACCACATGGACCGCCCACGCCGCGCCGTCGCGGAACAGGGCCGCCGTGGGCACCGACAGCGCATCCGGCGACTGCCACACCACGAACTCCGCCTGCAGCCGGAACCCGTCGCCGAGCCGCCGGCGCGCGGACACCGGATCCTCCAACGCGATGCGGACCAGCACGCGCTGTTCCTCGACGCCGAGGGCGGAGACCTTCGTGAACCCGCCGGGTTCGATGCGGATGACGCGCCCGTGCAAGGCCGCGTCCCCGCCCCAGCCGGTCAGCACGACCGGCGTCCCCGGGACGAGCTGCACCGCATCGGCCGTGAGGACTTCCGACACCACTTCGATCGTTGCCGGATCGCCGATCTCGAGCAGCGGTTGTCCCGCAGCGACGGATGTGGCGCTTTCGACGAAGCGATGCACCACTTCGCCCGCGACGGGCGCGCGCAGCGCCAACCGGGTTTCGCCGGGGCGGCCCTGCAGCGCGAGCACGGCGCGCGCCGCGGCCAGTGGGGCGTACTGGTCCTGCTCACGCGTTACGGCATGCAGGTGGAGGCCGCGAACGTGCTCGGCCGCGTCGCGGGCGCGCTGCTCGGTTACTGGCTCAACGGCAAGCTCACCTTCGCTGGCGACGAGACGGCCGTAGGCCGCACGCAGCTGATGCGCTTCGTCCTGATGTGGCTGGGCACGACGGCAGTGAGCACGCTGTCGATGGGCTACGTCGACGAAATCGCCGGCCTCAAGTGGGCCTGGCTGGCCAAGCCCGCGGTGGAATTCGTGCTTGGCGTGATCGGCTTCCTGCTGTCGCGACACTGGGTGTACCGCCGCTAGCGCCGGCGCGCCTCGGGCTCAGCGCCTGCGTACCGGCTTGCGCTGGCGGCGCTCGATGGCGTTCGCCACCTGGGTGGACACGTAATGCAGCAGGAGCACGTCGCGCGCGCTGTAGCGGGCGTCTTCGGAATAGCTCTTCACCGCCAGCGCGCCGAGCACGCCGCCGCGCGTGCCGCGCAGCGGCACGCCGAGCCAGTAGCGCGCGCCGCGGATCTCGTCGTCGTTCGCCGCCGCCGGCTCGCCCAGGCGCGACGGCCCCAGCAGCAGGCTGCGGCCGCTGCGGATCACCTCGCCCGCGTAGCCGCTGCCGCGGATCGGCCGCGGCGCGGGCGCGGTGCCGCGCTCGTCGACGTGGTACGGGAATTCCAGCACGTCGTTGCCGGTATCCAGCAGCGCGAGCGAGCAGTTGCCGGCCGGCAGCAGGCCGCCGAGCACGTCGTGGATGGTGCGGCAAAGCGACTGCAGGCTGCCGCCGGCGTGCGCCGCCTCGGAGATCGCATACACCGCCGCCTGCATGGCCTCGGCGCGCACCCGCGCGCTGATGTCGCGCGCCACCGCGATCCGCACCCCGTGCTCGGGTACCCAGCGCGCCGACCACATGATGTGCACGACCTCGCCGTCCTTGCGGATGTAGCGGTTCTCGAGCGTCGTCTTCGCCTGGCCGGCCATGATCTCCGCGACGGCCGCCATCGTCTTCTCGCGGTCGTCCGGATGCACCAGGTGCAGCATCTGCCTGCCGACCACCTCGTCCGGGGCGTAGCCGAAGATCCGCTCGAACGCGGCGCTGACGTACACGTAGCGCCCGTCCGTGTCGACGATCACCACCGCGTCCAGCAGCAGCTCGACGACCTGCTCGAACGGCAGCGCCAAGGGAGTCTTGCCGGGGAGGATTCCAGTCTTCGTCACGCAGGTCGCCGGATCAACGGCAAGGCTTCACCGCTGCGGTGCGGGAGCCACCGGGTTCAGCCGCACTTGGAGTAGCCGCAGTTCAGGCACGTCGCGCAGCCGTCCATGATCACCACGGCCTTGGCGCTGCATTTGTGGCACATGGTGGCCGAGGGCGGGAAGCTCGCGCCCTCGCCGGTGACGGCGACGCTCTCGTTGGGGTGCTCGTCGGCGGGCGCGGGGACGGCCTTCGCGGCCGCCGGGCTCACGTCACTGTTTTTTTTTGAGCGGTTCTCGAACGCGGCGCGCTTCTCGGCGATGAGCGCGCGGCGCTCGGGGCTCATTTCCGGGTCGTGGATCATGCCGATGGACTTCAGGTGGTCCTCGACGATGCTGCCCAGTTCGGCCACCAGCGACGGCATGTACACGCCGCCGGCCTTGAAGTAGCCGCCCTTGGGATCGAACACGGCCTTCATCTCCTCCACCAGGAAGGTGACGTCGCCGCCCTTGCGGAACACCGCGGACATGATCCGGGTGAGCGCGACGATCCACTGGAAGTGCTCCATGGACTTGGAGTTGATGAACACCTCGAACGGGCGCCGCAGTTCGTGCTCGGTGCCGGCATTCAGCACGATGTCGTTGATGGTCACGTACATGGCGTGCTCCACCAGCGGCGACTTGATCTTGTAGGTGCTGCCGATCAGGACTTCCGGGCGCTCGATGCGCTCGTGCATCTGGATGACGTCGGCCGTCGGCAGTTCCGCCTCGGCCGTCGCGCGCGCCACGGATTCGCCCTGCGCCGCCTTCGCCTTGTCCTCGGGGGTGACGACGGCGTAGCCCTTGATTTTCTTGTCGATCTTGACGGCCATGGCGGCGGTTCCTGCGTGCTTTCTTGTAGTGATGGGAGCCTGGACTGCTTGCCGGAACCTCCCTCCGCGAACGGAGGGAGGCCGGGAACTGCTTACCTGCGGGCCTTCTTCGCGGCCTTGCGCGG
>JBDZUW010000009.1:30886-40214 GCA_040255375.1 Luteimonas sp. | reverse complement strand
GCGCGGAGGGCGGCGATGCGCTCCTCGAGCGGCGGGTGGCTGAGGAACAGGCGGCGCATGCCATGCGCCAGCGGCCCCGAGATCCCGAAGGCCTGCATCGCCTTCGGCAGCGTGTCGACGCCATGGTTGCGCTGCAGCGCCTCGAGCGCCGAGATCATCTTCGCCCGCCCGGCCAGGCCGGCGCCGCCGGCGTCGGCGCGGAACTCGCGGCGGCGCGAGAACCACATCGCGATCATGCTCGCGAACAGGCCGAACACCATCTCGAGCACGAACACGACGACGAAATAGCCGATGCCGCCGCCGTTGTTGTCGCGGCCCCCGCTGAGGTAGCCGTCGACGACGCGGCCGACGACGCGCGCCAGCACGATCACGAAGGTGTTCAGCACGCCCTGCAGCAGGGCCATCGTCACCATGTCGCCGTTGGCGACGTGGCTGACCTCGTGGCCGAGCACGGCCTCGGCCTGGTCGCGGTCCATCGAGCGCAACAGGCCGGTGGACACCGCCACGAGCGCATTGTTGCGGTTCGCGCCGGTCGCGAACGCGTTGATCTCCGGCGCATCGTAGATGGCGACCTCGGGCATGCCGATGCCGGCCTGCTGCGCCTGCCGGCGCACGGTGGCGACGAGCCACTGCTCGGCCTCGTTGCGCGGATTGTCGATGACGTGGGCGCCGGTGCTGCGCTTGGCGATCCACTTCGACATCAGCAGCGACACGATCGAGCCGCCGAAGCCGAAGATCGCGGCCATCACCAGCAGGCCCGGGAACTGGGCGCCGTTGACGCCGAGCAGCGACATCACCACGCTGGCCAGCGCCAGCACGGCCAGGTTGGTGGCCAGGAACAGAGCGACGCGCTTGAACATGCTTGCCTTTCCGCGACGCCGCGCGACGGCGCGGCTTCCCCGGGTTAGTGTGGCCGGCGATCCCTAAATGCAAGTGCAATGACCGACGCCCCGCCTGTCCGCTACCGCGGCCGATTCGCCCCCTCGCCCACCGGGCCGCTGCACTTCGGCTCGCTGCTGGCGGCGCTGGGCAGCTGGCTGCTCGCGCGGCAGGCCGGCGGCGAGTGGCTGGTGCGGGTCGAGGACCTCGATCCGCCGCGCGAAGTGCCGGGCGCCGCGACGGAGCAACTGCGCACGCTGGCGGCATTCGGCCTGGCCTCCGATGGCCCGGTGCTCTGGCAGTCGGCGCGCGGCGCCGTCTACCAGGCCGCGCTCGACCGGCTGCTGGCGTCCGGCCGCGCCTTCGCCTGCCACTGCAGCCGCAGTGCGCTGGCGGCGGAGGGTGGCGTGCACCGCGCCTGCATCCCCGGCGCCCGGCGCCCCTACCCGGCGATCCGCCTGCGCGTGCCCGACGGCGCGCGCGTCGCCTTCGACGACGCGATCCAGGGGCACTTCGAGCAGGACGTCGCCGCGACGGTGGGCGATTTCGTCCTGCGCCGCGCCGACGGGCCCTGGGCCTACCAGCTCGCGGTGGTCGTGGACGACGCGGCGCAGGGCATCACCGACGTGGTCCGCGGCGCCGACCTGCTCGATTCCACGCCCCGGCAGATCCTGCTGCAGCGCGCGCTGGGCCTGCCGACGCCGCGCTACGCCCACCTGCCGCTGGTCCTGGACGCCGGCGGACGCAAGCTGTCGAAGTCGCTGGCGGCGCTGCCGGTCCAGGCCGCCGATCCCCTGCCCGCGCTGCGCGCCGCATGGGCGGCGCTCGGGCAGGCGCCGGCCGCGGTGGCCGGGGCCGGCGCGGTGGACGCCTGGCTGCGCGCGGCGGTCGCGGCGTTCGAGCCGGCGCGCATCCCGCGCGGGCCCGTCGCCGCGCCGCACAACACGCGTGCCGCGAATCGTGCCTAGAATCGATCGCACACCTGGGGATCGGAGAAACGGAATGGAGGCACGCGTCGCATTGGTCACCGGCGGTACGGGCGGCATCGGCACGGCGATCTGCAGGCGCCTGGCGGACCTCGGGCACAAGGTCGCCACCAACTACCGCAACGAGGAGAAGGCCCGCGCCTGGCAGGAGCGCATGCGGGCCGACGGCTACGACATCGCGATCGTGCCCGGCGACGTGTCGTCGCCGGAGTCCGCGGAGGCGATGGTGCGCGAGGTGGAGCGACGGCTGGGCCCGGTCGACATCCTGGTCAACAACGCCGGCATCACCCGCGACACGACCTTCCACAAGATGACGCCCTCGCAGTGGAACGAGGTGATCGACACCAACCTCAACTCCGTCTACAACATGACCCGCCCGGTGATCGAGGGCATGCGCGCGCGCAAGTGGGGCCGCGTCATCCAGATCAGCTCGATCAACGGGCAGAAGGGCCAGTACGGCCAGGCCAACTACGCCGCGGCCAAGGCCGGCATGCACGGCTTCACCATCTCGCTGGCGCAGGAGAACGCGAAGTTCGGCATCACCGTGAACACGGTGTCGCCCGGGTACATCGGCACCGACATGGTGATGGCGGTGCCGGAGGACGTGCGCAACAAGATCGTGGCGCAGATCCCGACCGGGCGCCTGGGCACGCCGGAGGAGATCGCCTACGCGGTGGCGTTCTTCATCCCGGACGAGGCCGGCTGGATCACCGGCGCCAACCTCTCGGCCAACGGCGGCCAGTACATGGGCTGGTAGGCCGCCCCCGGTTGCAACGGATGCTGCGCTGCGCCATGCTCGGCGCTCAGCCCGGGGGTAGCAGCATGGCCGTCCGCGTCATCAAGAAATATCCGAATCGGCGCCTGTACGACACCGAGATTTCCAGCTACATCACGATCGAGGACGTGCGCCAGCTGATCGTCGAGGGCGAGGAATTCGAGGTCCGCGACGCGAAGTCCGGCGAGGACCTCACCCGCCAGGTGCTGCTGCAGATCATCGCCGAGCAGGAACAGGACGGCGAACCGGTGCTCTCCACCCAGCTGCTGAGCCAGATCATCCGTTTCTACGGGGATTCGCTGCAGGGCTACATGGGCAACTACCTCGAGAAGTCCATGCAGCTGTTCATGGAGCAGCAGGCGCAGTTCCGCCAGCAGATGGGCGGCATGCTCGGGCAGACGCCGTGGGCGATGATGAACCAGCTCACCGAGCGCAACCTCGAGCTCTGGAAGGAATTCCAGCAGAACCTCGTCGGCGGCATGGGCCGCAGCGCGGGCGGCGGCGCAGCGACCGGCGGCGGCACCGGCGCGGGTTCCGGCGGCGGCAAGTCCTCCCCGCGCGGAGGCTGACGCGTGGCGCAGCGCGTGGCCGTCGTGAGCGGCGGCACAGGCGGTCTCGGCACTTCGATCTGCCTGGCCCTGGCGGACCGGGGCTGCAAGGTGTTCGCGGCCGACATCGCCGGCGACCCGGCGCGCGGCGACGCCTTCCGCGCCGCGACCGCGGGCCGCGACATCGCGGCCGCGGCGCTCGACGTGACCGACTTCGACGCCTGCGCGGCGCTGGTCGCCGGCATCGAGCGCGACCACGGCGGCATCGATATCCTGGTCAACGCCGCGGGCATCACCCGCGACACCACGCTGCGCAAGATGGACAAGGTGCAGTGGGACGCGGTGCTGTCGGTGAACCTCGACGGCGTGTTCAACCTCACCCGCGCCGCGATCGACGGCATGCTGGCGCGCGGCTTCGGCCGCATCGTCAACATCAGTTCGGTCAACGGCCAGACGGGCCAGTTCGGCCAGGCCAACTATTCGGCGGCGAAGGCCGGCATGCACGGCTTCACCATGGCGCTGGCGCGCGAGGTCGCGCGCAAGGGCATCACGGTCAACTCGATCTCGCCGGGCTATTGCGAGACGGCGATGGTGATGGCGATGCCGGAGGAAATCCGCGCCGGCATCGTCGACAAGGTGCCGGTCGGGCGCCTGGGCAAGCCGGAAGAGATCGCGCGCGCGGTCGCCTTCCTCGCCGCCGACGACGCCGGCTTCATCACCGGCGCCAACCTGCCCGTCAATGGCGGGCTCTTCATGTCGTTCTAGCGCATCGCGGTCCCCGAGGCGCTGCAGAAGCGCGCGCGGTACTGCAGCGCCTTGGGCATCAGCGCCGTGAGGCGCTCGATGCGCGTGCCGGGATCGGGGTGCGTCGACGCGAACTCCGGCTGGCCCGATCCGCCGCCCGCCTGCTCCATGCGCTGCCACAGCGGGATCGCGGCGTTCGGGTCGTAGCACGCGGCCGCGGCGAGCATCAAACCCATCTCGTCGGCCTGCGACTCCTGCTTGCGCGCGTACGGCAGCGCGCGGCCGTAGCCGTAGATGGACATCACCGCCTGCATCTGCTGCGCGTCCATCCCGCTCATCGCGCCGGCGGCCTGGCCGATCTGCGCCAGCTTCTGCTCGGTCATGCGCTGCGCGCCGTGGCGCAGCAGCGCGTGCGAGATCTCGTGGCCCATCACCACCGCCATCGCGTCGGCGTTCTGCGCCACCGGCACCAGGCCGGTGTAGACCGCCATCTTGCCGCCGGGCAGGCAGAACGCGTTGGCCTGCTCCGAATCGAGCACGCGCACGTCCCATTCGAACGCGCGCTCCACGTGCGGCGCGGTCATGCCGTTCTCCGCGGCGAGCGCGTCCTCGACCTCGGGCACCTTCGCGATCAGGCGCTGCGCGATCTCGCGCACCTGGCGCGAGATCTCCGAGTCCGCGGGCAGCGGCCGCTCCTGCTGCAGGATCTCGTCGTAGGCCTGCAGCCCCAGCGCCTTCTCGTCCTCGGGGCTGATGTTCCTGTCGATCAGCACGGTCTCGCCGGTCAGCGCGTCGGTGCTCCGGTTCGACAGCCAGTACCAGCCCGCGTACAGGGCGAACGCGATGAGCACCCACCAGCGCAGCCCGCCCACGCGCCTGCGCACCCCGCCCTGCCCGCGATTGCCGAAAGGATCCTGCCGCATGCGTTCGCCTCCGCGTCTGCGGCCGGCGGCCGCGGTTCCTAGAGTTCGCGCGCGACCCGGAAGCCGAGGCGCGCGTTGGTCGTATCCACGCGGGCCGGCGCGCGCCACGCCGAGCGCGTCTGCTCCGGGGAACTGGCCCAGGCGCCGCCGCGCATCGTCCGCACGCGGCACCCGGGATTCACCCAGGCGCCGCCGTCGTCGGGCGCGCGGCGGTAGCTGTCGTGCCAGCAGTCCGCCACCCACTCGCTGACATTGCCGGCCATGTCGTGAAGGCCGTATGCATTGGCGCGGAAGCGGCCGACCGGCGCCGGCCCCCAGTAGCCGTCCCCATAGCCGGCGAACGCGTTGTGCCAACGGCGCCCGCCCGGGCCCGCGTCGCGGCTCCCGGTGAGGCTGGCGGTGCCCGCGACCGGCGCGCCGGCTCCCCATGGATAGCGCGCGGCCCCGCCGGCGCGCAGCGCGTATTCGAACTGCGCCTCGCTGGGCACGTGGTAGCGCTGGCGGCTCTGCTTCGCGAGCCATTCCGCATAGGCGTCGGCGTCGCGCGCGCTGACGTGGACCACGGGCATGTCGTCGGACGCGGGGCTGCCGTCGTAGGCGCTGCGCCAGTCCACGCCGGTGCTGCGGACGAAGTTGCCGCTGCGCGCGTCGTAGGCCATCGAATAGCCGCGGCGGGTCGCCGTCGGGCGGTAGCCGGTGGCGGCGACGAAGCGCCGGAACTCGCCCACCGTGACCTCGGTGCGGGAGAGCGCGAAACCGCGGTCGAAACGCACGTAATGCTGCGGACGCTCGGCGTCGCCGGCCTCGATTTCGCCGGTGGCCGCGCCCATGCGGAACGCACCGTGCGGCACGACGATCATTTCCGGGCCGCGCGCGCCGTAGCCGATGGCGTCGGTGAACGCCTGGCCGGGGCGGAACAGTCCGTAATGGCTGGCGAGTTCGATGCGCTCGCGCAGTTCCGCGGCGGCCGGATCGCCGGGCGCGGCGATCCGCAGCAGTTCCGCCAGCCGGGTACGGGCGAGCGCGATGTCGCGCGCGTCGCTGCGCTGGCGCAGCGCTGCCAGGCCCTCGTCGCGCAGGCGGCCGATGCGCGCTGCGCGCATCGCGGCGACGCGCGCGCGCGCATCCGCGATAGTGCTGAGCCCGGCGCGCGGACGCACCAGCGCGGCCATGCCGATCCAGCGGTCGGCCGCGGCGAAATCGCCGCGCGCGCCCGCTTCCTCGGCGCGCCGGATCAGCGCGCTCTCCACCGCAGCAAGGCCCTGCGTCGCGCGAGGTTGTCCCGGCTGGATGCGGAGGGCCTCGCGCAGGCGTGCGAGCGCCCCGCCCTTGCCTTCCTCGCCGAGGCGGCCTTCGCGCAATTCGGCTTCGGCGCTGCGGTTGAGTTCCCACAGGCGGTCGGCGCGGTCGACGCGGCCGAGGTAGGCCACGGTGGCGGCATCGCGCGGCGCCACGGCGCGCAGCACGGCGGCGGCCTGGTGCGCGCGGCGCAGGGCTTCGATGTCGTCGCCGGCGTCGGCGAGCGCGGCGTCGCCCTCGGCGACCACGGCGGCGGTCGCGCGGCCCAGGCCTTCGCGCGCCTTCGCATCGTCGGGCGCGCGCGCGAGGATCGCGAGGTACAGCGGGATCGCCGAGCTCGCATCGGCATGCAGGTTGCCCGCCGCCAGCGCCTTCGCCGCCGCCTTGCGCGCGGCCTCCAGCCCCTCCTGCGGCAGTTCGACCGCCGGCGGCGCCCAGGTGAGGGTGCCGGCGATGCGGTCGTCGCCCTCGACGATGACGCGGCCCTCGGCATCGCGCACGACGTCCTTCGCCTGCCCGGGCGGCTCGCCCGCATCGCGGCGGCAGCCACCCGCGAACGCGAGCGCCGCGGCGACCCCGAGCATGCCGGCGATGAAGGTACGGCTGGCGCGCAAACGCCCACTCCCGTGGCTGGCCCGCGCGACGCGGGCGGATGTCCGCCAGCAACTTAGCCATAGGCGCGGCCGGCGGCAACCGTTAACCTGTGCGCGGTGAGCCTCTGGATCGACGACCCTGCCGAACTGGCCGCGCGCCTGCGCGCCGCCCCGCCCCGCGTGGGCCTGGACACCGAATTCGTGCGTGAGCGCACCTGGTGGCCGAAGCTCGCCCTCGTCCAGGTGGCGCTGGAGGACAGCGAGATCCTGCTGGTCGACGCGCTGGCCCCGGGGATGACCGAGGCCCTGGCGCCGGCGCTCGCCGATCCGGCGGTGCTGAAGGTGATGCACAGCGCCAGCGAGGATCTCGTGGCCCTGCAGCACGCCTGCGGCGTCGTGCCGGCGCCGCTGTTCGACACCCAGGTCGCCGCTGCGCTGGCGGGCATCGCCGCCGGTGCCGGCTACCAGCGGCTGGTGCAGGACCTGGTCGGCGTCGCGCTGCCCAAGGGCGAAACCCGCTCGGACTGGCTGCGGCGTCCGCTCTCCGCCGCGCAGCTCGAATACGCCGCCGACGACGTGCTGCACCTCTTCGAGTTGCACGACCAGTTGCGCGCGCGCCTGCAGGACCTGGGCCGCGATGCCTGGTTGCACGAGGACGCCGCGCGCACCGTCGCGGCCGCGGCCGACCCGGCGCCGGAGCCCTGGCCGCACCTGGCGATGCGCTCGGCGCAGTTCCTCGACGCCGCCGGCCAGCGGCGCCTGCTGCGCCTGCTGCGCTGGCGCGACGCGCACGCGCGCCGCGCCGACCGCCCGCGCAGCTGGATCCTCGACAACGAGCTGGCCACCGCGCTCGCGCGCAAGCCGCCCGCCGACCGCGCGGCGCTGCAGCGCCAGCTCGAGGCCACGCCCAAGTCGCCGCGCGCGCTCGGCGACGCGATCTGGGCCGCGCTGGAAACCCCGCTGCCCGACGAGGCCATCGCCCCGCTCGCGCGCGCCGACGACCGCGACAAGGCGCGCATGCGCGCGCTGCAGGACGCGGTTTCCGCATTGAGCGCCGAACTCGGCCTGCCCGACGGCGTGCTGGCCTCGCGGCGCTGGCTGCAGGCCCTGCTGGACGCGCAGGCCGACGGCAGCGGCGACTGGCCGGGACCGCTGGCGGGCTGGCGTCGCGAGCTGCTGGAGCCGCGCCTCGCACCGCTGCTCGCCGCACCGCCGCCGGCCTGAGCATCGGCCATGTCCGGAACCGCTGGCGACCTCCTGCCCGTATCCGTATAATGCGCGGCTCCCGGTCCCAGGCCGGGGTTGCAGCACACGTGGGGCGGTAGCTCAGCTGGGAGAGCGTCGCGTTCGCATCGCGAAGGTCGTGGGTTCGATCCCCATCCGCTCCACCATCATCGAAACGGAAAGGGCCGCAAGCGATTGCGGCCCTTTTCTTTCGCTTTCGTCCGCGAGGAGTCCTTGCCTATCCTCCGCCGACGGCACGCCTACAAAGTGCCTCGAAGTCCGATGGACCCCTCTCCGAATCGGTGACGGCCCGGATCAGCGCTGCCGCCTCGGCATGCCCCCGCAGCGAATCCAGCACTGCATTGTTTCCCTCATCGCGCCCGACGAGCCCGTCCGGGGACTCGAAAGACCGGGACAACGTTCCGAAGACATCCTTCTCCACGCACGAGGCAAACAGCGATGCCCTCACCTCGTTTGGCAATTCGCTGGATTCCGAATCCGCCGCCATGTGGAACACCTCGTGCGCAAGGGCACGCACGGCCGCGACCAGGCCCAGGTTCGGCAACTCCGATCCGAAGCGCACCGCCAGGGCAATCTTCAACGCATGGGGCCTGATCATCCGTGTATCTCGCAGCCGCATGCTGGCGCCGGGAGGCACAAGATAGATCGACACTCTTGCCAGACGAGCCCTGCGATGGAGCCGTCCTTCGATCGAACCGGCAGCGTCCGAGACAGTCCGAACGAGATGCTCCAACGTTTCGGCATCAATCGGCTGCGAACAACCCGCCACGCGCACTTCCAGGCCCTTGTCCAGTACGACTGCAGACGATCTGCCGCAGACTGCCGGTTTCCCCCCCGGCAGAACGCTGTACAGGGTGACCCAGCTCGGCAGGTGCTCGAATCTCAGGAAGTAAGGCAAATATGCCACCCCGCCCTCGGGGATGACGCGGGTGCTTTCCCGCATTCGCACACCCGCACAACTGCTCAGCAAAAGCAGGGTGAGGGCCAGGCAACCGGCCACGATCAGGTGGCCGGCCGCCTTCACGCGGAAGCACTCAATCGCAATTCCGGATACCGCGCTTGACTGGATCATTGGGGCACATCTGCCCATGCCATGACGTGCTGGCCGTTGCCAAGGTGCTTCCGGCATAGACCTGCTTCGTGACAAGCGTGTTCCACCCAGTTCCCGCGCTCGTTGTCATGGGTTCGAAGACATACTTGATCGAATCCGCGCTGGTCGCAGTCGAACTTACCCATTCGTTCACGTCACCAGGATTGGTCAAACGAATGGCAGATCCGGATCTCGTCCACGAGAACAGCTGAGAGGCCTCTGTAGTACCGCTCGCACTGTTCACCA
>JBDZUW010000009.1:28677-30786 GCA_040255375.1 Luteimonas sp. | reverse complement strand
CCAAATTGCCTGGCGCGCAAGTACCTCACATCGTCTGCGTCGGCTTGTCCGCGTTGAAGCCGGCGAGCAGCGCGTCGATCTTGCCGCGCAGCGCCTCTGCGTCGCCGCCCTCGGCGAACTGCACGCCGACGCCCGCCGCGCGGCCGCCCTGCGCGCCGAGCGGCGTGATCCAGACGACCTTGCCGGGCACCGGCAGGCGCTCGCTCGATTCGGGCAGCGTGAGCATCACGAACACTTCGTCGCCGAGCGAGAAGCGCTTGTTGGTCGGCACGAAGATGCCGCCCGACTTGAGGTAGGGCATGTAGGCGGCGTACAGGTGCGCCTTGTCCTTGAGCTGGAGCGACAGGAAACCCTGGCGCGCCGCACCGCCTGCGTTGGCGTTCATCTCGCTCCCCTGGCCTGCGCCGGCCAAGCCAATAGCAGTTCCGCCACCGCGAGGTCCGCGCGCACCTGCGTGCGCAGCAGCGCGGCGGTGCGGTTCGCGGCGTCGAACCACGCCGCCAGACTGCGGGTTCGGGCGAGCAGGGTCAAGTCGGCGGGCTGCCGCGACGCGGACGGCTGCGCGGCGACCTGTTCGAGCGCGAGGTCGGCGGCAAAGCGCAGCCGCAGCGCGGCCTGCCCGTCGCCGGTCCAGCGCTGCGCCGTCGCCGCGGCTGAGGCGTCGCCGCGCGCGAGCGCATCGAGGTCCTTCGCGACTTCGCGGCGCAAGGCCAGGCCGTCGCCCGCGAGCCAGGCCGCGGCCTGCCCCGGATGGCCGCGCGCGGCGTCGAGCGCTTCGCCCGCGGCCTTCGCGTCGTGGCCCTGCGCGCGCAGCCAGGCGAGCGCCTCCTCGCGCGGCGGCAACCGGAATTCGAGCTTCTGGCAGCGGCTGCGGATCGTCGCCGGCAGGCGCGCCGGCTCGGAGGCGACCAGCCACAGGTAGCGGCCGGGCTGCGGTTCCTCGAGCGTCTTGAGCAGCGCGTTCGCGGCGGCGTGGCCGATCGCGTCCGCGGGCTCGACCAGCGCGACCTGGGCCACGCCCATCTGCGGCGTCAGCGCCAGCGCCTGCGACAGCGCGCGCACCTGCTCGATCACGATCTCGGTGCGCGCCTTGCCGGTGCGCTCGTTCGTCGCATAGCCGACGAAGCGCGCGTCGGGATGGCCCGGCCGGCCCCACGGATGCGCCAGCGTGCCGTCGGGGCGCAGTTCCGGCGGATCGGCCTGCACGCGCGCGGCGTACAGCGTGCAGCTGCGGCACTGGCCGCAGGGCTCGGCGCCGGGCGCGCGCGCCTGGCACAGCACGCGCTGCGCGAGGCGCTCGGCGACGAGGCGCTTGCCGAGCTGCGCCGGGCCGCAGAACAGCAGCGCGTGGCCGAGGCGGCCCGCGTCGAGCGCGGCGGCGGCCTGGTCGTAGGCGCGCTGTTGCCAGGGCGCGAGCGGGGGCAGCGCGGCGACGCTCATGCCGAGGCTCCGCTCATGCGCCGCCGCGCCATGCGCGCAATGCAGCGACGGCCGCCGCGGCCACGGCATCCGCCGGCTGCGTGGCGTCGAGCACGCGGAAGCGCGCCGGCTCCGCCGCGGCGCGAGCCAGGAACGCATCGCGCACGCGTTCGAAGAACGCGTCGTGCTCGCGCTCGATGCGATCGGGGCCGGATCCGCTGGCGCCGGCGCCGGCGTCGAACAGGTCGCGGCCGCGCGCACGGGCCCGACCCTCGTCCACGCCGAGGTCGAGCAGCAGCGTCAGGCCCGGCTGCAGCCCGACGACACGCCGCTCCAGCTCGGCGATGAACGCCGGATCGAGGCCGCGGCCGCCGCCCTGGTAGGCGTAGCTGGAATCGGTGAAGCGGTCGCTGACCACCCACGCGCCGCGTTCGAGCGCGGGCCGCACGGTTTCGGCGACGTGCTGCGCGCGCGAGGCGAACATCAGCAGCAGCTCGGTCTCCGCCGTCGGCGGCTCGTGCGCGGGGTCGAGCAGCAGCGCGCGGATCTTCTCCGCCAGCGGCGTACCGCCCGGCTCGCGCGTGCACACCACTTCGCTGCCGTCGGCCTCGAGCTCGGCGCGCAGCGCCTTGAGCACGGTGGTCTTGCCCGCGCCCTCACCGCCCTCGAGGCTGAGGAAGCGCGCGTGCG
>JBDZUW010000009.1:2306-28577 GCA_040255375.1 Luteimonas sp. | reverse complement strand
ACGGTGGTCTTGCCCGCGCCCTCACCGCCCTCGAGGCTGAGGAAGCGCGCGTGCGCCGGAAGCGCATTGCCGGCTGCAACGGCGGTCATTGCTTCGCCGCCTTGCGCTGGGCGCGGTAGTTGCGCAGGTAGTCGCGCACCGCATTCTCGTGGTCGGCGAGCGACTTCGTGAACACGTGGCGGCCGCTGCCATCGCCGATCGCGACGAAGTACAGTGCATCGCCCTGCGCGGGGTGCGTCGCCGCCTGCAGCGCCGCCTTGCCCGGCATCGCGATCGGCGTCGGCGGCAGGCCGGCGCGGGTATAGGTGTTGTACGGCGTGTCGGCGAGCAGGTCGGCCTTGCGGATGTTGCCGGCGTAGCGCTCGCCCATGCCGTAGATCACGGTGGGATCGGTCTGCAGGCGCATGCCGATCCGCAGGCGGCGCACGAACACGCCGGCGATCTCGTCGCGCTCCTCGGCGATGCCCGTTTCCTTCTCGACGATCGAAGCCAGCACGAGCGCCTCGTCCTTCGACTTCAGCGGCAGCCCGGGCGCGCGCGACGCCCACGCGCCCTCCAGCGCCTTCTCCATCGCGTCGTAGGCCCGCGCCAGCACGTCGAGGTCGCTGTCGCCGCGCACGTACTGGTAGGTCTCCGGCAGGAAGCGGCCCTCCGGGTGCACGCCGGGGTGGCCGATCGCGCGCATCAGCGCCGCGTCGTCCATGCCTTCCGATTCGTGCAGCAGCGGCTCGGCCTTCGCCAGGGCCGCGCGCAGCTCGCGGATGTTCCAGCCTTCGACGATGGTGACGCGGCGGGCGATGACCTTGCCGTCGCGCATGCGTTCCAGCAGCTGGCGCGGCGTGGTGTCCGGCGCGAGCGCGTACTCGCCCACCTGCAGCCTGCCGGCGGCGCCGGTCTCGCGCGCGAGCAGGCGCCATTCGGTCTCGTGCCCGCCCGCGGCGCCGGCCTCGCGCAGCTTGCGCAGCATGGTCGCGAAGGAATCGCCCGGCGCGAGCACGAGGCTGCCGCCCTGCTCCAGGCCTGCGATCGGACGGTCCGCGAACCCGGCGTAACGCTGCGATGCCCACCACGCCATCGCGCCCGCGAGCAGCACGAGCACCAGCAGGATGCGGGCGATGGAATTGCGCCTGGCCAAGATCGTCCTTCCCTATGCGTTGCCGGCGTCGCGCGCGAAGCCGGGATGCGAATGCGCCAGCGCGCGCCGCGCGCCCGCCACCGCGTCGTCGACCGGCGGCCAGCGGCGCGATCCCAGGCTGGCGACGGGCAGGATACCGCGCACCGCGTTGCACAGGAAAACCGCGTCCGCGCCTTCGACATCGGCCACCGACAGGCGCGCCTCCACCGCGTCCAGCGCATCGAGGAGCCGCGCGCGGCAGGTGCCGGCGACGCCGCAGCCGTCGACCGGCGGCGTGCGCCAGCGGCCCTCGCGCAGGACGAACAGGTTCGCCGACGTCGCCGAGACGACATGGCCGTCGGTGTCGCGCAGCAGGCCCTCGTCGCAGCCTGCCGCGTCGCTCTCGGCACGGGCAAGGACCTGCTCGAGGCAGTTGCAGTGCTTGAGGCCCGCGAGCGCCGGCTGCCATGCGAGGCGCACATCGCACCAGTGCAGGCGGAGCCCTGCCGCCGGCGCCGGGCCCGGAAGCGGATGGCACGACAGCTGCCACGCCGGAGGCGCGCCGGGGATCGGCGCATAGCCGCGTGCGGCGCCACCGCGCACCACGAGCAGCTTGAGCACGGCGTCGCCGCCGGCCAGCGGTTCACCGGCATGCAGTTCGCCGGCCTGCAGTTCGCCGGCAAGCAGTTCGCCGGCCTGCGCGCGCACGAACGCCTCGTCGGGCAAGGCGATCCCGAGCCGGGCAGCGCCGCGCGCCAGGCGCGCCCAGTGCGCATCCCACCACGGCAGCGCGCCGCCATGCGCGCGCATCGTCTCGAACAGCCCGTCGCCGTAGGCCAGCCCGCGATTGCCCGGCGCCAGCGCGGCGACGCGAGCGCCGCCCTCGAAGCTGCGGACCTCGCCGCCGGGCGCGCTCATCCCCCCACGCCCAGCGCGCGCAGCATGCCGCGCGCCTTGGCGCGGGTCTCGTCGAGCTCGCGCTGCGGATCGGAGTCGGCGACGATGCCGCCGCCGGTGCGGAATCGCAGCACGGCCGCGCCGCCCGCATCGCCTTCCAGTTCGGCGCTGCGGATCAGGATGTTGAGGTCGAGGTCGCCGTCGCGGTTGAGCCAGCCGAAGGCGCCGGTGTAGGCGCCGCGCCCCTGCCCCTCGAGCTCGGCGATCACCTGCATGCAGCGCACCTTCGGGCAGCCGGTGATGGTGCCGCCGGGGAACACCGCGCGGATCGTCGCGCCCGGCGTCGCGTCGGCGCGGAGCCGGCCGCGCACGTTGCTGACGATGTGGTGCACGTGCGCGTAGCTCTCCACCGTCATCAGCTCGTCGACCTCGACGCTGCCCGGCGCGCAGACGCGGCCGAGGTCGTTGCGCTCGAGGTCGATCAGCATGATGTGCTCGGCGCGCTCCTTCGGGTTGCCGACCAGCTCGCGGACCCGCGCCGCGTCGTCGTCGCCTGCGAAGCGCGGGCGCGTGCCGGCGATCGGGCGCGTCTCGACCAGGTCGCCGCGCACCGACACCAGGCGTTCCGGCGAGGCGCTCACCACCGCCCAGCCCTCGCCCGCGAAGATGCCCGCGAACGGCGCGGGGTTGTGCTCGCGCAGCCGCGCGAACAGGGCGGCGGCTTCGGGCGCGGGCGCGTCGAAGCGCGCCTGCCAGCCGCGCGAGATGTTCGCCTGGAACAGGTCGCCGGCGGCGAGGTAGTCGAGCACGCGGCGGACGTTGGCGGTGAAGCGCTCGGGCGCTTCCTCGTCGATCCCCGCAGGCGGTCGCCACGCGGGCAGCGGCGGCAGTGCGCCCGCGGCGACGGCATCCGCGGCGATCGCGTCCAGCATCGCCTCGTGCCCCGCTTCGGCGACGGCGACGCATTCGCCGCTGGTGCGGTCGCGCAGCACCGCCGCCGGGCAGCGCAGCGCCAGCGCGACCGGCAGGGATCCGGACGCCTGCGGAAGCTGGAGCACGGGCTCGACCTGGCCCGCGAGCTCGTAGGCGAGGAACAGCGCCCAGCCGCCGCGGAACGGCCAGCGGGGCTCCTCGCGGGGCAGGCGCGCGGCCTGCCATTGCGCGTCGAGCGCGGCGAGGAAATCACCGTCGCCGTCCACGCGCGCGCCATCGCGCAGCAGCGCGCCATCGCGCGCCAGCTCGAGTGCGCCGCCGTCCGCGGCGAGCAGGATGTCCCAGCGCCCCTGGGCGGTGCCCGCCGCCGAGGATTCCAGCAGCAGCGGATAGCGCGACGCCGCCAGGCGCTGCAGCGCCGGCAGGTCGGTGTCCGCGGGGAGGCTACGGGTGGCGAGCATGCGCCGCCGCGCTCAGGCGCGGCAGAACACCAGCGTGCCGTTGGTGCCGCCGAAGCCGAAGCCGTTCGACATCGCGACGTCGATCTTCTTCTCGCGCGCCACGTTCGGCACGTAGTCGAGGTCGCAGCCCTCGCCCGGCGCGTCGAGGTTGATCGTCGGCGGGATGATGCCGGTGTGCAGCGCCATCACCGAGAAGATCGCCTCCACGCCGCCCGCCGCGCCGAGCAGGTGCCCGGTCATCGACTTGGTCGAGCTGACCATCGTCCGGTACGCGTCGTCGCCGAGCGCGCGCTTGATCGCCAGCGTTTCCGCCAGGTCGCCCAGCGGCGTCGAGGTGCCGTGCGCGTTGAGGTAGCCGATGTCGCCGGCGCCGACGCCGGCGTCGGCCATCGCCGCGGCCATGCAACGGGCCGGGCCTTCGCCGTTCTCGCTCGGCGCGGTCATGTGGAAGGCGTCGGAGCTGGCGCCGAAGCCGGCGAGCTCGCAGTAGATGCGGGCGCCGCGCGCCTTCGCGCGTTCGTATTCCTCGAGGATCAGGATGCCGGCGCCGTCGCCGAGCACGAAGCCGTCGCGGTCCTTGTCCCACGGCCGGCTTGCGCGTTCGGGTTCGTCGTTGCGCGTGGACATCGCCTTCATCGCGCAGAAGCCGCCCATCGCGGTCGGGGTGGAACCGCGCTCGGCGCCGCCGGCGACCATCACGTCGGCGTCGCCGTACTGGATCATGCGCATCGCCATGCCGATGGAATGGTTGGCGGTGGCGCAGGCGGACACGGCCGAGAAGTTCGGCCCCTTGATGCCGGTGAGCAGCGACACCTGGCCCGGCAGCATGTTGATGATCGTGCTGGGCACGTAGAACGGCGAGATCTTGCGCACGCCGCCCTCGTGGAACTTGATCGTCTGCTGCTCGATGCCCTGCAGGCCGCCGATGCCGGAGCCGATCAACGCGCCGATGCGTTCGGCGTTCGACTCGTCCACGACGATGCCCGCGTCCTCGAGCGCCATCATCGAGGCGGCGACGCCGTAATGGATGAAGTCCTCCATCTTCTTCGCGTCCTTCGGCGACACCCAGCGGGTGACGTCGAAATCGCGCACCGACCCCGCGATGCGGGTCGGGAACGTGGAGGCGTCGAAATGGGCGACCGGGCCGATGCCCGAACGGCCGTTGACGATACCGTCCCAGCTGCTGGCAAGGTCGTTGCCGAGCGGCGAAACGATACCCAGGCCGGTGACGACGACGCGACGCTTGGACATGCCTGACTCCCGTGTTGCAAATGCACGGGGCCGCGAATTGCGGCCCCGGCAAGGTCTCGCGGACGCCAGGGGCTTACCCCTTGACGTGCGCCTTGACGTAATCGATGGCCTGCTGGACGGACGTGATCTTCTCGGCTTCCTCGTCCGGGATCTCGCACTCGAACTCTTCCTCGAGGGCCATGACCAGTTCCACGGTGTCGAGCGAGTCGGCGCCGAGGTCGTCGACGAACGAAGCGCCGTTGGTCACTTCTTCTTCCTTGACGCCCAGTTGTTCGACAACGATCTTCTTGACGCGCTCTTCGATGCTGCTCATGGGTGCTTGCTCCTCCCGGGAGACTGTTCAGAGGGATAGTGTAAGGGAAAGCCGGGGCGCGGTATATGTGCCCGCAACCCCTTTGCCATCAGTGACTTGGACGCGTTTTTCGCGCCCGTGTCATGGCATGTACATGCCGCCGTTGACGTGCAGGGTTTCGCCCGTGATGTAGGCCGCCGAAGGCCCCGCCAGGAACGCGACCGCGCGCGCGATGTCCGCCGGTTCGCCGAGGCGGCCGAGCGCGATCTGGCCGAGCATCGCCTGCTTCGCGTCCTCGGGCAGGCCGCGGGTCATGTCGGTGTCGATGAAGCCGGGCGCCACGACATTCACGGTGATGCCGCGGCTGCCGATCTCGCGCGCCATCGACTTGCTGAAGGCGATGATGCCGGCCTTCGCCGCGGCGTAGTTCGCCTGCCCGGCGTTGCCGGTCACCCCGATCACCGAGGCGATGTTGACGATGCGGCCCTTGCGCGCCTTCATCATGCCGCGCATCACCGCCTTGCTGGTGCGGAACACGCTGCTGAGGTTGGTGTCGAGGATCGCCTGCCAGTCCTCGTCCTTCATCCGCAGCAGCAGGTTGTCGCGGGTGATGCCGGCGTTGTTGACGAGGATGGTGACCGCGCCGAATTCCTTCGCGATGTCCTCCACCAGCGCCTCGATGGCGGCCGCGTCGGTGACGTCGAGCTTGCGGCCGTGGCCGCCCGCGGCGGCCAGGCGCCCGCCGATCGCGGCGGCGCCGGCGTCCGAGGTCGCCGTGCCGATGACGGTCGCGCCCTGCGCCGCCAGCTCGTCCGCGATCGCCGCGCCGATGCCGCGGCTCGCGCCCGTCACCAGCGCCACTTCGCCTGCGAGAACCTTCTCCATCACCCACTCTCCTCAAAAAAGCTTTTGCTTACGCCCAGTCGGCGAGCGCCGACTCCAGGTCGCCCGGCGTGCCCAGGGGGCGGGCGTCGAGGGACTTGTCGATGCGCTTGACCAGGCCGGCGAGCACCTTGCCGGGGCCGCATTCGCCGATGCGCGTGGCGCCGCGCGCGGCGAGCGCCTGCACGCAGCCGGTCCACTGCACCGGCAGGTAGAGCTGGCGCACGAGCGCGTCGCGGATCGCCTGCGCGCCATCGTGCACTTCCGCATCCACGTTCTGCACCACCGGGATCTTCGGCGCGTGCCAGCGCATGCCGGCCATCGTCTCGGACAGGCGATTGGCGGCTTCGCGCATCAACGGCGTATGCGAAGGCACGCTCACGGCGAGCTTGACGGCCTTGCGCACGCCGCGTTCGGCGAGCAGCGCCAGCGCGCGATCGACCGCGGCCGCATGGCCGCCGATGACGACCTGGCCGGGCGAGTTGTAGTTGGCGGGCACGACGACCTCGTCGCCGGACGCCTCGCGGCAGACTTCGGCGACGACCGCGTCCTCCGCGCCGAGCACCGCGGCCATCGCGCCGGTCCCGGCGGGCGCCGCATCCTGCATCAGCTGGCCGCGCAGCCGCACCAGGTGCGCGCCGTCGGCGAGCGAGAGCGCGCCCGCTGCGACCAGCGCGCTGTACTCGCCGAGGCTGTGCCCGGCCAGCAGCGCCGGCTGCGCGCCGCCGCGCGACTGCCACAGCCGCCACACGGCGACGCCCGCGGCCAGCAGCGCCGGCTGGGTGTACTCGGTGCGGTTGAGCATCTCTTCCGGGCCGCCCTGCGAGAGCGCCCACAGGTCCACGCCGGCGCCGTCGGACGCCTCGCGGAACGCGTCCTTCACCAGCGCGTGCAGTTCCGACAGTTCGGCGAGCATGCCGACGGACTGCGAGCCCTGGCCGGGAAAGACGAAGGCGAGCGATTCGGTCATGTGGCTGCGCCGGCAGGTTCGGAAAAAGGGACCGGCATGATACGGGCGATGGGCTGGAGGCGTCTGTACCGACCCGTATGCAGCCGGCGCCGCGCGCCGGCTGCCGCGATCAGTAGCGCAGGAGCGCCGAGCCCCAGGTGAAGCCGCCGCCGAACGCTTCGAGCAGCACGAGCTGGCCGCGCTGGATCGAACCCGAGCGCACCGCGGCGTCGAGCGCCAGCGGCACCGAGCCGGACGAGGTGTTGCCGTGCTTGTCCACGGTGACGACCACGCGGTCCATCGGCATCTCCAGCCGCTTGGCGGTGGCCTCGATGATGCGCAGGTTGGCCTGGTGCGGGATCAGCCAGTCGATGGCGTGGCGGTCCAGGCCGTTGGCCTCGAGCGTCTCCTCGACGACGGCATCCAGCGCGCGCACCGCGTGCTTGAAGACCTCGTTGCCGGTCATCAGCACCTTGACGCCCGCGTTGTGCTCGCCCGGCTTGAAGCCGACGGACACGCCCACCGGGTTCCACAGCAGTTCCTTCTTGCCGCCGTCGGCGTGCAGGTGGGTGCTGAGGATGCCGGTTTCGGTGTCGGCCTTGAGCACGACCGCGCCGGCGCCGTCGCCGAACAGCACGCAGGTGCTGCGGTCGTTCCAGTCGAGCATGCGCGTCAGCGTTTCCGCACCGACGACGAGCGCCGTCTTCGCGGCGCCGGAACGGATGAACTTGTCGGCGACCGCCAGCGCGTACACGAAGCCCGAGCACGCGGCGTTGACGTCGAACGCGGGGCAGCCGTTGGCGCCCAGCCGGTGCTGCAGCAGGCAGGCGGTGGACGGGAAGACGAGGTCGGGCGTGGTCGTGCCGAGCACGATCAGGTCGAGCTCGGACGCCTCGACGCCCGCGGCTTCGAGCGCGCGCAGCGCCGCCTGGTAGGCCAGGTCGCCGGTGGTCTCGCCCTCGGCCGCGACGTGGCGCTCGCGGATGCCGGTGCGCGCCGCGATCCATTCGTCGCTGGTATCGACGAATTTCGCGAGGTCATCGTTGGTCAGCACCTTCTCCGGCAGGTAGCTGCCGGTGCCCGCGATGCGGGCGTAGATGCGCTGGCCCACGCCCGTTGCCGCCGCCGTGGTCTCGGCCGCCATCGCCGGGATCAGTCTTCTTCGACGATCTTGGTCTTCGGCGCGACCACCTGCTTGCCGCGGTAGTAACCGTCGGCCGTCACGTGGTGGCGCAGGTGGGTCTCGCCCGAGGTCGGGTCGGTGGCCAGCTGCTTGGCGCTCAGCGCGTCGTGCGCGCGGCGCATGCCGCGGCGGGACGGGGAAACTCGGGACTTCTGCACAGCCATGGGAATCGCTCCAACGTGAAACCGCAACGCCGTCGGGACGATCCCGGCGGCACATTCTCTCATTCCTCGCGCTTCTTCAGCGCCGCCAGCGCCGCGAACGGGCTGGCCTGCGCCACCTCGTCCGCCGTCGCCGGCCATTCCTGTTCCAGCACCTCCCCACCCGGCGAGACCGGCACCACCGGCACGGCGAGGATCAGTTCGTCCTCGACCAGGTCGGCGGGGCGCAGCGCCCCGTCCGCCGGCAGCGGGAGCGGCTCGTAGCCGGGCGGCAGCCCGGCCTCGGCCGCTTCCAGGTCGGCATCGGCGGGCAGCAGCGCGAGCCGCTGCACCACCTGCACGGGATGCAGGAAGCGCTCCATGGTGCGCTGGCAGGTCAGCGGCAGCTCCGTCTGCGCCCGCACCTCCACGTAGGGGATGCCGAGCGTGTCGCGGTCGAAGCCGATCGTGTAGCGCACCTCGCCCGCGTCGTCGCAGAGGGCATCGCGCAGGCGCGCCATGGAGGACAATGGCAGGGTCCCTTCGAACCCCCGCCTTGCGGCCACCATGCGCCAGGCGTCGAGCACCTCGGGCAAATCCGCGGACATAAGCCGCAAAATGTTAGGGGTCGCGGGGCCTGCTGTCAAACCCAAGTGCTTGCCTGCGCGGGGGATTTGCCCCTCGCGGCGGCGCGGTTCAGACTGCCCCTTCGACCGGCCCGGAAGCGCCCTTGACCATCGTCCTCCTGCTGCTCGCGGCCGTGGCCGTGTTCGCCGCCGCCTTCACGCTCGGGCGCCGCCACGCGGCCTCGCGCGGGCGCGCCCGCGCCCTCGCCCAGGTCCTCGACGCGGCCGACGCGCTGGAGGCGCGGCTGCGGACCGCCCGGGCCGAGATCGAGGCCATCGCCGGCACCGAGGACAACCCGGTCCGCGAGGCCCTGCAGGAGATGCTGCGCCAGCGCCTGTGGCTGCAGCAGCACGGCGACGCGGCCACCCTCGACCAGCTGTCGCAGGTGCGCGACTCGATCCGCGCCGGCAGCGAGCGCATCGACCAGCAGCTGGCGCGGATCGAGCGCGCCCGCGCCCCGTCGGTCCACTGAACATGCGCCTGGTCCTGGCCTCGACCTCGCGCTACCGCCGCGAGTTGCTGGAACGGCTGCGGCTGCCCTTCGACGTCGCGCGGCCCGAGGCCGACGAAACCCCGCTTCCCGGCGAGGCCCCGGCGGCGCTCGCGGCGCGGCTGGCCGAAGCCAAGGCCGCGGCGGTGGCCACGCTCGATCCGGGCGCCTGGGTGATCGGCTCCGACCAGGTCGCGGAACTCGATGGCGCGCCGCTGGGCAAGCCCGGCGGACGCGAGGCCGCCATCGCGCAACTCGCCGCGATGTCGGGCCGCACGGTCGCCTTCCATACCGGCGTGTGCGTGGTCCGTGCCGGCGCCGCGCCGCTGGCCGCCGCCGACGTCACGCGCGTGCGCTTCCGCCGCCTCGAACGCGCGGAAATCGAGCGCTACGTCGACGCGGAACAGCCGTTCGACTGCGCCGGAAGCTTCAAGTCCGAGGGCTACGGGATCGTGCTGTTCGAGGCGATCGCATCGGAAGATCCGACCGCGCTGGTCGGGCTGCCGTTGATCGCGACCGCACGCCTGCTGCGGCAAGCCGGGTTCGCCCTGCCCTGACGCTGCGCCTCGCGCGCCCTCACGGCGCGACGACCACTTCCTGCGCGCTCCAGGCTTCGCGGCTGCCGTCGGCGCCTTCCAGGACCAGCCCGAGCCGGTGCCGTCCCGGTGCGATGCGCGGCGCGTCGACGCGCGCCGCGAACGCCACGTGCGGCAGGTTGGGATCGTGCGAGCGCCCGCGCCAGAATTCCACGGCCCACGTATTCTCGATGCCGTAGTCCGCGCGCACGACGGGTTCGCCGTCGAGCGTGACCGTGACGCGCGCGATGCCGACGGTGTCCTTCACCGCCCAGCCTTCGACGATGAAGGGCACGCGCACGGTCGCGCCCGGCGCCGGCAGCGTGATCGTGGCCAGCGCCGGCGTGATGCATGCGCCGCCACCGGGCTCGCCCTGCAGCGCGAACAGCTGGAAGCGTTGCGCGCCGCGGTCGATGTCCACGGTCCGCGGCGGCGGCAACGCTCCGGCGGCGGCGCAGGCGAAGCGGTAGCGTTCCGGCAGCTCGCTGAACTTGACGTCGGTCGCGCCGATCACGAGCAGCGCGGGGCGCTGCAGCGCCGCGCCTTCCGGCGGCGCCTGCAGGCCCCACAGGCGCAGCTGCGGCGCGCGACCGTGGCGGTGGTTGAGCGGATGGTCGAGCACGGCGATGTCCGGGCGCCCGAGCAGGAAACCCAGCTCCGCGCCGATCTTGAAATCGTCCGCGACGAGGCGCGTGCCGGGCGGCATCGTGGCGAGCTGCGCGCGCACCGCGGCGGCGAGCGCGTCCCAGCCGGAGAAGTTCGAGGGATACCACGGCGTGCCGGCAAGGCGCGCGCGCGCGGCGGGCACGGCGAGCGCGGCGTAACCGGCGAACGCGACGACCAGGCCCGTGGCCAGCAGCGCGACCGTCGCGCGGCGCCAGGCCGGCCGCCACGCCGCGAGCACGCCCGGCGCCAGCGGCAGCAGGGCGAGCAGCCCCTGCAGCGGCCAGTGGAAGCTCACGCGCTCGTTGTCGGCGAAGAAGCCGAGCGCGAAGAACGCGAGCACGAACAGGCCGCCGCTCAGCGCGAGGTAGCGGCGCGCGTCGCCGTCGCCGGCGCCGTCACCGTCGCCGCCCGCTCCGGTATCGCGGCGATGCCGCCACGCCGCCGCGGCGAGCGCCGCGAACAGCATTGGCGTCGCGAGCAGCGCCTGCAGCAGCACGAAGCGGATCCCGTCCGCATGGAACGCCCACGGATGCCGGTCCACCAGCTGGAAGCGCAGGCCGGCGTCGGCATGCGCCAGGTTCCAGGCCAGCAGCGGCACCCAGGCCAGCGCGCCGGCGGCGATCGCCACCCACACGCGCGGATCGCGCAGCACCGCGCGGCCGCGTGCCGATGCCAGCAGCGCGATCGCGCCGACGCCGACGATCGCCGCGAAGCGATAGTGGCTGAGCCCGCCCATGACCAGCCCGAGCGCGAGCTCGGCGGACGCAGGCGCATCGACGCGCCGCAGCAGCCGGCACCCGGCGTGCAGGCACAGCAGCGCGGCGACGGTCATCGGCACGTCGGGCAACGCGAGCAGGCCGAGCGTTCCCGCCAGCGGCAGCAGCAGCGCGAGCAGGCCCGCGCGCCACGCCGCGTCCTCGCTGCCGGTGCGGCGCGCGATCGCGACGACCAGCCACGGCACGCACGCGGCCAGCAGCAGGAACGGCATGCGCAACGCCAGGGCGTGCCGGCCTCCGGTTTCGACGCCCAGGCGCGCCAGCCACGCGGTCAGCGCCGGCAGGTCGGAGTACGCCCAGGCCGGATGCATGCCTTCCTGCCAGTAGAAGGCTTCGTCCACGAACAGCGGCAGCCGGGCCGCGAACGCCAGCTTCACGGCGAAGAGCAGCCACCACAGGCCGATGAACCATGCGCGCGCGGCGGACAGCCGCCGCCCCGCCGTTTCCGTGCCCGCCGTCGCTTCCCGCATCGTTCGCTGCCTCGCTACACTCGGCGCATGTCCACGACACCGGCCGGCACCATGCTAACCGAGCCGCTGCGCGACGCGCTGCAGGCCGCGCTCGCCCAGGTCAACACGCTGGTGCTGGGGAAGCCGCAGGAAGTGCGGCTCGCCTTCGTCGCCCTGCTCTCCGACGGGCACCTGCTGATCGAGGACCTGCCCGGCCTGGGCAAGACCACCCTCGCCCACGCGCTCGCGGCCACCCTCGGCCTCGGCTTCCAGCGCGTGCAGTTCACCTCCGACCTGCTGCCCTCGGACATCGTCGGCGTGTCGGTGTACGACGCGCAGGCGCGGCGCTTCGAATTCCATCCGGGGCCGGTGTTCGCGCACGTGCTGCTGGCCGACGAGATCAACCGCGCGCCGCCGCGCACGCAGAGCGCGCTGCTGGAGGCGATGGCCGAGCACCAGGTCACCGTGGACGGCACCACGCATCCGTTGCCGGAACCGTTCTTCGTGATCGCCACGCAGAACCCGGTGGACCTGTCGGGCACCTATCCCCTGCCCGACTCGCAGCTCGACCGCTTCCTGCTGCGGCTCGCGCTCGGGTATCCGAACGAGGCCGCGGAGCGCGCGCTGCTCGCCGGCGCCGACCGCCGCGACCTGATCGCGCAGGCGCCGCCGCTGCTGGGCGCCGACGACGTGATCGCGCTGCGCGCGGCGGTGGCCGGCGTGCATGCCAGCGACGCGCTGCTCGACTACGTGCAGGCGCTGCTGCAGCGCAGCCGCACGCATCCGGGCGTGCGCGTCGGCCTGTCGCCGCGCGCCGGCATCGCGCTGCTGCGCGCCGCGCGCGCCTACGCGCTGGTGCTCGGCCGCGGGCACGCGCTGCCCGAGGACGTGCAGGCGCTGTTCGGCGCCGTTGCCGCGCACCGCCTGGTGCCGGACGGCGACGCCGGCGACCCCGCGTCGCTGGCGAAGGCGATCCTGCACACGGTGCCGGTGGACTGACGTGGCCGCGCGGCTGCGCCGCCGGTTCGCGGCCTGGGCGCGGCCGCGGCACGCGGAAACGCTGCCGGTGGCGATCGACCGGCGCCGCGTGTACGTGCTGCCGACGCGCTTCGGCCTGTTCTTCGCGCTGGTGCTCGCGGCGATGGGCCTGGGCGCGCTCAACTACAACAACAACCCGGCGCTGCTGCTGGCGCTGCTGCTCGCGGGCGTCGCCAACGCGAGCCTGCTCGCCGCGCACCTGCAGCTGTCGGGGCTGGAGGTCGGCGCGATCGGCGCGGAACCCGTTCCGGCGGGTGCGCCGCTGGCCCTGCGCGTGCAGTTGCGCGCTGCGCCCGGGCGCGAACGGCGCGGGCTGCAGGTGGCGCGCGAGGACGCCGTCGCGACGGTGACGCTCGAGGACGGCAGCGGCGTCGCGACGCTCGCCGTGCCGACGGCGCGTCGCGGATGGCTCGAGCCGGGACGCTTGCGCATCTCGACGGTGCGCCCGCTCGGCCTTGCGATCGCCTGGGCGTACGCGTGGCCGGATGCGCCGTTGCTGGTCTATCCGGCGCCGGAAACGCATGGTCCCGGTCTGCCGCGCGGCGGCGAAGGCGCAGCGGCGCGACTGGACCCTGCGGGCGACGACGTGCACCACCTGCGCGCCTATCGCCGCGGCGACCCGCGGCGCGCGATCGCGTGGAAGCCCTCGGCTCGGCGCGACGCGCTGATGGTGCGCGAGTACGAACAGCCGCAGGGCCGCGAGGTCGTCCTCGACTGGGCCGCGCTCGCGCCGCTGGATGCGGAAGCGCGCATCCGCCGGCTCGCGCGCTGGGTGGACGAAGCCGAGCGCCAGGGCCGGCGCTACCGACTGCAATTGCCCGGGCAGCCGCCGCTGGGACCGGACCTCGGCCCGCGCCACCGCCACGCCTGCCTGCGCGCGCTCGCGCTGCTGCCGGGATGAGCGCGCGCGACGCCACCGCGCTCGACCCGCGTTCGCGCGGCTGGACGCTCGCGGCTGCCGGTGCGTGCCTGCTGCCGTTGCTGCTGCAGCTGCCGCGTTCGCTCGGCTTCGGCATCGGCTTCGCCGCCGCGCTCGTCGCCGCGCTGTCGTGGCGCCGCCCGCTGCCCGGCTGGCTGCGGTTGCTGCTCGCGTTCGCGCTCGCCGGGGCGGTCCTGGCGACCGCGCGCTTCCACTTCGGGCGCGACACCGCCTGCGCGCTGCTCGCGGCGATGCTCGCCGTCAAGCCGGCGGAAACCGCGAACCTGCGCGACGCGCGCAGCCTGCTCGCGTTCGCGTTGTTCGCGCCCTTCGCCACGTTCCTGCTCGAACAGGGCCCGCTGGCGCTCGCGCTCGGCCTTGCCGGCGCAGCGCTCGCGCTCGCCGCGCTGCTGCGGCTCGCGGAAGCGGAATCGGGCGAGTCGCGCCCGCTGCCGCCGCTGCGGCGCTTCGGCCGCATCGGCCGGCTCGCGGCGGTGGGCCTGCCGTTGGCGCTGGCCGCGTTCTGGCTGTTCCCGCGCATGGCCGCGCCGCTGTGGGGCGTGCCGGAGCGCGCGATGGCGCGTCCTGGCCTGTCCGACGACATGGCGCCCGGCGAGTGGATCGACCTGATGAACGACGACCGCACCGCGCTGCGCGTGCAGTTCTTCGGGGCGGCGCCGCCGACGTCGCGGATGTACTGGCGCGGGCCGGTGCTGTGGAACTACGACGGCCGGCGCTGGACCCAGTCGCGCTGGCTGCGCGACGTGCCGCCGCCACCGATGACGCCGGGGCCGGCGCGCTGGGATTACGAAATCGAACTCGAGCCGACCGAGAACCGGCAGCTCGTCGCGCTGGAATTGCCCGCGGCGGCCCCACCCGGGGCGCGTCTGTCGCTCGACTACGGCCTGTACGCCGCGCGGCCCCTCACCACCCTCACCCGGTGGCGCATGCGCTCGGTGCCGCCGGTGGCGTTCCAGCCGCAGCTCGGCATCGTGCTGCGGCAAGCGGCGCTTGCGCTGCCGCCCGGCTTCGATCCGCGCACCGTCGCGATGGCGCGGCAGTGGCGCGCGGATGCCGGCGCTTCCTCGGCCGCGAGCGACATGGCGATCGCCACGCGCGCGATGCGCCTGTTCCACGACGGCTTCGCCTACACGCTCGACACGCCGCTCGCGGGCCGGCATGCCGTCGACGAATTCCTGTTCGACACGCGCGCCGGCTTCTGCGAGCACTTCAGCTCCGCGTTCGTGGTGCTGATGCGCGCCGCGGGCATCCCCGCGCGCGTCGTCACCGGCTACGCCGGCGGCTACCGCAACCCCATCGGCGGCTACTGGCTCGTGCGCAACTCCGATGCGCACGCCTGGGCCGAGATCTGGATCGCCGGGCGCGGCTGGGTGCGCATGGATCCGACCGCCGCGGTCGCGCCCGAGCGCATCTACGACACGATCGCCGACCGCGCCCCCGGCGCCGGCGCGCTCGGCGGGCTTGGCGGCATCACCCCCGTGCTCGACGTCGGGGACTGGCTGCGCCGCGGCTGGAACGACTTCGTGCTCGGCTTCGACGCCGAACGGCAACGCCATCTCTTCCGCCCGCTCGGCCTCGACGACCTGCCGCCCTCGCGGCTGGCGCTGGCATTCGCCGCGGCCGCCCTGCTGGCGCTGGGCTGGATGGCCTGGTCCAGCGCGCGTTCGGGGCGCGAGCGCGATCCCGTGCTGCGCGCCTGGCGCCGCCTGGGCGAGCGCTACGCACGCGCAGGCCTGGCTCGTGCCGCGTACGAACCGGCCGCGACCTGGGCCGCGCGGATCGCCCCGCGCCTCGCCGACGGCGGCGCGTCGCTCCGACCGCTCATCGTGCGTTTCGACAACTGGCGTTACGCTCCCCATCCAGGGGGACGGTCGACCGCCCGTGCACTCGCCAGTGCGCTGCGCCGCCACCGCCCCGCGAACACGAACCACGGCAGGGCCGGCGACCGCGGGCCCTCGAACCGGAGACCACCATGAACTTCGCCCGCCTTGCCATCCCGCTGACCGCCGCATGCCTGCTGGCCGCCTGCGCCACGCCCGCACCGCTCAAGGGCAGCTACGCGCCCATCACCCCCCAGGACGCCGCAGCGACGGACGCCACGGGCACCGTGGTCCGCTGGGGCGGCCGCATCGTGTCGGTCGAGCCGCAGGCGCAGCGCACCTGCTTCGAGATGCTGGCCACGCAGTTGCAGGACAGCGGCCGGCCGCGCAGCGACGGCGACCAGGTCGGCGGCCGCTTCATCGCCTGCCGCGCGGGCTTCTACGACCCGGCGCTGTTCGAGAAGGGCCGCGAAGTGACCTTCACCGGCCGGATCGAGGGTTACGAGACGCGCAAGATCGGCGAATACGACTACCGCTTCCCGAAGCTCGCCGCGGACGTCGTCTACCTGTGGCCGGAGCGCGTGAACGTGGTGTCCGATCCCTACCCGCGCTACTGGGGCTGGGGTTCGACCCGCGGCTGGGGCGTCGGCTGGGGCTGGGGCTGGCCGTACGGCTGGTGAGCCGCTGCTGACATCCGCCGCGGCGGGGCCGATGCCCCGCCCGGTCAGCTCGCGGCGTCGAGCGCGTCGGCGAGGCGGCCGACCGCGACGACTTCCATGTCCTTGAACGGCTGACCCTTCGGCGCGTTCGCCTTCGGCACGATCGCGCGCCGGAATCCGTGCGTCGCCGCCTCGCGCAGCCGCTCCTCGCCATTGGGCACGGGGCGGATCTCGCCCGACAGGCCGACCTCGCCGAACGCGACCGTCTTCTCCGGCAGCGGCCGGTCGCGCAGGGACGACAGCACCGCGAGCAGCACCGGCAGGTCGGCCGCGGTCTCCTGCAGTCGGATGCCACCGACGACGTTGACGAACACGTCCTGGTCGGACACGCCGATGCCGCCGTGGCGATGCAGCACCGCGAGCAACATCGCCAGCCGGTTCTGTTCCAGCCCGACCGCGACGCGGCGCGGATTCGACAGCGGCGACGCGTCCACCAGCGCCTGCACTTCCACCAGCAGCGGCCGCGTGCCCTCGCGCGTCACCGTGACGCAGCTGCCCGGCTGCTGCAGGCTGCCGCCGGAGAGGAAGATCGCCGACGGATTGGGCACTTCCTTCAGGCCCTGCTCGCCCATCGCGAACACGCCCAGCTCGTTGACCGCGCCGAAGCGGTTCTTGAACGCGCGCAGCACGCGGAAGCGCGAGCCGGACTCGCCTTCGAAGTACAGCACGGCGTCCACCATGTGCTCGAGCACGCGCGGGCCGGCGATGCCGCCCTCCTTGGTGACGTGGCCGACGAGGAACACCGCCGTGCCGGTTTCCTTCGCGAAACGCACCAGGCGCGCGGCGGACTCGCGCACCTGGCTCACCGAGCCCGGCGCCGCGGTGAGCGATTCGGTCCACAGCGTCTGCACCGAGTCGGCGACGATCATCCGCGGGCGCATCGCGGCGGCGTGCTCGAGGATGCGCTCGACGCCGGTTTCGGCGAGCGCCTGCACGCCCGCGACATCGAGGCCGAGGCGCGCGGCGCGGCCCGCGACCTGGCCGAGCGACTCCTCGCCCGTCACGTACAGGCTGCTGAAGCCGGCCGGGCCTCCCGCCATCCTCGCGACGGCCTGCAGCAGCAGCGTCGACTTGCCGATGCCCGGATCGCCGCCGACCAGCACCACGGCGCCCTCGACGAGGCCGCCACCGAGCACGCGGTCGAATTCGCCGATGCCGGTGGAGACCCGCGCATCCTCCTGGTGGCGCACCTCGGACAGCGCCGTGACCTTCGGCGCGTCGACCTTGCCCGCCCAGCCCGCGCGCCGCGCCGGCGACTTCGCCGCGCCCGCGCCGGCGGGTTCCAGCACGATCTCCGACAGCGTGTTCCAGGCGCCGCATTCGGCGCACTGGCCCTGCCACTTGTTGTGCTCGCCGCCGCACTCGCCGCAGACGTAGGCCGTCTTCGCCTTGCTGGTGGTCTTCGCGGCCATCGGTTCCCGTCGTCCAGTGCGCGCCAGTGCGTGCGATCCCGCCACTCTAGCCGGCGGGCGTCGCACGCGCTGGGATCAGGCGCTTCCGGTCGCGTGGGCGCCGCGCGGCGCGCCCGCGTCCGGCGCCGGCTCGACCCGCACCCATTCGAGGTACGCCTCGTAAAGGCCCGAGAGCAGCACGAGGCCGCCGGCGAAGCGGAACCACGGCATCGCGACCGCATCGGCGCCCGGCAGCACGAAGATCGCGAACGGCGTGGTATCGAGGAAGGCCGTCATCGGCGCAGCGTGGCCGAGCAGCATCAGGCCCAGGCCGAAGGCGGTGACGATCGCCGCGCGCCGGGTCCAGCGGCGCCAGCCGCCCTGCACCGCCACCGCGAGCCAGACCGCGATGTAGGCCGCGAGCCAGCCGATCGTCGCGGCGCGCTGCCAGCTGTGGAGGAACGCGTCGGTCAGGGCGAGGCCGCCGCCAACGCCATGGCCGAACGTCGCGGTGTCCCAGAACGCCTGCGGCGCAAGGTACATCGCCAGCGGGAACACGATCAGCCCCGTCGCGGCGAGCAGCGCCTGCCAGCGCGGCGCGCGCGCGGGCTTGGGATCCGGGCGCGGCTTCCAGTCGAAGCTGCCTTCCGGCCGCCGGCGGCGGAACCACGCGATCGCCATGAACACCAGCGCGAGGCAGGCGAACCACTTCACCAGGTCGAGCTCGAAATGCTCGTCGGACATCCCGATCACGACGAGGCCGACGATCATCCAGATCGCGAAGTCGTGGTTGTCCTCCGGGTCGATCAGCGGCTTGCGCGGGTCGTAGCGCGCCGCGGCCTCCGCGGGGCGCCCGAAGCCGGCCAGCAGCGCCATCGCCATCGCCCGATCCGGCGCGCGGCCGGCCGCGTCGGCCTTCGCCGCCAGTTCCTCCTGCAGCAGCGCGCGCAGCTCGAGGGCCACGTCGTCGCGCCGCCTGTGCGGCAGCAGGCGCGCGACATCGCGCACATAGGACTCGATCACATCGTTCGCGGTCGTCATTGCCCGTCATCCCCCTTGAGGAAGCCATCGATCGCCGCGGCCTGGGCGCGCCAGGCCGCGGACAGGTCCGCGAAGGCGCGCTCGCCTTCCGGACTGAGCCGGTAATAGCGCCGTGGCGGCGCCGTCGAGGTGTCCCACTCGCTCAGCAGGAGCCCCTGCGATTCGAGCCGGCGCAGCAGCGGATAGAGGGTGCCCTCCTCGATCGGCAGGCCGCCGTCGGCCAGCGCCTGCCGCAGCGAGTAGCCGTACTGGCGCTCGCGCAGCCGGCTGAGCGTGGCCAGCACCAACGCCCCGCGCCGGAGCTCGACCAGGCCGATGTCCCTGCCTTCCTTCGCGACCATGGGCCACCCGTTACTGTTTCATGCACAGTACATGGTGACACATACTATGTCAAGCACAGTAAGTGGGAGCCGGGAATCGGTGGCCGGGAGCCGGAAAGCGGGGCAAGGCGTCTGGCCGATGCGAAAACGCCCCGGGCATCGCTGCCCGGGGCGCCTGGATCGCGGAACTGGTGCCGGAAATAGGATTCGAACCTACGACCTACGCATTACGAATGCGCCGCTCTACCAACTGAGCTATTCCGGCGGAGGGGTGTGCCGGCGGCAGGGCCGCGGCAGGAGGCGGATTCTAGCCGATGCGGCGGCTAGTCCACCAGTTGCAGGCGCAGCTCGCGCGGCAGCGCGAACACCATGTCCTCGGGCTCGCCGTCGAGCTCGCGCACGGCACCGGCGCCCAACTGCTGCAGGCGCTCGATCACGCCGCGCACCAGGACCTCCGGGGCCGAGGCGCCGGCAGTGACGCCCACGTGCCTGCGTCCCGCGACCCATGCCGGGTCGATCTCGGAGGCGCCGTCCACCAGGTGCGCCTCCACGCCCTCGCGCTCGGCGAGCTCGCGCAGGCGATTGGAATTCGAACTGTTCGGCGAACCCACCACCAGCACGAGGTCGCACTGGTGCGCGAGCTCGCGCACGGCGTCCTGGCGGTTCTGGGTGGCGTAGCAGATGTCGTCGTTGCGCGGGCCCTGGATCGCCGGGAAACGCGCGCGCAGCGCCTCGATGATGCCGCGCGTGTCGTCCACCGACAGCGTCGTCTGGGTGGTGAACGCGATGTTCTCCGGCTGCGCGACCTGCAGCGTGGCGACGTCGTCGAGGTCCTCGACGAGGTAGATGGTCCCGGTTCCGGCTTCCCGGCTCCACTGCCCCATCGTGCCCTCGACCTCGGGATGCCCCGCATGGCCGATCAGCACCATGTCGCGGCCCGCGCGGCACTGCCGCGCGACTTCCATGTGCACCTTCGTCACCAGCGGGCAGGTCGCGTCGAACACCTTCAGGTTGCGGCGCGCCGCCTCGGCACGCACGGCCTGCGAGACGCCGTGCGCGCTGAAGATCACCGTGGCGTCGTCCGGCACCTCGTCGAGCTCTTCGACGAACACGGCGCCGCGGTGCTTGAGCTCGTCCACCACGTAGCGGTTGTGCACCACCTCGTGGCGGACGTAGATCGGCGCGCCGAGGGTGTCGAGCGCGCGCTTGACGATCTCGATGGCGCGGTCGACGCCCGCGCAGAAGCCGCGGGGATTGGCGAGGACGATGTCCATGGCCGCCATTTTACGCCTTGCGCGTCTGGAACAGGCTGGTCGCGATGAGGATGGCGGCGGCCACGAAGATCGCCGAATCGGCCACGTTGAACGACGGCCAGTAGTGGCCGCGCCAGTGCCACTGGATGAAATCCACCACGTGGCCGTGCTGCAGCCGGTCGAGCAGGTTGCCGACGGCGCCGCCGATCACCAGCGAGAACGGGAGCGCCGACTTCCAGTCGCCACGCGGGGTGCGGACCAGCAGCCACGCGAGCACCGCGCTGATCGCGACGGCGAAGCCCGAGAACAGGTACTGCTGCCAGCCGCCCGCGTCGCCGAGCAGGCTGAATGCGGCGCCGGTGTTGTAGGTGCGGTACCAGTTCCAGACGCCGTCGATCACCGTGACCGGCTGGAATTCGGGCAGGCTGCGCAGCACCCAAAGCTTGGTCAGCTGGTCGAGCAGCAGCACCAGCGCGGACACGCCCAGCCAGGGCAACGCGTTGGGCTTCACGGCTGGCGCGGCCATCAGAACCACCTCCGGGTCTCGCCCGTGCCCGGGCCGATGTTGGAAACGCAGCGGCCGCAGATTTCCGGGTGGCCCGGATCGCTGCCGACATCCGCGCGGTGCTGCCAGCAGCGCACGCACTTGGGCTTGTCCGTGCGCGCGGCCTCGACGGCGATCTCGCGCGCCTCGTCGTCGGCGACGATGCGGACGTCGCCGCTGATCAGCAGGAAGCGCAGCTCGTCCACGAACGGGGCCAGCCAGTTCTGGTCGGCGACGCCGCAGCGCAGCGCGACTTCGGCCTCGAGCGCGGCACCGATCGTGCCGGCGGCGCGCATCGGCTCCAGCACCTTGGCGATGTCGTCGCGCAGCGCGAGCAGGCGGTCGAAATCGTCGGCCGACAACGCGGCATCGGCCGGCAGCGGCTGCAGCCCCTCGTACCACGTGGAGAACAGCACGTTGCCGCCGCGCACCGCTTTGCCGTTCTCCGGCGGCAGGTACGACCACATCTCGTCGGCCGTGAACGACAGGATCGGCGCGATCCAGCGCACCATCGCCTCGGCGATCGCGTGCATCGCGGTCTGCGCGCTGCGCCGGCCGGGCGAATCCTCCTGCATGGTGTACAGGCGGTCCTTGGTCACGTCCAGGTACAGCGCGCCGAGGTCGACGCTGCAGAAGTTGGACAGCGCCTGCACGATCTCGGCGAAGTCGTAGCGCTCGTACGCGGCCGTGATCCGTTCCTGCAGCAGGTACGCGCGATGCACGATCCAGCGGTCGAGCGCGACCATGTCCGCCGGCGCGACCGCATGCTTCGAGGGATCGAAGCCGTGCAGGTTGCCGAGCAGGAAGCGCGCGGTGTTGCGGATGCGTCGGTAGGCGTCGGCGGTGCGCTTGAGGATCTCCTGCGACAGCGACATCTCGTTGCGGTAGTCGGTGGACAGGATCCACAGCCGCAGGATGTCGGCGCCGAGCGTCTTGATGATCTCCTGCGGCTCGATGCCGTTGCCGAGCGACTTCGACATCTTCCGGCCCTGCGCGTCCACGGTGAAGCCGTGGGTCAGGCACTGCCGGTACGGCGCCGCGCCGTCCATCGCCACGCCGGTGAGCAGCGAGGACTGGAACCAGCCGCGGTGCTGGTCGGAGCCTTCGAGGTAGAGCTCCGCCGGCTTGTGCAACCGGTCTTCCGGCCGCTTCGCGAGCACGCAGGCGTGCGTCACGCCCGAATCGAACCAGACGTCGAGGATGTCGGTGACCTTCTCGTAGCGCCCGGCATCGGCGCCGAGCAGCGCGGCGGGATCGAGCGCATACCAGGCATCCACGCCATCCTGTTCCACCATGTCGGCGACGCGGCGCATCAGCGCCGGCGTGTCCGGGTGCGGCTCGCCGCTCTCGCGGTCGAAGAACAGCGCGATCGGCACGCCCCAGGTGCGCTGCCGGCTGATCGTCCAGTCCGGGCGGCCCTCGATCATGCCGGCGATGCGCGCCTCGCCCCATTCCGGGATCCAGTCGACCTTGCCGATCGCGGCCAGCGCGTCGCGGCGCAGCCCGGCCTGTTCCATCGAGATGAACCACTGCGGCGTCGCGCGGAAGATCACCGGCGTGCGGTGGCGCCAGCAGTGCGGGTACGCATGCGTGATCGCGACGTGCGCGAGCAGGCGGCCGCTGTCGCGCAGCACGCCGACGATCGCGTCGTTGGCCTTCCACACGTGCATGCCCGCGAGCGCGACATCGCCGGCGGGCGGCGTCGACGGGAGGTACACGCCGCGGCCGTCGACCGGATTGAGTTCGGCGGCGGAATACTTCTCGACCAGTCCGTAGCGCTGGCCGACGACGAAGTCCTCCTGGCCGTGGCCGGGCGCGGTGTGCACGGCGCCGGTGCCGTCCTCGGCGGAGACGTGCTCGCCCAGGATCACGACGATGTCGCGCCCGGCGTAGAACGGGTGCCGCAGGTGCTGGCCTTCGAGCTCGGCGCCCTTCGCGCGGCCGAGCACGACGACCTCGTCGACGCCGTAGCGCTTGAGCGCGGCAGCCGCGAGCGCATCGGCGAGCACGAGCAGGCGGCGCCCGCCATCGGCGCGGCGCGGGCCTTCCACCAGCACGTAATCGAGTTCCGGCCCGAGGCTCACCGCCAGGCTCGCGGGCAGGGTCCAGGGCGTCGTGGTCCAGATCGGGATCGCGACCTCGTCGCCCTCGCCCACCGCCACGCCGAATGCCGCGGCCAGCGACTCCGGCCGCTTCGCCGCGTAGGCGACGTCGATCGCCGGCGACTGCTTGTCGTGGTACTCGATCTCCGCCTCGGCCAGCGCCGAACCGCAGTCGAAGCACCAGTACACCGGCTTCACCCCGCGCGCGAGGTGGCCGCGCTCGACGATCTTCGCCAGCGAACGCAGCATCTCCGCCTCGTAGCCGAAGTCCATCGTCCGGTACGGATGCTCCCAGTCGGCGATCACGCCGAGGCGTTTGAAATCCGCGCGCTGCAGGTCGATCTGCGACTGCGCGTATTCGCGGCACTTCGCGCGGAACTGCGCGGCGTCCAGTCTGTCGCCGACCTTGCCGAACTTCTTCTCCACCGCCAGTTCGATCGGCAGCCCGTGGCAGTCCCAGCCCGGCACGTAGGGCGCGTCGTAGCCGGCGAGCAGGCGCGACTTCACCACCGCGTCCTTCAGCACCTTGTTGACGGCGTGGCCGAGGTGGATCGGTCCGTTCGCGTACGGCGGGCCGTCGTGGAAGACCCAGGTCTCGCGGCCCTTCGCCTGCTCGCGGATCCGCGCGTACAGCCCCTCGCCTTCCCAGCGCGCGAGCGCGACCGGTTCGCGCTTCGGCAGGTCGCCGCGCATCGGGAAATCGGTGGCCGGCAGGTGGATCGTGGCCTTGTAGCGGTTGCTGTCCTGGTCGCTCACTTGGATCCGCTGCTCTTCGTCGTCTGGTTGAGGATAGCCCGTGCCTGCGCCGCGTCGCGGTGCATCTGCGCGACCAGCGCGGGCAGGTCGTCGAAACGTTCCTCGTCGCGCAGGCGCGCGACGAACTCGACGCGGATGCGGCGCCCGTACAGGTCGCCGGCGAAATCGAACAGGTGCGCCTCGAGCAGCGGCTCGCGGCCGTCGACCGTCGGGCGGGTGCCGAAGCTCGAGACCGACGGCCACGGCGCCGGACCGACGCCATGGACCCACGTGGCGTAGATGCCCGACAGCGCCGGCGTCCTGCCGCCGAAGCGCAGGTTCGCCGTGGGATAGCCGAGCGTGCGGCCGAGCTGCGCGCCGCGCACCACGTGCCCGCCGATCGCGTACGGGCGGCCGAGCATGCGCTTCGCCGCGTCGAAATCGCCGATGCGCAGCGCTTCGCGGATGCGCGTGCTGGAGACGCGCTCGCCGTCCAGCAGCACCGGCTCGATCGCGCCTGCATCGAAGCCCAGCGCGCGCCCGAGCCGTTGCAGGGTGTGGATGTCGCCGCCGCGCTTGTGGCCGAAGCGGAAATCGGGCCCCACCCAGACCTCGCGAACGCGCAAGCGCTCCGACAGCAGCGTGCGCACGAAGGCCTCGGCCGGCATCTCGGCGAGCTGCGCATCGAAGCGCAGCAGCCCGGTGCAGTCGGCGCCGAGCTGCTTCAGGCCGGCGAGCTTCGCGCCCGGCAGCATCAGCCGCGGCCGTGGCGGATGCGCGAACACCTCGCGCGGCAGCGGCTCGAACCCGACCGCGACCATCGGCACGCCGAGCGCGCGCGCACGCTCGCCAGCGCGGCGCAGCAGCGCCTGGTGGCCGAGGTGGAGGCCGTCGAAGGCGCCGATGCAGGCCACGCTGCCTTGCGGGCACAAGGGCCCGCCCCGGACGTCGCGGAAAGGATGCGTCATGCGTATCCGGCCAGTATATCGGGCACGCGGGCCGCTCAGTGCCCGCGCAGTTCGCGCAGGCGCCAGCCCATCGCGACGAGGGTCGCGCCGTACGCGGCCACGCCCGCTGCCACCAGGCCCAGCAGCCAGCCGATGCGCTGGGCCACGGGCGCGACGGTGAAGTCCGGCGCCCAGTGCAGGCCGGCGAGGACGGTCGCGCACAGCGCCGCGCAGGCGAGCACGAGCCGCAGCGTGAAGTGCGCCCAGCCCGGCTCCGGCCGGTAGACGCCGTCGCGTCGCAGCCAGCGCCACAGCAGCCCCAGGTTCACGTAGCTGGCCAGCGCGCTGGCGATGCCCAGCGCCAGGTGCAGGCCCGGCGTCGCCGCGAGCGCGGCCAGCACGCCCTGCGCGCGCGCGGACGCCGGCACCATTGCCAGATAAAGCACCGCGAGCAGCGCGAAGTTCAGCACCATGTTGGCGACCAGCGCACTCACCCCGGCGCGCACCGGCGTGCGCGTGTCCTGGCGCGCGTAGAACGCGGGCAGCACCACCTTCACCAGCGCGAACGCCGGCAACCCGAAGCTCAGGCCCAGCACCGACAGCGCGGCCATGCGCGTGTCGAAGGCGGTGAAGCGGCCATGCTGGAACAGCGTCGCGACCAGCGGCTCGGCCAGCAGCATCAGCCCGAACATCGCCGGCACCGCGATCAGCAGCGTGTTGCGCAGGCCCCAGTCCAGCGCGCCCGAGAAACCCGCGCGGTCGGCGTTGACGTGGTGGCGCGACAGCGCAGGAAGGATCACCGTGCCCAGCGCGATCGCGAACAGGCCCAGCGGCAGCTCGAGGAAGCGGTCGGCCTGCGACAGCCAGGTCTGCGAGCCGACGAACAGGAACGAGGCCAGCACCGTGTCCAGCAGCAGGTTGATCTGCGCGACCGAGGAACCGAACAGCGTCGGCACCATCAGCTTCATCACCCGGCGCACGTCCGGGTGGCGCCAGCCCCAGGCCGGCAGCGCCAGCAGGTCGAGGCCGCGCAGCGCCGGCAGCTGGAAGAGCAGCTGCAGCAGGCCGGCCACCAGCACCGCCCAGCCCATCGCCAGGATCGGCACCTGCAGCCGCGGCGCCAGCCACAGCGCGCCGCCGATCATGCACAGGTTGAGGATCACCGGCGTCAGCGCCGGCAGGCCGAAACGGCCGAAGCTGTTGAGCGCCCCCCCGGCCAGCGCCGTGAGCGAGACGAACAGCAGGAACGGGAAGGTCAGCCGCAGCAGGTGCACGACCAGGCCGAAGCGCTCCGGCTCGTCCACCGCACCGGGATTGAACAGCATCGCGACCTGCGGGGTGAAGATCAGCCCGAGCGCGGTCACCACCAGCAGGACGCCGCCGAGGGTGCCGGAGACGTTGGCGACCAGCGCCTTGAGGTCGGCGTGGGGCCGGGTCTCCTTGACCTCGGTGAAGACCGGGACGAAGGCGGTCGAGAACGAGCCCTCGGCGAACAGCCGGCGCAGGAAGTTCGGGATGCGGAAGGCGACCCAGAAGGCGTCCGTGGCCGCATTGGCGCCGAAGGCGTAGTTGATGGCCTGGTCCCGGACCAGGCCCAGGATCCGGGACACGAAGGTCATGCTGCTGAACGACAGCAGCCCCCGCAGCATCCCGTGGCCGCGCTGGCCGCTCACCGGGCGGCCCCGTGGCCGTTGACGCAAGTCCATGAATCGCCCATACTTTCCTGTCTGCCCGGG
>JBDZUW010000009.1:0-2206 GCA_040255375.1 Luteimonas sp. | reverse complement strand
CCCGTGGCCGTTGACGCAAGTCCATGAATCGCCCATACTTTCCTGTCTGCCCGGGCCGAAACCCGTGGCCGCCCCGACCAACCGACCCTTCATTACACCCAGTTTCCAGGATTCCCCGTGGCCAACATCAAGTCCGCCAAGAAGCGCTCCAAGCAGACCGTCGTGCGCAACGCCCGCAATGCGGCCCAGCGCTCGCAGCTGCGCACCGCCGTCAAGAAGGTGCTGAAGGCGCTCGACGCCAACGATGCCGCCGGCGCCAAGGCCGCCTACGACGTCGCCCAGCCGATCCTCGACCGCTTCAGCGCGCGCGGCCTGATCCACCGCAACAAGGCCGCCCGCCACAAGAGCCGCCTGTCGGCGCGCATCAAGGCGCTGCAGGCCGCCTGATCCGAGCCGGCGCGCCCCAAGGCGGCGCGCACGGCACGCGAAAAACCCGGCCTGCGCCGGGTTTTTTGTTGCCCGCGCGGCGGCCTCAGGCACCGGCACCGCCCGTGTCGCGCGCGGCGCCGGCATCGCCCTGCGCGTGCGCGTCGTCGAGCGCTTCGGCGCGCTGGCGGTCGAAGAACGCCTGCACGTCGAGCATCACCGGCCAGGTGCCTTCGCGCGCGATCGCCGACACGAGGTACCACGGCGCGTCCCAGCCGAGCTCGGCGACGATCTTCTCCGCCGCCGCCCGCGATTCGTCCTCGAACGCGAGGTCGGCCTTGTTCAGCACCAGCCAGCGCGGCTTGCGCAGCAGCTCCGGGTCGTGGCGGCCGAGTTCGTGCTCGATCGCGCGCACCTGCTCCACCGGCGACGGCACGGTCTCGCCGTAGGCCTCGTAACCCTCGAGCGCCGGCGACAGGTCGACCAGGTGCAGCAGCAGCCGCGTGCGCTGCAGGTGGCGCAGGAACTGGGTGCCCAGGCCCGCGCCCTCGGCCGCGCCCTCGATCAGGCCCGGCACGTCGGCGATCACGAAGCTGCGATGCGGCTCGACGCTGACCACGCCGAGGTTGGGATACAGCGTGGTGAACGGATAGTCCGCCACCTTCGGCGTCGCCGCCGACACCGCGCGGATGAAAGTGCTCTTCCCCGCGTTCGGGAAGCCGAGCAGGCCCACGTCGGCGAGCAGCTTCAGTTCGAGCTTCAGCACCCGCGACTCGCCCTCGCCGCCCGGCGTGGACTGCCGCGGCGAACGGTTGATCGAGCTCTTGAAATGCATGTTGCCGAGGCCGCCCTTGCCGCCGCGCGCGACCAGCAGGCGCTCGCCGTGGCGGGTCAGGTCGCCGATCACCTCGTCGGTCTCGACGTTGGTGACGACGGTGCCGACGGGCACGGTGACGACCGTGTCCTCGCCGCCCTTGCCGTACATCTGGCTGCCCATGCCGTTCTCGCCGCGCTGCGCGCGGAACGAGCGCTGGTGGCGGAAGTCGACGAGCGTGTTGAGGTTCTCGTCGGCCTGCAGCCATACGTCGCCGCCGTCGCCGCCGTCGCCGCCGTCGGGGCCGCCGAGCGGGATGAATTTCTCGCGCCGGAAGCCGACGCAGCCGTTGCCGCCGTTGCCGGCGGTGACGGTGATTTCGGCTTCGTCGACGAGTTTCATGGCGGCGTCAGTCTAATGGACGTGGAATGCGGAAGGCGGAAACGAAAAGCCCCGCCGGAGCGGGGCCTTCGCAAGCGCTACGACGATCGCGTCAGGCAGCGGTGACGATGCTGACGGTGCGGCGCTTCTTGGGGCCCTTGGTCGAGAACTCGACGGTGCCGTCGACGAGCGCGAACAGGGTGTGGTCGCGGCCGAGGCCGACGCCCGGACCCGGGTGGAACTGGGTGCCGCGCTGGCGGACGATGATGTTGCCGGCCTCGATGGCCTGGCCGCCGTACATCTTCACGCCGAGGTACTTCGGGTTGGAGTCGCGGCCGTTGCGCGAGGAACCTACGCCCTTTTTGTGTGCCATGGCTGCTTCTCCTTACTTCTTCGAGCCGCCGGCGATGCCGGTGACCTGGATTTCGGTGTAGTGCTGCCGGTGGCCCATCTGCTTGCGATGGTGCTTGCGGCGGCGGAACTTGACGATGCGGACCTTGTCCGCGCGGCCGTGGCCGATGACCTTGGCGGTGACGGTCGCGCCCTTGAGCGCGTCGCCGACCTTGATGCCGTCGGCATCGCCGAGCATCAGCACGTTGTCGAACGTGATTTCCTTGCCGGCCTCGTGCTCGCCGAGCAGCTCGA
>JBDZUW010000190.1:0-1692 GCA_040255375.1 Luteimonas sp. | reverse complement strand
CGAGATGAACGACTCGGTCGCCAGCGAGGCCTTGGTGATGCCCAGCAGCACCGGGTCGAACTTCGCCGGCAGCTCGTTGCGGGCGACCAGGCGGGCGTTCTCCTCGATGACGCGCTGGCGCTCGGCCTGCTCGCCGTGCAGGAACTTGCTGTCGCCCTGGTCGGTGATCTCGACCTTGCGCAGCATCTGGCGGACGATCACCTCGATGTGCTTGTCGTTGATCTTCACGCCCTGCAGGCGGTAGACGTCCTGGATCTCCTTGGTCAGGTACACGGCCAGCGGCTCGACGCCGAGCAGGCGCAGGATGTCCTGCGGGGTCGGCTCGCCGTCCACCACGGTCTCGCCCTTCTCCACGTGCTCGCCCTCGAACACGATGATCTGGCGGTACTTCGGGATCAGCTCCTCGTGCTCGTTGCCGTCCGCGTCGCGGATGATCAGGCGCTGCTTGCCCTTGGTGTCCTTGCCGAACGAGACGATGCCGGAGACCTCGGCCAGCACGGCCGGGTCCTTCGGCTTGCGCGCCTCGAACAGGTCGGCCACGCGCGGCAGGCCGCCGGTGATGTCGCGGGTCTTGGACGCTTCCTGCGGGATCTTCGCCACCACGTCGCCGACGCCGACCGCGGCGCCGTCCTGCAGGTTCACGATCGAGCGCGGCGGCAGCAGGTACTGCGCCGGCAGGTCGGTGCCCGGGATGTTCAGGTCGTTGCCCTTGGCGTCCACGATCCGGACCAGCGGGCGCAGGTCCTTGCCCTGCGAGCCGCGGCGCTTGGGATCGGTGATCTCGCGCGAGGCCAGGCCGGTCAGCTCGTCGGTCTTCTCGATGACGGTGACGCCGTCGACGAAGTCCACGAAGCGGACGAAGCCCGCCACTTCCGACACGATCGGGTGGTTGTGCGGATCCCAGTTCGCGACCGTCTGCCCGGCCTTGATGGCCGCGCCGTCCTTGACGGTGATGGTCGCGCCGTACGGCAGCTTGTAGCGCTCGCGCTCGCGGCCGTGGGCGTCGAGCACCGACAGCTCGCCCGAGCGCGACACCGCGACCAGGCTGCCGCTCGCGTGGGCGACGTGCTTGAGGTTGTTGAACTTGATCGAGCCGGTGGTCTTGACCGTCACGTTGTCGATCGCCGCCGCTCGCGACGCCGCGCCGCCGATGTGGAACGTGCGCATCGTCAGCTGCGTGCCGGGCTCGCCGATCGACTGCGCGGCGACCACGCCCACGGCCTCGCCGAGGTTGACGATGTGGCCGCGGCCCAGGTCGCGGCCGTAGCAGTGGGCGCACACGCCGAACGCGCTCTCGCAGGTGATCGTCGAGCGGACCTTGATGGTCTGCACGCCGGCATCCTCGAGCTTGGCCACCCAGGTCTCGTCGAGCAGGGTGTTGCGGGTCACGATCGGGTCGACGTCGTCGCCGGGCAGGAACACGTCCTCGGCCACGATGCGGCCCAGCACGCGGTCGCGCAGCGGCTCGACCACGTCGCCGCCTTCCACGATCGGGGTCATGGTGAGGCCGTCCATCGTGCCGCAGTCGGACTCGGTGATCACCACGTCCTGCGCGACGTCCACCAGGCGGCGGGTCAGGTAACCCGAGTTCGCGGTCTTCAGCGCGGTGTCCGCGAGGCCCTTGCGGGCGCCGTGGGTCGAGATGAAGTACTGCTGGACGTTCAGGCCCTCGCGGAAGTTCGAGGTGATCGG
>JBDZUW010000097.1:0-7598 GCA_040255375.1 Luteimonas sp. | reverse complement strand
GTGCTGGTGACCCAGGCCACCGACATCGCCAAGGAGCTGTACCTGTCGGTGCTGGTGGACCGCTCCAGCAAGTCCATCACCTTCATCGCCTCGTCCGAGGGCGGCGTGGAGATCGAGAAGACCGCCGAGGAGAACCCCGACGCGATCAGGACGCTGCACGTGAACTACGTGCAGGGCCTGCAGCCGTACGAGTGCCGCGACATGGGCTTCGCCCTCGGCCTCAACGCGAAGCAGGTCGGCCAGCTGACGAAGATCATGCTGGGCCTGTTCAAGCTGTTCAACGAGAAGGACCTGTCGCTGGTCGAGCTCAACCCGCTGGCGATCATGACCGACGGCAACCTCGCGGTGCTCGACGGCAAGGTCAACTCCGACGACAACGCCACCTTCCGCCACCCCGACCTCGCCGCGATGCGCGACATCCGCCAGGAGGACGAGACCGAGGTGCGCGCCAGCCAGTACGACCTGAACTACGTGACCATGGACGGCAACATCGGCTGCATGGTCAACGGCGCGGGCCTGGCGATGGCGACCATGGACGTGATCAAGCTGGAAGGCGGCGAGCCCGCGAACTTCCTCGACGTCGGCGGCGGCGCCAACAAGGAGCGCGTGACCGAGGCGTTCAAGCTGATCCTGTCGAGCGACAAGGTGAAGGCGATCTTCGTCAACATCTTCGGCGGCATCGTCCGCTGCGACATGATCGCCGAGGGCATCATCGCCGCGGTCAAGGAAGTGGGCGTGCAGGTGCCGGTGATCGTGCGCCTCGAGGGCACGAACGTGGCCGAGGGCAAGGCGCTGCTGAAGAACTCCGGCCTCGCCATCATCCCCGCCGACGACATCAACGACGGCGCGAAGAAGGCCGTCGAAGCCGTCAAGAACGCCGCCTGAGCCAAGGACACGAATCCACCATGAGCGTTTTGGTCAACAAGAACACCAAGGTCATCGTCCAGGGCTTCACCGGTACCCAGGGCACCTTCCACGCCGAGCAGATGCTCGAGTACGGCACCAAGGTCGTCGGCGGCGTCACGCCCGGCAAGGGCGGCACGCAGCACCTCGGCCTGCCGGTCTTCGACACCGTCGCGCAGGCCGTCGCCGCGACCGGCGCGAATGCGTCCGTCATCTACGTGCCGCCGCCGTACGCGGCCGACGCGATCCTCGAGGCCGCGGCCGCGGGCATCAAGGTCATCGTCGCAATTACCGAGGGCATCCCGGTGCTCGACATGCTGCGCGTCAAGAACACGCTGAAGGGCTATCCGGACGTCGTGCTGGTCGGCCCGAACTGCCCGGGCATCATCACCCCGGGCGAGTGCAAGATCGGCATCATGCCGGGCCACATCCACATGCCGGGCAAGGTCGCGATCGTGTCGCGCTCGGGCACGCTGACCTACGAAGCCGTGAAGCAGACCACCGACGCCGGCCTCGGCCAGTCGACGGTGATCGGCATCGGCGGCGATCCGATCAACGGCCTGAACTTCATCGACTGCCTGAAGCTGTTCCAGGCCGACGCGCAGACCCAGGGCATCATCATGGTCGGCGAGATCGGCGGCAGCGCCGAAGAGGAAGCGGCCGAGTTCATCGCGAAGCACGTCACCAAGCCGGTGGTCGGCTTCATCGCCGGCGCGTCCGCGCCGAAGGGCAAGCGCATGGGCCACGCGGGCGCGATCGCCTCCGGCGGCGCCGGCACGGCCGAGGGCAAGTTCGCGGCGATGGAGAAGGCCGGCGTCACCACGGTGAAGTCGCCGGGCGACCTCGGCGCCGCCATCGCGAAGCGCCTCGCCTGATCCCCGGGTAGAGGTAGAGCCGACCCGCGGTCGGCTCCTTCCCGCTGGAACGAGGGGCCAGGGTCGTCCAGCAGACGACCCTGGCCCCTTTCCTTTTGCTTTCTCGTACCAGACTGGGGGCTGGCGCCCGCCGCGGGGGCGGGCTAGCTTGCGCGCACGCACGGAAGGGGAACATCGCCATGAACCACATCTACCGCCTGGTCTGGAACCGGGCCCGCGGGGTCATGCAGGTTGCGTCCGAGGTTTCCGGGAGCGGAAGCTCCGGAGGATCGGGTGGTGCCCGCCAGGTGCGGCGCCCGCGGGCCGGTCGCCTGGCTTGCGCCCTTCTGCTTGCGGCCGGATCGGGCGTGGCGATGTTCCCCGCCGCAGCGGCCTCCCTGTTGTTGGAGTTCGACATCAATGTGGGCACTTCGCTGATCATCGCCCCTCCGGCGGAGGTCGTGGCGAACGTGACGATCACGAGCTTCGGCAACAACTACATCGATTTTGCGGACACGTTGGACGGGCCGCGTGCGCTGGCGGTGAACGCCGGGGGCTTGATCGTCTTCCATGGCGCCGTGGGCGGCACCACGCCCCTGGCCGGCCTCACCGTCAACGGCGGCACCTTCGAGGCCCTTTCCATTGCCGTCGACGGTCCGTTGTCGGTGACGACCACCGCCGGCGACATCGGGCAGGGCGGCGCATTCACGGTGGCCGGTGTTTCGACCTTCAACGCCGGTACCAACGCAATCACGTTGACCAACGCCGGCAACGATTTCGCGGGTGCGGTGAACCTGGCCGGCGGCACGACCGCAATCGCCGACGCCAACGCGTTGACGCTGGGCACGCTGGACACGGGCGCGCTGACGGCAGTGAGCCAGGGTGCGCTTAACCTGGGGTCGGGCACCATCTCCGGAGACCTGGTCGCCACCACCGGCGGCGGCGCGATCACCCAGGCGGGTGCGTTGCAGGTCAGCGGGACCAGCCGCTTCGACGCGGGCAGCGCCGACATCGTGCTCACCAACGTCGGCAACGATTTCGGCGGAGCGGTTCGGCTCGCGGGCAACGACGCGTCGATCGCCGATTCCAACGAACTGGCGCTCGGGTGGACGACCCTCGCCGGCGACTTGCAGGCCAGTGCCGGCAGCCTGTCGCAGTCGGCAGCCGTGCAGGTGGGCGGCACGACCAGCCTGTCGTCCTCGAGCGGCGACATCGTGCTCGACAATGCAGGCAACGATTTCCAGGGCAGCGTCGCCATCGACTCGGCGGGCTCGGTCTCCCTCGTCGATGGCAACGATCTTGTCGTCTCGTCGCTGCAGGTCGGTGCCGACAGCAACGTCTCGCTGTCCGCAGCGGGGACGTTGACGATGGCGGGCGTCGCGCTCGACGCCGGCATGGGGAACTTGTCCCTGTCGTCGGGCGGCGCGTTGGCCGTATCGGGCGCGCTGTCCGGCGTCAACGTCGGCCTGTCCGCGGGCAACGGGCTCACGCTGGGCAGCGATGTCACCGCAATCGGCGGCAGCACGCTGTCCGGCGGCGCCGGATCCATCGTGCAGACCGGCGGCTCGCTCACCACTGCGGTGCTTGGCGGCGGCGGCGCGACGCTGGGCAGCGTCACGCTGGAGGGCGCCGGCAACAGCATCGGCGTGCTCGGCGACTTCGCCGCCGCGAGTTTCAGCCTGGTGAACAGCGTGGCGATGCGGATCGACGGGAATTCGACGATCGCCGGCGACATGCGGCTCGTCGGCCCCTCGTTCACGCTCCTCGGCTCGATCGACGCCGGCAGCACGACGCTGGGCCCGAATACGACGATGGACATCGGCAACGGCGGCACCGCAGGCACGCTCGCGGGCGACCTCAACCTCGAAGCGGGCAGCGGCGTGACGTTCCGGCGCTCCGGCAACGTGACGTACGCCGGGTCGATCGCGGGCATCGGAACGCTGCACCAGCAGGGTCCGGGCAAGCTGGTGCTGGATGGCGACAGCAGCGCATTCGCCGGCTCCACGCTCGTCGCCGGCGGCACGCTGGTGGTGGGCAGCCGTGCCCGCAACGGCGCAGTGCTCGGCGGCGACGTCTCCGTGGCGCGCAACGCGACGCTCGGCGGCCACGGCACCATCGCCGGCAACGTGGACATCGCGGCGGGCGGGCGCCTCGCGCCCGGCAACAGCATCGGCACCCTGTCGATCGACGGCGACCTGGCGGTGGGCAACGGCGCAGTGCTGGACTACGAATTCGGCGTACCGGGAAGCTCCTCCAGGCCGGGCAGCAGCGACCGCGTGGATGTCGGCGGCGACGTCAGCCTGGACGGCGCCGTGCTCGACGTCACCGACGCCGGCGGCATGGGGCCGGGCCTTTACACGCTGATGACCTGGGGCGGCGCGCTTGCCCAGTCCAACGGCGGGTTGGCGCTCGGCAGCGTGCCTGCCGGCCAGGAACTGCAACTGCAGGTACTCGCCAACCGCATCAACCTGCTCAGCCTCGCCGGCCTGACCCTGAATTTCTGGAACGCGAACGGCGCGGCGACGCCGACGCAAGCCGGCGGCGGCAGCGGCACCTGGTCGACCACGTCGGCGAACTGGACGGATGCCGATGCGACCGTGACCGGGGCGATGGCTCCGCAACCCGGTTTCGCGGTGTTCGGCGGCGACGCCGGCACCGTGGTCGTGGACGGCGGCCGCAGCGCGGTCACCGCCAGCGGCATGCAGTTCGCGAGCGATGGTTACCGCATCGAAGGCGATACGCTGACGCTCGTGGGCGACGGCGACATGCCGGTGATCCGGGTGGGCGACGGCAGCGCCGCGGGCGCGGCGATGACCGCGACCATCGCCAGCGTGATCGATGGCGTCGACGGACTGCGCAAGGACGACGCGGGCACGCTGGTACTCGCCGGCGCGAACACCTACAGCGGCGGCACGGTGGTGGTCGGCGGGACGCTCGCGCTCTCGGGCGCGGGCGTGGCGCCCGGCGCGATGGACGTGGCGGGCGGCGCGACCTTCGACGTCTCGCAGGCAAGCGCGGACGTCGCCCTCGCCGCGCTCACGGGCGCGGGCGACTTGAGGCTCGGCGGCCACGCACTGTCCGTCGCGGGTGGCGCCTTCTCGGGCACGGTCGCTGACGGCGGTCTCGGCGGCGGCAGCGGCGGCAGCCTGCGGATTGCCGCCGGCACGCTGGCGCTGTCGGGCGCGAACACCTACACCGGCGCAACGACGGTGGATGCCGGCGCGACGCTGGCGTTGGCAGGCACTGGCAGCATCGCCGCGTCGTCGCTGCTGCGGCTCGACGGCAGCTTCGACATCGCCGGCACGTCCGCCGGCGCAAGCGTGGCGGACCTGGCGGGCGCGGGCGCCATTGCGCTGGGCGACCAGGTGCTCGCGCTGACGGCAGCGTCCGGTGCGTTCACCGGCACGCTGTCCGGCGACGGCGGCGCGCTGCGGGTGGATGGCGGCACGCTGGCGACGTCGGCCCGCGGCGCTTCGGTGCAGGTCGGACCGGGGACGACCCTCCAGGTCGGCACCGGCGGCACGAGCGGCGCGATCGCCGGCGATGTCTCGGTCGCCGCGGGCGGCGCGCTCGTGTTCGACCGCAGCGACACGGTGGACTTCGCCGGCCTGCTGCAGGGTGGCGGCGTGCTGCGCCAGCAGGGGACGGGCACGCTCGTCGTGTCCGCGGACAACTCGGCCTTCGCCGGGCACACCGACGTCGCGCAGGGCACGCTGATCGTCGGCGCGGGCGCGGGCAGCGCCGCGGTGCTCGGCGGCGACGTCGCGGTGGCGGCGGGCGCGACGCTGGGCGGCCACGGTCGCATCGAAGGCGACGTCACGAATGCGGGCACCCTGGCGCCTGGTGCATCGCTGGGCACGCTCGGCATCGGCGGCGACTACCGGCAGACCGCGACCGGCACGCTGCAGATCGAGGCGACCGCGGGCGGCACGTCGGACAAGCTCGTGGTCGAAGGCGCAGCAACGCTCGACGGCAGCATGGTGGCGCTCGCGCAGGATGGCGACTGGCAGGCGCGCACCAGCTACACGATCCTCACCGCCGCTGGCGGCGTAAGCGGCCGGTTCGCCGGTGCGACCTCGAGCCTGCTGTTCCTGGATCCGCTGCTCGCGTACGGAACGAACGACGTGACCCTGACCCTGCGTCGCAACGACATCGCTTTCGAGAGCGTCGCGCAAACCCGCAACCAGGCGGGCGTCGCCGCGGCGGCGGATGCGCTGGGCTGGGGCAATGCGGTGTACGAGGAACTGACGACGCTCGATGCGCGCGGCGCCGCGGCGGCCTTCGATTCGCTTTCCGGCGAGATCCACGCGTCCACGCGCGGCGCGTTGCTCGGCGACGCGCGGCAGTTGCGCGACGCGCTGGTGCAGCAACTGGCGCCGGTGGAAGCGGGCGACCGCGGCAGCGCCTGGCTCACCGGCTGGGGACACTGGTCGCACGTCGACGCGGACGGCAACGCCGCGGCGGTCGACGGCGATGGCAGCGGCTTCGCCATCGGCGGCGACGTGCCTGTCGGCGGCCGGGTGCGCCTCGGCGCGCTGGCCGGCAGCGGCCGGCTCTCGGTCGACAGCGACGGGCGTTCGGCGGAGGCGGATGTTTCCAGCCGCCATGCCGGCGCCTACGCGCTCGTCGACGCCGGGATCCTGCGTTTCCAGGCGGGGACGGTGCGCAGCACGCACGGCATCGATTCGCGCCGCAGCGCCGTGGTCGGCGACCACGCGGAATCGCTGCGCGGGGATTCCGACGCCGATACGACGCAGTCCTACCTCGATGCCAGCCACCGCTTCGCGTTCGGCCCGAACCTGCTGGCGCCGTTCGCGAACGTCGCGCGGGTCCGCGTGCACGGCGATGCGTTCGACGAGACGGGCGGCGATGCCGCGCTGCATGTCGATGCCGGCACGAACGAGCGGACCGTGTCGACGTTCGGCGCGCGCTGGGACTGGACGTCGCAGTCGAAGACCGTGCGGTTCTGGGGCACGGCCGCATGGACGCGCGTGACCGGCGACGATGGCGGATCGGCCACGGCACGCTTCGCCGACGGCGCCACGCGCTTCGGCGTCGCCGGTCCCGCGCTCGCGGGCGAAGCCGTCGCGCTGGACATGGGCCTGCGCTGGCAGGCCAGCAGGCGCGCCACGATCGAGGCCACGTGGAACGGCCGCTTCGGCGACGGCGAACGCGACCACGGCGCGCGCGTGTCGGTGCGCATGGGATTCTGAGCCGCGCTAGGATGGAGGGCCCGCGAACCGGGCCCCCCGATGCCTGCAACGTCCGCTCCCGCCATGCCCGCTTCCGCGATGCCCGCTTCCGCGATGCAATACCGCCGCCTCGGATCCTCCGGCCTGCAGCTCTCGGCGCTGTCGTTCGGCGCCTGGGTCACCTTCGGCAACCAGGTCGACCGCAATGCCGCGCGCGAGATGATCGCGCTGGCCTGGGATGCCGGCGTCAACTTCTTCGACAACGCCGAGGGCTACGCCAACGGCGAGGCCGAGCGGGTGATGGGCGACGCCATCGCCGACCTGCGCCTGCCCCGCGACGGCTACTGCGTCTCGAGCAAGGTGTATTTCGGCTCCGCGAAGGAACCGCGCCCCACGCAGAAGGGCCTGTCGCGCAAGCATGTCGTCGATGCGTGCCACGGTGCGCTGAAGCGCCTGCGCGTCGATTACCTCGACCTGTACTTCTGCCACCGCCCCGATCCGGACACGCCGATCGAGGAAACCGTGCGGGCCATGGATGCGCTCGTGCAGCAGGGCAAGGTGCTGTACTGGGGCACGTCGGAATGGTCGGCGGGGCAGATCCGCGAGGCGCACAAGATCGCGCGCCTGCGCAACCTGCAGCCGCCGACGA
>JBDZUW010000189.1:0-1702 GCA_040255375.1 Luteimonas sp. | reverse complement strand
TCGAAGCGGTCGCCGCCGATGCGCACCGACTGCGAGTACACGATGCCGTTGAGCGCGATCACCGCGACCTCGGTGGTGCCGCCGCCGATGTCCACGACCATCGAGCCGCGCGCCTCGGTCACCGGCATGCCGGCGCCGATCGCGGCGGCCATCGGCTCCTCGATCAGGAACACCTCGCGCGCGCCGGCCTCCTCGGCCGACTCCTTGATCGCGCGGCGCTCGACCTGGGTGCTGCCCGCGGGCACGCACACCAGCACGCGCGGGCTCGGGCGCAGCATCCGCGACTTGTGCACCTTGCGGATGAAGTACTTCAGCATCTCCTCGGTATAGGTGAAGTCGGCGATGACGCCGTCCTTCATCGGCCGGATCGTGGTGATGTGGCCCGGGGTGCGTCCGAGCATCTGCTTGGCCTCGCTGCCGACCGCGGCGACGGAGCGCGAGTTGCCGACCAGGCGGTCCTGGCGGACGGCGACCACCGACGGCTCGTTGAGCACGATGCCCTGGCCGCGCACGTAGATGAGGGTATTGGCCGTGCCGAGGTCGATCGACAGGTCGTTGGAGAACATGCCGCGGAACTTCTTGAACATCGCGTGGGGGCGTCCGTCAGGGCGAAATGCGGCCCCCGCGTCAATGAGATGCGGGGGCCGACTCCGCAAGTGTCGCAAGGGATGGGCTAGCCTAGCAAAAACTGGCCTCCGCGGGCGCCAGACGGTACCCTTTGCGACCGCCGGGACGGCCGAACCGGGACGCAGTTCCGGCCACCCCCACCGACCGCTCGCCCCACCCTCCTTTCCCCGCCGGTGCCCCCGGCACCCCGAGGCTCGCCCATGGCTGCGCTGATCTGCGGTTCCCTGGCCTACGACACCATCATGGTGTTCCCCGACCAGTTCAAGAACCACATCCTCCCGGACAAGGTGCACATCCTCAACGTGTCCTTCCTGGTGCCGCGGATGCGGCGCGAGTTCGGCGGCTGCGCCGGCAACATCGCCTACAACCTCAAGCTGCTGGGCGGCGAGCCGATCCCGATGGCCACCGTCGGCCAGGACTTCGGGCCCTACCGCGAGTACTTCGCCGAGCTGGGCATCGACCTGTCGCGGGTGAAGGAGATCCCGGAGCTGTTCACGCCGCAGGCCTTCATCACCACCGACCACGACAACAACCAGATCACCGCCTTCCATCCGGGCGCGATGATGCGTTCGTACGAGAACCACGTCCGCGACGTGCCCGGCGTCACCCTCGGCATCGTCAGCCCGGACGGATACGAAGGCATGATCCAGAACGCGCGCGAGTTCGCCGAGGCCGGCGTCCCGTTCATCTTCGACCCGGGCCAGGCGATGCCGCTGTTCAACGGCGCCGAACTGCGCGACTTCATCGAGCAGGCGGACTACGTGACCGTGAACGACTACGAGTCGAACCTGCTGCAGGAGCGCACCGGCTGGGACGAGAAGACCATCGCCGGCAAGGTGAAGGCCTACATCGCCACGCGTGGCCCGAAGGGCGCGGTGATCTTCGCCGACGGCAAGGCCATCGACGTGCCGCCGGCGCACGAGCGCCGCGTCACCGACCCCACGGGCTGCGGCGATGCGTTCCGCGCGGGCCTGATGTTCGGCATCGAGAAGGGCTACGACTGGCTGACCATCGGCCGCATCGGCAACCTGATGGGCGCGCTGAAGGTCGAGCATCCCGGCACGCAGAACCAGCG
>JBDZUW010000008.1:0-41410 GCA_040255375.1 Luteimonas sp. | reverse complement strand
CACGGTGAAGCTGCTGCCGCAGCCGCAGGTGCTCTTCGCGTTCGGGTTGCGGATCGTGAACTGCGCGCCGTGCAGGCTCTCGGTGTAGTCCACTTCCGCGCCCATCAGGTACTGCAGGCTCAACGGATCCACCAGCAGCGTCACCTCGTCGGTGGCGATCGCCAGGTCGTCCTCGCCCTGCTGCTCGTCGAACTCGAAGCCGTACTGGAAGCCCGAGCAGCCGCCGCCCTGGATGTAGACGCGCAGCTTCAGCGCCGGATTGCCTTCCTCGGCGATCAGCTCGCGCACCTTGGCGGCCGCGGCATGGGTGAACTCGAGCGGGCGCTGCAGCGACTGGTAGCCGGGCGCGGCGCCGTCTGCGGTGGGGGTCTGCATGCGCAAAGGATGGGGCCGCGGGTACGCGGAATCAACCGCGCGCCCCGTTCAGGGCGCCGGATCGGCCGTCGCCTCGGCCCAGGTGAACGACTGCTCCACCGGCTCCCCGCGCGCCGGCACCAGCCGCACCACCACGCGCACCGGCTGCAGCCCGGCGGGGACCATCACGTCGCCCTGCACCTGCTGGAAATACTTGAACGAGTACTCGACGCCCGGCGCGTCCGGCTGCTGCCGCAGCTGCGCCCAGTCGAGCTTTTCCATGCGCCCCTTGCGGCTGCCTTCCAGCGAGACGGTGAGCCGCCCCGCGTTGACGGCGCCGCGGCTCAGGTTCTGCGTCAGCGTGGCGACGAAGTGCCAGGCGCCGCCCGGCTGCGGGGTCATGCGCAGCTGGTGCACGGCCAGGCCGTGGCGCTGCGCGGTGCTGCCGACGAAGCGCTCGTAGAACGCGACGTCGGCGCGCAGGCCGGCGATTTCCTCGTCGCGTTCGGCCAGCGTGCCCTGCAGGTCGCGGTTGGCCTCGCGGCTCACCTGGTCCGAACGCGCGAGGGTGGTCGCCTGCTGCTCGAGTTCGGCGATGCGCTCGCGCTGGGCCGCGAGCTGCGCGCGCGCGTCGTCGGGACGCGGCGCGAACACGGTCCACAGCCCCCAGCCGCCGAACGCCAGCGCGGCGAGGAACACCGCCAGCAGCGCGTAGGCCAGGCCATGGCCATGCGGCGCCTGCTGCGGCGGCGCGCCGGCGGGCGCGGCTGCGCCGGCCGGGACGCGTTCCGCGGACGGAGTCGGCGATTCGTCCATCGGGCTTTTTTCAGTCGTCGACCTTGGTCTGCAGGTAGTTCTGCTCGCCGAGCCGCGCGATGAGCCCGAGCTGCGTCTCGATCCAGTCGATGTGCTCTTCCTCGGACTCGAGGATGTCGGCGAACAGCTCGCGGCTGGTGTAGTCGCCGACCTGCTCGCAGTACGCGATGGCCTCGCGCAGCGTGGGCAGCGCGTCCATCTCCAGCGCGAGGTCCGCCTTCAGCAGCTCGACCGGGTTCTCGCCGATGCGCAGCTTGCCGAGGTTCTGGAAATTCGGCAGCCCGTCGAGGAACAGGATGCGCTCGGACAGCTTGTCCGCATGCTTCATCTCGTCGATGGACTCGTGGTACTCGTGCTCGGCGAGTTCCTTGAGCCCCCAGTTCTTCAGCATCTTCGCGTGCAGGAAATACTGGTTGATCGCGATCAGTTCGTTGTAGAGCGCCTTGTTGAGGTGCTCGATGACCCTGGGGTCGCCCTTCATGGGGTGGCTCCATCTGCTGCGGACGCGACGATGCTAGCGCCTTCGCGGAGCGCGTGCCGGAACGGGAATCGGATGCGTCGCCTGCGCGGCGGCGCGCGCGCGGTCAGGCGGCTTGCGACAAGGCCTGCTGCGACAGCACCGGCACGCCAAGCGCCGCGTGGACTTCGTCGAGGATCTGCTGCGCCATGTCGAGGCAGCTGCCACAGGTCGCGCCGCAGCCGGTGCGCATGGTCAGCTCCGGCAGCGTGCGGCAGCCGGCAGCCGCGACCTCGCGGATCTCGCGGTCGGTGACGCCGTTGCAGAGGCAGACGTACATGGTCGGACGGTCGCGGGCGGGGATGGGCCTGCCGCCATTGTCCGTTCAAATGAGAATGATTGTCAATCCTGAACGGGTGCGGGCGGCGCAGCCCCCACGCGGCCGCGGCGGCGCCCCGCCCGCCGCGCGGGCCAGCGGGTGTCGGGCGTCGCGGGCGGGATCGCCTGCGCCCCCGCGACCTGGCGCGCGAACGGCGCCAGGTGGCGCAGCGCGCTGGCGTAGACGCGGCGCTTGAACACGACGACGTGCTGCATCGGGTACCAGAAGTCGACCCAGCGCCAGTCGTCGAACTCGGGCTTGTCCGTGGCGTCGAGCCGCAGGTCGGCCTCGGTGCCGGTGAACTGCAGCAGGAACCACACCTGCTTCTGCCCGATGCACACGATCCTGTCCTGGCGCCGCACCGCGCGGTGCGGCAGGCGGTAGCGCAGCCAGCCGGGCGTGACGCCGAGCACGGCGACGTGCTCGGGCATCAGGCCGGTCTCCTCGCGGAGCTCGCGGTACATGGCTTCCAGCGGCGTCTCGTCGGTGTTCATCCCGCCCTGCGGGAACTGCCAGCCGTCGCGGCGCACGCGCCTGGCCCAGAACACCCGGCCGTCCGGGTGCATGAGCACGATGCCCACGTTGGGGCGGTAACCGTCCGGATCGATCACGATGCGGACTCCAGAATGCACTGCATCCGACTCTGCCACGGGGTCGAGGAGGCCACAAGCGGGGCGGCGCGGACCGGCCGCCGAATTGACGGCGGCCCGCGGCGCGTGGAAAATTGCGGGTTCGCCGCGCCGCAATGGCCGGCATGGGCAGGCCCGGCGGGCCGCCCGGCGCTTCAATGGCTATGTAGCTCAGACGGTTAGAGCGCGAGACTCATAATCCCGAGGTCGGTGGTTCGATTCCACCCATAGCCACCACTTCCTTCCCGCGGCGTCCCGTCCTACTCCTGCTCCGCCTGCAGCCGCAGCCACTGCACGAGCAGGCGCGCGTGCGCGCCCTCGAGGTGGATGAAGCGCGCGCCGGTGCAGAGCAGGCCGTCCTCGTCGAGGCGCGGATCGAGCACCTGGAGGCCGGCGACGATCGGCACGCGGCGCCCCTGGCCCATGTCGAGGTCGAAGCGCACCTGGTACAGCGTGTCTTCCACCAGCGGTTCGGCGAGCAGCAGCTTCAGGCCGCCTGCGGATACGTCCAGCGCGCGGCCGAGCACGCGTCCGGCGAGCAGGTCGTGCACGGGCGGGCTGCCCGGCAGGACGTGCCTGCGGCTGCGGCGCGCCTCGCGGCCGAGGTCGCGGCTCACGGCGCCGCTCCCGCGCCCGCGACCGGCGTGCGCATCACCCAGGCCTGCCCGGACGCGACCAGGCGCGCGAGCATGTCCACTTCGAACATGATCTCGCGCTGGTCCTCCGGCATCGACAGCAGCAGGCGCGCGGGATCCGGAAGCTGCTCGCGCACGCACAGGTGCAGGAAGCTGCCGTCGCCGGCCGAGAAGCCGAGCATCGCGCCCGGATCGAGCAGCAGCAGGCGATCGAAGCAACGCTGTTCGCGCACGCCGCGCTCGCGCGGAGCGGATGGCGCGGCAGGCGCGTCGCCCGGCGGCGCGGCGTCGGCACCGGCAGCATCCGGAGCCGGGCGTGCATCGTCACCGCGCGTGGTGAGTCCGGCCACGAGCCGGTCGGCATCGCCTTCGGCATAACCGACGGCGCCGATCGCGCGGCGCAACCAGCGTTCGGCTTCCTCCGGCGTCTCGTTGCCGGCGCGCGCGGCGTCGAGCATGGCATCGGCGACGCCGATGCACTCGCTCCACTGGCTGGAATCGCGCCCGTGCCTGAGCAGGTAGCGCGCCATCGCGAAGATCGCTTCCTGGCGCTCGGCCTGCATGCGCGCCGGCAATGCCGCCTGCGGGGCCAGCGCTTCCGCGGCGCGGTTCACCGACTGCAGCGCGTCCTTTTCGGACACTTCGGCCACCGCGGTCGCCACCGGTGTCGCGCCGCGCCGCAGCGGCACATAGGCGAGGCCGGGCAGGATGCCGGCGGCGTCCACGAGCGCATCGAACGCTTCGGCGAAGCGCGGATACTGGTCCATGAACTCGACGTCGTAGAGCCGGTACAGCGCCATGCGCGCATGCGGGCACAGGCCGACCTGCGTCGCCGCTGCGCCGAGCGCGCGGCAGAAGGCGCGCGGGCCCACCGGCAACACGTCCGCGCCCATCGCCGGGCGCGCGAAGAGCACGCCGAAACGCTGGCCGAGCAGCAGCAGCGGGAAGCTCGCGCGCGAAGCGTGCCGGCGCGCGATCGACGCCAGCGCCGCTTCCTCGTCGAGGCTGTCCTCCTCCTGCAGGCGCAGCACCTGCGGGCCGCCGGGCACCACCGGCGCCTCCACGATCCGGCCCGGCGGCGCGAGGGCGAGCGCCTCGCACTCGGCGCGCAACGACGCGAGCACCGCGGGCAACGCCTGTCCCTTGCGGAAGGTGAGCGCGCGCTGCGAGTCGCGGCAGCATGCGGGCTGGTCGAAAATCGAGACGACCGAAGACGACAACGCCTCCTGCAGGCGCTGCAGCAGTTCGTCGATGTCATCGCCCAGCAACGCCGGCAGCTGCGCGAGCAGCTGCCCGACGATTTCGCCGGAGCGGAGCGGAATCCCCTGCACGTCCTGCTCCCCGGGCGGCACCCGGTCCACGCCGCCATTGTCCCATGCCGAACGCAGGCCGGCGCGGCCGCCGGCCCGGGGGATCAATGCCGCCCGTCCGCCCCTCGCGCCCGCAGCCAGCGGCCCAGGCGCTGCGCGTGCGCGCCCTGCAGGTGGATGAAGCGCAACCCGGCTACGTCGCCTTCCGCCGCGCGGCGCTGGTTGACCACCTGCATCCCCGCTTCGAGCGGGATCCTGCCCTCCCCGGGCACGTCGAGGGCGAAGTGCACCTGGTACAGCGCGGCGTCCACCAAGGGGGAGGCGGCGAGCAGCTTCATCCCGCCCGCGGAAAGGTCGACGACGAGGCCGAGCACCTTGTCGGTCATCGCGTCGACGACCGGCGTCGGGGACTCCGGCGCATGGCGCGTGCCGCGGCGCGCTTCCGGCAGGGCGGACGCGGGAACGCTCATCCGCCGATGCCCTGGCCGGGCGACGGCCGGCTTTCCGCGCCGGTGCCGGGCCCGGCACCGGCGCCAGGCGGCGAGGCGCCCGTCTCCGCCGGCCGGCTGCGGATCACCCAGGCCTGCCCTTCGGCCATCTGCCGGGCGACGGCATCGATCTCGAACAGCGCCTCCTGGCCGTCCTCGCTGGCGAGCAGCAGCAGGCCGGGCTCCGGGTAGTAGTAGCGCAGGCGCGTCCGCACCATGCCGTCGCGCGCGGAAAACCCTATCTGCGTGCCGATCGACAGCGCGGCGAGCCGCTCGCGGCAGCGTTGCTCGCGGGCGCTGCGGGTCGTGGTGCCCCGTGCCTGCGATGCCGCCGAGGCCGCGGTTTCCATGCTGGTCAGGCCTTCGGCGAGCCGGCGCGCTTCCTCGCCGCCGTATCCCACCGACCGCAGCGCGCCTTCGATCCATCCGCGCGCTTCCGGTGGTGGGGGCTCGTGCCGCGCCGCGGCCTCGAGCACGGAGCGCGCGGTCTCCACGCACGCCTTCCATTCGCTCGAGCCCTGGCCATGACGCAGCAGGTAGCGCGTCATCGCGGAAATGGTTTCGCGGCGCTCGCTGGCCAGCGCATCCGGAACTCGGCCGGTTTCGCGCAGGCGCGCGACCGCCTCGTTGACGATGCGCGTGGCCTCTGCATCGGCCGCGGTCCGGGCGGGATCGCCCGCCGCCGGGGCGGTCCCGCGCCCCGCGTGCCCTGGCACGTCGCGTGGCCGCAGCGGCACGAATGCGAGGCCCGGCAGCACGCCGGCGCGGTCGACGCTGGCATCCATCGCTTCCGCGAACTCCGGGTAGCGACGCATGAAACCCATGTCGTACACCGTATAGAGGGCGATCCGCGCCTCGAGCGAGAGCCCGGCCCGGCGGGCGGCTCCGGCCAGCGCACGGCCGAAGGCCTGCGGACCCACCGGCAACGCCGCCGCGTCCTGCGGCGGCCGGCCGAGCAGCACGCCGAAACGCTGCCCGAGCAGCAGCAGCGGCAGGCTCGCGCGGTGTTCGTGGCGGTCGGCGATCGCACCAAGCCGGCCTTCCTCGTCGAGGACCTCCGCATCCACCAGCGACAGCTGTCTCTGCCCCGGCAGCGCCGCCGCCGCGGCGGGCTGCGGCGCGCGCGGATCCATCAGCGCGAGCGCCTCGCGCTTCAGGCCTTCGAAGAACGTCGCGCCCAGCAGCGCCCGCCCTTCCGCGAGGCGACGACGGGACTCGACCCAGGCGTCGCGGGAAGCGCCCAGGCCCGCCTGCAGGGCGCGCCGGGCGTAGTGCTCGTCGAGCTCGACGAGCATGGCCTCCAGCGGCTGCCCGAGCAGCGCCGGCAACGAATCGATGAGTGCCGCGACGATGCGTCGCGCGCGCGCGGAGGGCTCGCTCATGCCTCCGGATGAAAGGACGCCGGGCGCAAGGGCCGCGTGAAGGAAGCGCTAGAATGGCGTCATGGAAATCTTCAAGCGCTTCACGCTGGAGGCCGCCCACCGCCTGCCGAACGTGCCGGAAGGGCACAAGTGCGCGCGGCTGCACGGGCACTCGTTCCAGGTGGAATTGCGCGCGGAGGGCGAACCCGGCGCCGGCACCGGCTGGGTGATGGATTTCGCCGAGCTGAAGGCCGCGTTCGCGCCGCTGCACGCGCAGCTCGACCACCGCTACCTGAACGACATCGAGGGCCTGGAGAATCCGACCAGCGAGCGCCTCGCCGCATGGATCTGGGAGCGGCTCAAGCCCGCCGTGCCGCTGCTGAGCGAGGTGGTGGTGCACGAAACCTGCACCTCCGGCTGCCGCTACCGCGGGCCGCAAACGTAACGGAAGCTGTACGGCTGGCCGAAGCTTGATCCAGGTCATGTGAACGGCCATCACGGCCGGGGACAATATCCACGCGAAAAATCCGGGGTTTCCTATGAATGTCTCGATTCCGGCGGCGTCGGCCGCCGGCGAAGCCGCGCCTGCGCCCGCCTCCCGGGCCGCCGGCACCTACAACGACCGGGTCGTGGCCCAGTTCGCGGTCGCAACGGTGTTCTGGGGCATCGTCGGCATGGCGGTGGGCGTCTGGATCGCCGCCCAGCTGTACTGGCCGGCGCTGAACTTCGACACGCCCTGGCTCACCTACAGCCGGCTGCGGCCGCTGCACACGAACGGCGTGATCTTCGCCTTCGGCGGCTCGGCGCTGTTCGCCACTTCGCTGTACGTCGTGCAGCGCACCTGCCACGTGCGGCTGTTCTCCGACCGGCTGGCGCAGTTCGTGTTCTGGGGCTGGCAGGCGGCCATGGTCGGCGCGGCGATCACGCTGCCGCTGGGCATCACCCAGGGCAAGGAATACGCCGAGCTCGAGTGGCCGCTCGACATCCTCATCGCGGTGGTCTGGATCAGCTACGGCGTGCTGTTCTTCGGCACGGTGGCGAAGCGCCACGTCAAGCACATCTACGTCGCGAACTGGTTCTACGGCGCCTACATCATCGGCGTCGGCCTGCTGCACATCGTCAACAACCTCGCCATCCCCGCCGGCCCGTGGAAGTCGTACCCGGTATACAGCGGCGCCGTCGACGCGATGGCGCAGTGGTGGTACGGCCACAACGCGGTCGCGTTCCTGCTGACCGTCGGCTTCCTGGCGATGATGTACTACTTCGTGCCGAAGCAGGCGCAGCGCCCGATCTACTCGTACCGGCTGTCGATCGTGCACTTCTGGGCGCTGATCTCGATCTACATGTGGGCCGGCCCGCACCACCTGCACTACACCGCGCTGCCCGACTGGGCGCAGTCGGTGGGCATGGTGTTCTCGGTCATCCTGCTGGCGCCCTCGTGGGGCGGCGCGATGAACGGCATCCTCACGCTGTCGGGCGTGTGGCACAAGCTGCGCACCGACCCGATCCTGAAGTTCCTGATCGTGGCGATCAGCTTCTACATGATCGCGACCTTCGAGGGCCCGCTGCTCTCGATCAAGACCGTCAACTCGCTGAGCCACTACACCGACTGGACCATCGGCCACGTCCACGCCGGCACCCTGGGCTGGGTGGCGATGATCACGATCGGTTCGCTGTACTCGCTGTGGCCGCGCCTGCTCGGCCTGCCCGGCATGTACTCGACGAAGCTCGTGGACGTGCACTTCTGGCTGCACACGCTGGGCGTGGTGTTCTACATCGTCTCGATGTGGATCGCCGGCATCACCCAGGGCCTGATGTGGCGCGCCACCAACCCCGACGGCACGCTGACCTACAGCTTCGTCGAATCGCTGGTCGCCACGTACCCCTACTACCTGGGGCGCCTGCTGGGCGGCCTGCTGATCGTCGCCGGCATGTGCCTGATGGGCTGGCACATGTGGCGCACGCGGCAGATGGTCCGCGAGCCCGCGCCGAACCCGGTGCTGCCGCCGCACGCCGCCGAAGCGACGGCCTGAGGACACGACATGGGAATCGCACACGAGAAGCTCGAGAAGAACGTCGGCCTGCTGGCCGTGCTGGTCGCGATCGCGGTGTCGCTGGGCGGCCTGGCGGAGATCGTGCCGCTGATGTTCCAGGCCGAGGCGATCAAGCCGCTGCCGGGCATCAAGCCCTATCCGGCGCTGCAGCTGGCGGGCCGCGACGTCTACATCCGCGAAGGCTGCTACGGCTGCCATTCGCAGATGGTGCGCACGCTGCGCTTCGAGACCGAGCGCTACGGCCACTACTCGCTGGCCGGCGAGTCGGTGTACGACCGGCCGTTCCAGTGGGGCTCGAAGCGCACCGGCCCGGACCTCGCGCGCGTGGGCGGCCGCTATTCGGACGACTGGCACCGCGTGCACCTGACCGATCCGCGCGCGGTGGTGCCGGAATCCAACATGCCCGCGTTCCCGTGGCTGGAGCGGAACCTCGTCGATGGCGAGGAAGTGGCCGCGCACATGCGCGCGCTGCAGCGCCTCGGCGATCCGTACAGCGATGCCGAAATCGCCGCCGCCCCGGGCGAAATCTCGGGCAAGACCGAACTCGACGCCGTGGTCGCCTACCTGCAGGGCCTCGGCAAGCACGCGCCCAAGGGGGAATGAGCACATGCTGTCCGGAATCATGACCTCGCTGCTGCTGGTGCTTTTCATCGTGCTGTGGGCCTGGGCATGGCAGCCGCGGCTGCGCCGCGGCTTCGACGCCGCCGCGCGCCTGGCGGTGGACGACGCGATGCCCGCCGGCGAAAGCCGCGAAGCGGATGCCGCCGCCGCCGCGAAGGAGCCGCGCGCATGAGCACCGGCTGGAACTGGTACGTCATCGCCCTGCTGGCGTTCAACCTGCTCGGCTGCGCCTGGCTGCTGTGGTGGACGGCGAAGCGCCGCCCCGGCGACCCGAAGCCGGAGGACACCAGCCACTACTGGGACGGCGACATCACCGAATTCAACAAGCCGATGCCGCGCTGGTGGATCAACGGCTTCTTCATCGCGATCGCGTTCGGCATCGGCTACCTGCTGTGGTACGGCGGCCTCGGCACCTATGCGGGCTTCGGCAAGTGGAGCTCGCAGGGCGAGCACGCCCTCGACAAGGCCGCCGCCGACGCGCGCCTGGAGGAGACCTTCGCCGCGTACCGCGACAAGCCGCTGCCGGAGCTGGCGCGCGACCCGCGCGCGATGGAACTTGGCCGCTCGATCTTCGCCAACACCTGCGCGACCTGCCATGGCTCGTCGGCGCAGGGCGCGGTCGGCTATCCGAACCTCACCGACGACATCTGGCACTGGGGCGGCGCGCCCGACCGCGTGCTGCAGACCGTGCTGGACGGCCGCGACGGCGTGATGCCGCCGTGGGGCACGGTGCTCACCGGCATGGGCGGCCCGAACGCGGTCGACTACGTGATCGCCTACGTGCGCTCGCTGAAGGACCCGGCGCTGATGCGCAACAACTACATGGCGGCGCAGGGCAAGCAGCTCTACGACGGCGTGTGCGTCGCCTGCCACGGCATCGCGGGCAAGGGCAACACCGAGATGGGCGCGCCCGACCTGACCGACGACTACTGGCTGTACGGCGACAGCCGCGAGGCGCTGCGCAAGACGATCACCGAAGGCCGCCACGGCGTGATGCCGGCGCACCGCGCGCTGCTCGGCGAGACCCGCGCGCGGCTGGTCGCCGCCTGGGTGTGGTCGCGCTCGAACCCGCAGCCGGCGGCGACGACTGGCGCGGGAGCCGCGGAGGCCGCAAAGTAGGCGCATGCCCGTACCGTCCACGCCCCCGGAATTCGACCACCCGCCGCGCCCGATGGTGCAGCGGGTCGGCGCGATCCTGTGGCCGAGCTTCTTCGCCGCGGGCGTGGCGACGATGGTGTTCTTCGCGTTCGTCGATCCGCTGGAACTGCGCGACCTGACGTTCCCGCACCTGCCGCTGACGCGCGGCGCCGGCTACACGGTCGGCTTCTTCACCTTCTGGCTGGCGACGGCGTCGTCCAGCCTTTTCACCTGGATCCTGCTGCGGCCCTCGAGCCGCTTCAACGGACCCAAGACCGGGCGGTAAACAAGCTGTGGCCAAGGGCATCGACATCGACCTGCTGGAGTCCGGCGGCGACTCCCTGTACGTGAGCGAGCGCAAGGTGTACCCGCGCGACGTGTCCGGCCGCTTCGACCGGCTGCGCAAGCTCGCCGTGTTCTGGCTGCTGGGCATGTACTACGTGTTCCCGTGGCTCAAATGGAACGGGCGCCAGGCGGTGCTTTTCGACCTGCCGGCGCGCAAGTTCCACGTGTTCGGGCTGACGTTCTGGCCGCAGGATTTCAGCCTGCTGGCGATGCTGCTGGTGATCCTCGCGCTGGTGCTGTTCTTCGCCACCGCGCTCGCGGGCCGGCTGTGGTGCGGCTACGCCTGCCCGCAGACGGTGTGGACCGAGACCTTCCTGTGGATGGAGCGCTGGACCGAGGGCGACCGCGCGAAGCGGATGAAGCTCGACGCCGGCCCGTGGACCCGCGAGAAGCTGCTGCGCAAGGGCGCCAAGCACGCGTTGTGGCTGCTGTTCGCGCTGTGGACCGGCTTCACCTTCGTCGGCTTCTTCACCCCGATCACCAGCCTCGGCGCGCGGATCTGGCCGTTCGCGTGGAACGGCTGGGAAAGCTTCTGGGTGTTCTTCTACGCGCTCGCCACCTGGGGCAACGCCGGCATCCTGCGCGAGCAGGTGTGCAAGTACATGTGCCCGTACGCGCGCTTCCAGAGCGCGATGTTCGACCGCGACACCCTGGTGATCGCCTACGACCCGCTGCGCGGCGAGCCGCGCGGCCCGCGCCGCCGCGGCCTGCCGAGCGTGCTGGAGCGCGCGCGCGGCCTGCTCGACGTGCGTACCGCCTACGACTACGTGTTCCGCGCCAGCAAGCACCCGAGCGCCGCGCAGGCCCGCCTGCAGGCGGGCGGCACGGTGATGCTGGGCGACGCCGGCGCCGAGGCCGCGCCGCTGCCGAAGTTCGCGTTCGAGGAGCTGGGCGACTGCATCGACTGCACGATGTGCGTGCAGGTCTGCCCGGTCGGCATCGACATCCGCAACGGCCTGCAGTACGAGTGCATCGCCTGCGGCGCGTGCATCGACGCCTGCGACGAGGTGATGGACAAGGTCGGCATGCCGCGCGGCCTGATCCGCTACACGACGCAGAACGCGCTCGACGGCGGCCGCGTGCGCGTGGTGCGCCCGCGCATCCTCGTCTACGCCGCGCTGCTGGCCGTGCTGGTGGGCGCCTGGGCCTGGGGCGTGGCGAACCGCAGCCCGCTGATCGCCGACGTGCTGCGCGACCGCAACGCGCTGTACCAGCTGCGCGGCGACCGGGTGGACAACGGCTATACGCTGAAGCTGGTCAACAAGACCGATGCCGATCGCACCTACCGCGTGCGGATCGAAGCGAAGGACGCGGCGCTGGTCCTGGCCGGCGCGCCGATCGAGGTGCAGGTGCGCGCCGGCGAGGTGCTGTCGCAGGCGATCGAAGTCGGCGCGCCCGCGGACATCCGCGGCCGGCATCCGCTGGTCTTCGTCGTCGAGGCCGACGACGGCAGCGCGACGGTGCGGGTGGACAGCACCTTCTTCGGCCCGATGTAACGCAGGCAGCAAGAACAGCAGGAGCAGGATGATGGACGAGCAGCGGCACGAATCGCCCTGGCGGCAGCCGGTGGTCTGGCTGATGGTGGCGCTGGTGGCGGCCGCGGTCGCCGGCGGCGTGGTGATGGTGCGCGTGGCCGGCGGCGACGGCAGCGTCGACGCGGTCCCCGACGACGTGCAGCGCACCGGCCAAATGCAGCAGGCCGACCTCGGACCGGACGAGCGCGCCGCCGCGCGCAAGCTCAGCGCGATTGCGCGCATCGATGCGAAGGGCGGGTTCGTCGAAGTGGTGCCGGTCGGCGGCGACTTCGATCGCGGCGCGCCGCTGCGCCTGCGCCTGCACCATCCCTTGCGCGCATCCGAAGACCAGGTCCTGGAACTCGCACCGGGCGGGGCTGGCTGGCGCGCCGATGCGCGCCCCGCCGGCGACCACGACTGGAACCTCCAGCTCGAGCCCGCCGACGACGCCGGCGCGTGGCGCCTGCGCGGCCGCTTGCCGCGCGGCCAGCTCGCCGCGCACCTGCATCCGGCGCTGGAAAGCCCGCAACCGTAACGCCATGGATGCCCCCGCGGCCTGCCACCACTGCGGCGAAGCCCTGCCGCATGCGCCGGTGCGCGCGACGCTGGAGGGCGTGCCGCAGCTGTTCTGCTGCGAGGGCTGCGCCGCCGCGGCACGCTGGATCCGCGACGCGCACCTCGAGGACTACTACCGGTTGCGCAGCGCGCCCGCGGGACGCGTCGACAGCGACGCGCCGGCGCTCGCGGCATGGGATCGCGACGATCTGCTCTCCGGCCACGCCCGCGACATCGGCGGCGGCCGCGAGATCACCGTGCTCACCGACGGCATGCGCTGCGCCGCGTGCGCGTGGTTGATCGACCGCGCGCTCGCGCGCGAGCCCGGCGTGCTCGAATCCAGCGCCAATGCGGTGACCGGGCGCATCCGCATCGCCTGGGATCCGGCGCGCACCGCGCTGTCGAAGCCGCTGGCGCGGCTCGCGGCGCTCGGCTACCGCCCCTACCTGGCGACCGGCGAGGCGCGCGAGCGCGAGCGCCGCGCCGAGCGCAACCGCGCCCTGCTGCGCATCGGCCTGGCCGGGCTCGGCGCGATGCAGGCGATGATGTTCGCCGAAGCGCTGTACCTCGACACCAGCGGGCAGATGCCCGTGCCCACGCGCGACTTCTTCCGCTGGATCACTTTCCTGGTCTCGACGCCGGTGGTGTTCTGGGCCGGCTGGCCGTTCATCGCCGGCGCGTTCAACGAGCTGCGCGGCCGCCGGCCGGGCATGGACACGCTCATCGCGGGCTCCAGCATCCTGGCGTGGGCCGCGAGCACGTGGGAGACCCTCCGCGGCGGCACCCATGTCTGGTACGACGCCGCGGTGATGTTCGTGTTCCTGCTGCTGGTCGCGCGCCAGCTCGAGCAGCGCGCGCGCGGCATCGCCAGCGCGCAGGTCGATGCGCTGGCGCGGGCGCGGCCGGCATTCGCCACGCGCGAATTGGCCGACGGCAGACGCGAATCGGTGCCGGTCGACGCGCTGGCGGTCGGCGACGTGGTGCGCGTCGCGGTCGGCGAACCGGTGCCGGCGGACGGCGTGCTGCTCGACGCCGGGGCGCAGTTCGAGGAATCGCTGCTCACCGGCGAGTCGGCGCCGGTGCCGCGGCATGCGGGGGACCCGGTGTACGCGGGCACCGCCTGCCGCGAGCACGCGGCGCGCATGCGCGTCACCCGCGTCGGCGCGGGCACGCGGCTCGCGGAACTCGCGCGCCTCGTCGAGCGGGCGCAGGCGCACCGCCCTGCCCTCGCCCGCAGCGCCGAGCGCATCGCCACCTGGTTCGTGTCCGGCCTCGCCATCGCCGCGATCGCCGTCTACGCGTGGTGGCGCGTGCACGATCCGGCGCGCGCCTTCGAGGTCGTGCTCGCGCTGCTCGTGGTGAGCTGCCCGTGCGCGCTGTCGCTGGCGGTGCCGGCGGCGCTGGCCGCGGCGCACGGTGCGCTCGCGCGGATCGGCGTGCTGTCGGTGCGCCCGGAGGCGCTGGAGCGGCTCGCGCTCGCGACGGACATCGTGTTCGACAAGACCGGCACGCTCGGCGACGGCAAGCCGCGCCTGGAGCGCGTCGAATCGTGCGACGGCATCGCCGCGGAGGAGGCGCTGCGCGTGGCCGCGGCGCTGGAGCGCGACAGCAGCCATCCGCTCGCGGCGGCGTTCGCCGATGTCGCGGGCGTGCCGGAGGCCGCTGGCGTGCGCGCGATCGCCGGCAGCGGCGTCGAAGGCGTGGTCGCGGGCCGCCGCTGGCGCCTCGGCACCGCGGCGTTCGCGACCGGCGGTGCGGACGACGGCGGCGTCTGGCTCGGGGCCGCGGACGGCGGCGACGCGCGCGCGCGCTTCGTGTTCGCCGAGCGCGAACGCGCCGGCGCCGCCGACGCCGTGCAGCGGCTGCGCGCACAGGGGCTGGCGCTGCACCTCGCCAGCGGCGACGCCGATGCGCCGGTGCAGCGCTTTGCCCGTGCGATGGGGATCGGCGCGGTGCACGCGCGCCAGTCGCCCGAGGACAAGCTCGACCTCGTGCGCGCATTGCAGCGCGAGGGCCGAATCGTCGCGATGGTGGGCGACGGACTCAACGACGCGCCCGTGCTTGCCGGCGCCGACGTGTCTCTGGCGATCGGCGACGGCGCCGCGCTTGCACAGCGTGCCGCCGACCTCGTGCTGTCGGGCAGCTCGCTGGGCGGCGTGCCCGCGGCGATCGAACTCGCGCGCCGCACGCGCCGCATCGTCCGCCAGAACCTCGCCTGGGCCTTCGGCTACAACCTCCTCGCGCTGCCGCTGGCCGCGTCGGGCCTGGTCACGCCGTGGCTGGCGGCGCTGGGCATGGCGCTTTCCTCGCTGGCGGTGACGGCCAACTCGCTGCGCCTGGCGAAAATCCGCGCCGGAGATGCGCAATGAACATCCTGCTGTTCCTGATTCCGCTGAGCCTGCTGCTGATCGGCATCGCCGCCTGGATCTTCGTGTGGGCGGTACGCCACGGCCAGTTCGAGGACCTCGACACGCCCGCGCTCGACGTGCTGCGCGACGAGCCGCCGCCCGCCGACGCGGAGCAGGAGCAGCGCGATGCCGATTGACTGGCTCGCGCTCGGCGCGGCCTGGCTGGCGGGCCTGCTCGGCGGCGCGCACTGCGCCGCGATGTGCGGCGGCATCGCCACCGGTTTCTCCGCGCTGTCGCCGCAGGGCGGCTGGTGGCGCGCGCTGCAGCCCAACCTCGGGCGCGTGCTCGGCTACGTCCTCGCGGGCGCCATCGTCGGGGCCTTCGGCCATGGCCTGCTCGACCTCGCGCGGATGCAATGGCTGGCGACGGCGATGCGCGTGGCGGTCGGCGCGGTGCTCGTCGTCGCCGCGTTGCGCCTGCTCGGTTTCGGCGGCCGGCTCGGCTTCGCGACCGCCCCGGGCGCGCGCCTGTGGCAAGGGCTGCGCCCGCTGCAACGGCGCTTGCTGCTCGCCGGCGACGGCCCGTTCAAGCGCATGGCGCTCGGCATGCTGTGGGGCTGGATGCCCTGCGGCCTGAGCACGACGCTGCTCGCGGCAGCCTGGCTGCAGGCCGACGCGCGCAACGGCGCGCTGACGATGGCGGCATTCGGGCTGGGCACGCTGCCCCTGATGACTTCGCTGACGTGGTCGGGCGCGCGCCTCGGGCAACGCCTGCATCGCGGCGGCTGGCGCGTCGCGATGGCCGCGCTGGTCCTGGCCGCCGGCGTGCTGGTGATGGCCGCGCCCTGGCTGATGCACCAGCCCGCGCTGCACGGCGTCCTGGCCGCGCTGGGCTGCCTGCCGCGCGACGTCGCGCCCTAGGCGCGCAGCGCCTGCATCGCGATCGCCGCGAGCAGCGACATGCCCAGGCCCGCCGCCACGCGCACGCCGTAGCCGACGCCGCCGCTGGCGAAGGCCAGCGCCGACTTCGACAGCGCTGCAGCGAAGACCAGTCCGATCAGGCCCCACTGCGCGTGCACCGGCTCGAGCGCGCCCGACACGGACAACTGCGCGACGCTCGCCGCCGCGGCGTGCAGCTCGCCCAGCGCCACCAGCGCCGCAGCGAACAGTGCGCCGGCATCGCCGAACCACAGGCGCATCCATGCGGAGAACAGCAGCACCGCGGCGAGCACCAGGGCGAGCGCGATCCCGTGGCTGAGATGGAAGGCGCGCGGCGGCGGCGCATCGGGCAAGGCCGCGTCCGCGCCGCGATGCAGGCCGAGGGCGCCGCCGGCGAGCAGCACCAGGATCGCCGCGCCGAGCGGCAGCACCATCTGCCGCAGCAGGGCCGGCGCGGCGGCGCCGAGGATCGCGAGGAACAACAGCAGCGAAGCGGCGTTCGCGAGCAGCGCCGCGGCCACGGCCGGCGTGCGCAGCGCCGGCTGCTCGCGGACGCGCCCGCCGAAGCCGGCGACGGCCGCGGTGGACGATGCGAAGCCCGCGAAGAAGCCCGCGACGGGCAGTCCCCAGCGCGCGCCCACGGCGCGCAACGCGACATGGCCCGCCATGCCCACCGCCATCACCAGCACGACGAACTTCCACAGGAACGCGGGACGCAGCGCGCCCCAGGGATCGACCGGATGGTCGGGCAGCAACGGCAGCACGACGAGCGCCGCCGCCGCGAGCAGCAGCGCGTCCTGCATCTCGCGCTCGCCGACGAGCTCGCGCACGAACCGGTGCAACGCCTGCTTGGCCTGCAGCAGGATGGCGCCGACGACCGCGAGTCCCGCCGCGAACGCCGGCGCGCGCATCGCGTATGCGGCGAGCACCGTGGTCATCAACAGCGCGACCTCGCCGGTCATGCCCGGGTCCTCGCGATGGCTCGCCCAGTAGCTGGCCACGACCAGGGCCGCGACCGCCAGCAGCAGCGTCGCCAGCACGCCGATGCCGAGCTGCATGGCCGCCGCAGCGGCCAGCGCCAGCACGGCGTGGGTGCGCAGGCCGGCGCGGACCGAGCCGCCTGCGGCGCCACCGCCGTCGGCAGGCGGGGCGCCGTCGCCATTGCCGTCGCCGGCGGCCTGGCGCTCGCGCACGATGCCGATCAACAGGCCGATGCCCAGCGCCGCCAGCCAGCCCCTCAGATCCCCGATCCAGTCCATCCGGCCCTCCTGGGGACATCGTAAGCGAGGCGGGCGGGCGCCGCCGGGGCGTTCAGGCGCGGATGTTGCATTGCACAAAAAGCGGTGCTATGCTGCACCGCACAAAACCGGCAATCCCGCCGGGTCCCGCAGGAAACCGCCATGAACCAGATCAACGAGCAGTTCACCGCCGCGACCCGCCAGTTCGCGGACGCCGCCGCGCAGGCCAACCGCCTGGCCCTCGCCAACGCCCAGGACGTCTTCGCCCTGCAGCTGGCGACCCTCGAGAAGAATGCCGCCGCCACCTTCGCCTATCTCGGCGAGCTGGCCGAAGTGCGCGACGCCGACGGCCTGAAGGCCGTGCTGCCGAAGGGCGTGCAGGTCGCGCGCGAGAACGTCGAGCGCGCCGTCAGCGCCGGCCAGGAAGTGCTCGGCCGCAGCGTGAAGGCGGGCGAGGCCATCGGCCAGATCGCGAAGGGCCAGTTCGAAGCCGCCACCGCCCAGGCCAAGGCCGGCGCGGAGCAGGTGGTGAAGGCCGCCAAGGCCAAGTAAACCACTTGCGCGGCGCGCATCGCGCCGGCGCATGCAGGACGGAAGAGCCCCGGCAGCGATGCCGGGGCTTTTTCATGGCGCTTTGTTGCCGCGCATCCGCACGGTTCATGCGCGCCCGGCTACAATGCGCCCGTCACTGGGGAGTAGCCGCCCTGCCCGCGAGGTGCGCATCGCACGCCTCGCACGATCCCGGCAGGAGTCCGCGTCAACACGCTTGGCCCGCAGGCCATGGCGCGGACGGTCCCGGTTCCTGCTGGTACGCCCGGCAATGAACCCTCCTGGCAAGACCATTGACCATGCGGCGCCACGATGGCCGGGGCGCGGCATGGTCATGCGTCCGTGCCGGCCTGGTGCAATCGATGGAAGCCTTCCTCATCTCCACCGGCGTGGTGGCCCTCGCCGAGATCGGCGACAAGACGCAGCTGCTCGCGTTCCTGCTCGCCGCGCGTTTCCGCCGGCCGTGGCCGATCGTCGCGGGCATCCTCGCCGCGACCCTCGTCAACCATGCGCTCGCCGGCGCCGCCGGCGCGTGGCTGATGGCGCTCGCCGGGCCGGTCGCGATGCGCTGGGTGCTCGGCATTTCGTTCCTCGCGATGGCTGCGTGGATGCTGGTCCCCGACCGCCTCGACGATGACGACGTCGCGCCGCGCACCGGCCGCGGCGTGTTCGTCACGACGGTGATCGCGTTCTTCCTCGCCGAGATGGGCGACAAGACGCAGATCGCCACGGTGGCGCTGGCCGCGAAGTACGCGTTGCCGGTCGCGGTGGTCGCGGGCACCACGCTCGGCATGATGATCGCGAACGTGCCGGCGGTGTTCCTCGGCGACCGCCTGCTGCGGAAGATGCCGGTGCGCCTGGTGCACGGCATCGCCGCCGCGCTCTTCGCCGTGCTCGGCATCGCCACGCTCGCGGGCGCCGCCGCCGCATTCGGCTTCTGAATGGAAAAGGGGCCGGGGTCGATTGCCGTTTGATACGGCAGTCCGCCCCGGCCCTTTTCCTTGCAACAATTACAGCGTGCTTTCGCGCTTCACGTGCACCGGCGGCGCATCCAGCTTGTCGCCGAGGATGCGGCGCACGATCGTGTAGAACACCGGGATGAACAGCAGGCCGAGGAAGGTCGCGAACAGCATGCCGCCGATCACGCCCGTGCCGATCGCGTGCCGCGCATTCGCGCCGGCGCCGGTCGAGATCGCCAGCGGCAGCACGCCGCAGATGAAGGCCAGCGAGGTCATCAGGATCGGCCGCAGGCGCAGCTTCGCCGCCTCGACCACCGCGGCGCCGAGCGGCTTGCCGGCGTTGCGCTCCTGGATGGCGAACTCCACGATCAGGATCGCGTTCTTCGCCGCCAGGCCGATGACGGTGATCAGGCCGATCTTGAAGTAGATGTCGTTGGGCAGCCCGCGCAGCATCGACAGCACCACCGCGCCGAGCACGCCCACCGGCACCACGAGCAGCACCGCCACCGGCACCGACCAGCTCTCGTAGAGCGCCGCCAGGCACAGGAACACCACCACGATCGACAGCACCATCAGCATCGTGGTCTGGTTGCCCGACAGGATCTCCTGGTGGGACTGGCCGGCCCAGTCGTAGCCGAAGCCCTGCGGCAGGTCGTTCTCGACGATCCGCTGCATCGCGTCCATGGCCTCGCCGGAACTGCGGCCCGGCGCCTGCGATCCGACGATCTCGACCGCGGCGAAGCCGTTGTAGCGGGTGAGCGAGGGCGACGCCACCGTCCACTCCGAATCGACCACGTTGCTCAGCGGGATCATCCGCGGCACGCCGTTCGTCCCCGCGCTGCCCTCCGCCGGGGTGTAGAAGTGCGCCAGCGACTCCTCGCCGGTGCGGAACTGCGCATCGGCCTGCATGGTCACGCGCTTGACGCGCCCGCCCTGCACGAAGTCGTTGACGTACACCGGCGCCAGCATGAGCTGGATCGCGCTGTAGATGTCGCCCACCGACAGGCCCATCGCCTGCGCCTGCACGCGGTCGACGTCGAGCTTCAGCTGCGGCGAAGGCTCCAGCGTGTTCGGGCGCACGCCCACCAGCGTCGGGTCCTGGCTGGCCTTGCCCAGCAGCGTGCCCATCGCCTGCGCCAGCGCCGCGCGGCCCGCGCCGCTGCGGTCCTGCAGGTACATGTCGAAGCCGCCGAACGCGCCGAGGCCGTTCACCGTCGGCAGGTTCATCACGAAGATCTGCGCCTCGCGGATGCCGAACAGGGCCATGTTCGCGTTCTGGATGAACTCGCTGGCGTTGATCTTGCGCTCGCTCCACGGCTTGAGCTTGATGAACGCCATGCCGACGTTCTCGCCCTGGCCGACGAAGCTGAAGCCCGAGACCTGCATCATGCCGTCGAAGCCATCCTGCTTCTCGATGGCGTGGCGCACCTCCTCGAACACCGCGTTGGTGCGGCGCAGGGTCGCGCCCGGCGGCAGCTGCACGATCGCCAGCGCGTAGCCCTGGTCCTCCTCGGGCAGGAAGCTGCCGGGCATCTTCCAGAACAGGAAGCCGCCCAGCACCGCGAGGCCCGCGAACGCGATCATCCAGCGCGGCGCATGCCGCACCGCGCCGCCGACCTGGCGCACGTAGACGCCGGCGATCCGGTCGTAGACGCGGTTGAAGCGCCGGAAGATCGGGTTGCGGCTCTCGTGGTGCGCGGTGGGCTTGAGCAGGTTCGCGCACAGCGCCGGGGTGAAGCCGAGCGCCAGGAACGCCGAGAACACCATCGCCATCGCGATCGTCAGCGCGAACTGCTTGTACACCGCGCCGGCGCTGCCGGCCTGCAGCGCGCTGGGCACGAATACCGCCGCCAGCACCACGGTGATCGCGATCACCGCGCCGCTGATCTGGTGCATGGCCTTGATCGTGGCCTCGTAGGGCGAGAGGCCCTCCTCGGTCATGATGCGCTCGACGTTCTCGATCACCACGATCGCGTCGTCGACCACGATGCCGATCGCCAGCACCATGCCGAACAGGCTGAGCTGGTTGATGGTGAAGCCGATGGCGTACATGCCCAGGAACGTGCCGAGCAGCGCGACCGGGATCACCAGCGTCGGGATCAGCGTGGCGCGGAAGTTCTGCAGGAACAGCAGGATCACCAGGAACACCAGGACCATGGCCTCGACCAGGGTCTTGATCACTTCCTCCACCGAGATCCGCACGAAGTCGGAGCTGTCGTAGGGCGAGAACCACTGCACGCCCTGCGGGAAGCTCGGCTGCAGCTGGTCCATGCGGGTCTTCACCGCGGCGGCGACCGCCAACGCGTTCGCGCCGGGCGCGAGCTGCACCGCGAAGCCGGACGCCGGCTGCCCGTTCCACTTCAGGTCGAAGCCCTTGGCCGAGCCGGAGAGCTCGACGCGCGCGACGTCCTTCAGGCGCACCGCCGCGCCCGACGCATCGGTGCGCAGCAGGATCTGCTCGAACTCCTCCGGCGTGCTGAAGCGGCCTTCCGCCGAGACCGACGCGGTCAGCATCTGCGTCTCGGGCGAGGGCTCGCCGCCGATCGAACCGGCGGAGAACTGCACGTTCTGCCCGCGCACCGCCGCCAGCACCTGGCTGGCCGACAGGCCGTAGGCGCGCAGCTTGTCCGGGTTGAGCCAGATGTGCATCGCGTACTCGCCGCCGAACAGCTGCGCGCTGCCGACGCCGGGGACGCGCGCGATCTGGTCGAGCACGCGCGAGGCGATCAGGTCGGAGAGCTGGTCCTTGCCGATCTCCGGGTTGCTCGACTTCAGCGCCACCACCATCAGGAAGCCGGAGTTGGCCTTCTGCACGGTGACGCCCTGCTGCACGACCTCGGTGGGCAGGCGCGGCGTGGCCTGCGACACCTTGTTCTGCACCTGCATCTGCGCGGTGTCGGGGTCGGTGCCGGGCTTGAAGGTGAGGTTGATCGACGCGCCGCCGCTCGAGCTCGACGAGGAGCTGAAGTAGTCGAGGTTGTCGATGCCGGTGAGCTGCTGCTCGATGACCTGGGTGACCGCCTTCTCGGTGGTCTCCGCATCCGCGCCCGGGTAGCCGGCGTTGACCGAGACCTGGGTCGGCGCGATGTTCGGGTAGGACTCGACGCCCAGGCTGCGGATCGACAGCCCGCCGGCGATCACGATCAGGATCGCGATCACCCAGGCGAAGACCGGGTGTTCGATGAAATAGCGGGACATGGATCAGCCTCCGGTCTTGGCGGCCGGCGCGGCCTGCTTCGGCGCCTGCGCGGCGCCTTCGGCCGGCACGGCCTTGGCTGGCATGCCCGCCTGCACGCGCTGCAGCCCGGAGACGATCACCTGGTCGCCCTCGACGACGCCGCTGGTGACGATCCAGTCGCTGCCCTGCTGGCGGACGGTGGCGATGTCCTTGCGCACGACCTTGCCGTCCTTGCCGACGACCATCACGTACGCACCCTTCTCGTCGCGCTGCACCGCGACCTGCGGCACCAGGAACGCGTTGTGCTCCTGGCCCAGCACCGCACGCAGGGTCACGAAGGTGCCCGGCAGCAGCACGCCGTCGGGGTTGGCGATGCGCGCGCGCAGCTGCACCGCGCCGGTGGACGGGTCGACCGTGTCGCCGGAGAAATCGAGCGTGCCGGCGCGGTCGTAGGGCGTGCCGTCGGGCAGCAGCACCTGGATGCGCGAGGCGCTGCCCGCGGGCGCGAGCTTGCGGATGTTCGCCAGCTCGGCGACGCCCACGGAGAAGTCGATGTACATCGGATCGAGCTGCTCGACGGTGGTCAGCAGGGTCGCGTCGCCCTGCCCGACCAGCGCGCCTTCGGTGACCTGCTGCTTGCCGGCGCGGCCGCTGATCGGCGCGCGCACGGTGGCGTAGCCGAGGTTGATCTGCGCCGCCTGCAGCGCCGCGCGTGCCGCCTGCACCGCGGCGGCGCTGGTGCGCTCGGCGGCGACGGCGTTGTCGTAGTCGGCCTGCGAGATGAACTTCGCGCCGATCAGCCCGCGCGCGCGCTCGGCGGCGGCGTGCGAGTTGGCGGCGTTGGCCTGCGCCTGCGCCAGCGCGCCCTGCGCCTGCGCAACCGTGGCGGAGAGCTGCGCGGGGTCGATCTGGAACAGCACCTGGCCCTTGCGCACGTCCGTGCCTTCCTCGTACAGCCGGCGCTGCAGCACGCCGGGCACGCGGGCGCGCACGTCCGCGCTGCGGTAGGCGGACAGGCGGCCGACGGCTTCCTTGGCGATCGGCACGTCGCCCTGCTGCATCACCACGACGCCGACTTCGGGCGGAGGCATGCCGCCGCCGGAGCCGTCCTGCGCGGCTCCTTCCTGCTTCGAGCAGGCGCCGGCGGCGAGGAACGCGGTCGACAAAGCGAGCACTACGAGCGGACGGTGCATGTGCAAACCTCGTGGGGGAGGATGGAAAGAACGGAGATGGAGGCGCGAATCGGCCTGATTCCTATACCGGCGAGTCTAGCATTGACGTCCGGTCGCGGGCCGTGCCGGAAGTCGGGGTCGCCCGGCCGGTGAGACGACAGGCGGCGGAATGGTTGCCGCGCCGCGGCTCAGGGAATGAGATCGAGCCGCGGGGCCAGCGCTGCCGGATCGGGCGCGGCCTGCCAGGGCAGCCAGCCGAGGCAGGGCGCGGGCAGCCGCCCGGCCAGCAGGGCGCGATTCTCGTCGATCCGCAGCATGTGCGGATCCACGCCGCTGCCGATCCAGCCGGCCAGCCGGCAGCCGTCGGCGGCGATCGCGCGCGCGCTGAGGATGGCGTGGTTGAGGCAGCCCAGGCGCAGGCCGACCACCAGCACCACCGGGATGTCCAGCGCGCGCACCAGGTCGGCCTGCATCAGCGCAGGCGCCATCGGCGCGGCCCAGCCGCCGACGCCCTCGACCACCACGATGTCGGACTGCGCGGCCAGGCGCGCATGCGCCGCGAGCATCGGCGCCAGTTCGACGGCGACGCCGGCTTCGCGCGCGGCGATCTCCGGCGCCAGGGGCGCGGGCAACGCATACGGATTGACGTCGGCGTAGGCCGGGCGCGGATCGCTGGCCGCCTGCAACGCGAGCGCGTCCTCGTTGCGCAGGCCCTCGGGCGTGTCGTCGCAGCCGCTCGCCAGCGGCTTCATGCCGACCGCGCGCAGGCCCCGCGCGCGCAGCGCATGCAGCAGCGTGCAGCTGGCGAGCGTCTTGCCGATGCCGGTGTCGGTCCCGGTGACGAACATGCCTATCGACGGCAGCAACGCGCCGCCGCTCACGGCGCCGCCTCCGGCCACGACACCAGCGCGCGGCGCCGCGTCGCACGGGCCACCGGCTGCCGGCACCACATCAGGGCATAGGCCATGCCCGGCAGCCCGGCCATCCACGATTCGGTCGGCGGCACGAGCCACGCCAGCAGCAGCGACAGCACCGCCGTGCCCGGCGCCACCAGCCAGCAGTTGCGGGCCACCAGCAGTTCGATGCGTTCCTCGCCGCTGAGCTCGAGCGCGTCGCGCAGCCGCCAGGCGTGCTGGTACAGCGCCACGATCACCATGCCGAGCGTGCCGAACGCGATCGCGTAGACCGAGAACATCACCTGCAGGTCGCGCCAGGTCGAGAGCTCGAAGCCCGAGGGCAGCCACTGGTGGGTGATCCAGGCGAACATGCTGGCGAACAGCACGCGCAGCGGATACACGTACACCATCACCAGGAACACCAGCAGGAGGCTCAGGCGCGTGGTCGCGCCGTCGTCGAGGCCGTAACGCCGGCTCCAGCGCGCGTGCGCGTTCCAGAACAGCGCCACCAGGTAGAAGCTGGCGGCGAAGGCCGGGATCCGCTTCAGCGCGGCCTCGAGCTCGCCGATGCTGGCCGGGATCGTGTCGATCGAGATCACCAGCATGGTGAGCGCGAACGCGAACGCGGCGTCGACGAAGGCCTCCAGGCGCGTCACGTCGTGGCCGCGCTCGCGAAGCCCGTCCCCGCGCGGAGGATTGCCGGCGATCCCCAGGAGTCTCTGCATCGGCGGCACTCTAGCGCGGCGGGCGCCGGCCTGCACCCGCTGCTAGACTGGCGCGATGAGCTTCCACGCCTCCGCCCTGACCGGCTCCAAGCCGGAGCAATACGCCCAGCTGCTGGAGCAGGCGCGCGCGCTGCTGCACGGCGAGCGCAACCTGGTCGCGAACGCCGCCAACCTCAGCGCCCTCCTCTTCTACTCGTTGCCGCAGCTGAACTGGTGCGGCTTCTACTTCCACGACGGCACCGAGCTGGTGGTCGGCCCGTTCCAGGGCCTGCCGGCCTGCGTGCGCATCCCGCTGGGCAAGGGCGTGTGCGGCACGGCGGCCACGACGCGCGAGACGCAGGTGGTGCAGGACGTGGATGCCTTCCCGGGCCACATCGCCTGCGATTCCGCCTCGCGCTCGGAGTGCGTGGTGCCGCTGTTCGCGGCGGACGGCGCGCTGGTCGGCGTGCTCGACCTCGACAGCCCGGACCTCGCGCGCTTCGACGCGGACGATGCCGCCGGCCTGGAGGCGATCGCCGCCGCGTTCCTCGAGTCGATCGCATGAGTCCCGCGCCGCCGCGCCTGCGCAACATCGGCCCGAAGTCGGCGGCCTGGCTGCGGCAGGTGGGCCTGCGCACGCTCGAGGACCTCGCGGCGGTCGGCCCGGTCGACGCCTACATGCGCGTGCGCCGCGCGGGCTTCCGCCCCGGCCTCAACCTGCTCTACGCGATCGAGGGCGCGCTCAACGACACGCATTGGCAGGACGTGCCGGACGCGCGGCGCGCGGAGCTCGTCGCCGCCGCCGAAGCCGCGATCGCGCTGTTGCCGCCGCCGCGAGGGCGGCCCGCCGCCGCGCCGGTCACGACGACGCACATGGAAGCCGACCCGGACGATGCACCGTCGCTGCGCGACGACGACGTCCGCGAGGACGCGGCGGGCGACGACGCGCACTAGCGCGCGCCGATCCCGTACAATCCCCGACGCTTCGCGGTGACCCGGCGGCGTCCTGCCCACGGGTTGAAACGGGAAGCCGGTGGCGCCGCACCCGATGCGGCCATCCCGGCACTGCCCCCGCAACGGTAAGCAAGGCAAGGCGCGGCATCCGCCACTGTGCACGGCACGGGAAGGCGCCACGCCCGGGAGGGACACCCCTTCCCCTTGCGAGTCCGGAGACCGGCCACGGAGCAGACTGGTTGCGGCGCGGAGGGCGCTGCGGCGGCGATGCCGTTCCATCGTTCCCGCGCCCGCTGCCTGCGCCCCGATGCACCGGCCCTCGCTTCCGCCCGTCGTCCTCCTGCCGCGGCTCCCGCCCTGTACTGCGCGCGCGGGTGTGCGCGCTGGAGACCGACACGATGCAAACGACGCACCGCAATGCCCTGATGTTGCCGCTGGCGCTGCTGCTGGCGCTGCCCTTCCACGCCGACGCGCAGTCCCTGCCACCGGCCGGCGCCGCCACCGACCTCGCCGATGTCGTGGTCACCGGCACGCGCACCGCGATCACCGCCGACCAGTCGCTGGCCGCGATCGAGGTGATCGGCCGCGACGAGATCGAACGCAGCCAGGCCCGTTCGCTGCAGGAGCTGCTGCGCGGCCGGGCCGGCATCGACCTCGCCAACCAGGGCGGCCGCGGCAAGGTCTCGACGCTGTTCCTGCGCGGCACCGAGTCCGACCACACGCTGTTCCTCATCGACGGCGTGCGCGTCGGCTCCGCCACGTCCGGCCTCACCGCGCTGCAGGACCTGCCGCTGGAACTGATCGAGCGCATCGAGATCGTGCGCGGCCCGCGCTCGAGCCTGTACGGCAGCGAGGCGATCGGCGGCGTCATCCAGGTGTTCACGCGCGGCGGCGGCAACGGCACCCACGCGCGCGCGCACGCCGGTGCCGGCGGCCACGGGCTGCGCGAGGCCGGCGCGGGCGTGGATGCGGGCGGAATGCTGTCGGCGGGCGTGCGCGGCTGGTTCGGCGTGGACGCCAGCCACCAGTCCGACGCGGGCATCGACGCCTGCCGCGGCATCGCCACGCCGTTCTTCGCCGGCTGCGGCATGGACCATCCGGACCCGGACCGCGACGGCTATCGCAACAACGCGCTCTCGCTGCGCGCCGGCATCGAGGCCGGCACCGCATGGAAGGCCGACGTGCACGCCCTGCGCGCCGACGCGCACAGCGAATACGACGGCGATCCGGCGTGGGGGCTGCCGGACAACTCCGACACGATCCAGCAGATCGTCGGCGGCCGCGTCCGCCATTCGGGCAAGCGCGTGGCGCTCCAGCTCAGCGCCGGGCGCAACACCGACACGTCCGACAATTTCATGGGGACGACGCCGACCGACCGCTTCGCCACCCATCGCGACAGCGCGGGGCTTCAGGCGGACGTCACGCTCGCCGCCGGGCAGCTGCTCACGCTCGGCAGCGACTGGTCGCGCGACAGCGGCGGCATCTACGGCGGCTTCAGCGCCTTCGACGCGCGTCGCCACAACCGGGCCGGCTTCGCGCAATACCAGGGCGCCTTCGGCCGGCACGACGTGCAGGTCTCCGCGCGCCACGACGACAACAGCCAGTTCGGCGGCCACGACACCGGCAGCGTCGCCTGGGGCATGGATGCGGCGCATGGCCTGCGCTTCACCGCCGGCATCGGCAGCGCGTTCAAGGCGCCGAGCTTCAACGAGCTGTACTTCCCCTTCTACGGCAACCCGGGCCTGCGGCCGGAGACGTCGCGCAGCGCGGAGCTGGGCATCGCGCAGACGCGCGCGCGCTGGCACTGGCGGCTCGACGCGTACCGGACGACGGTGGACGACCTGATCGTGTACGACCCGACGATCTTCGTGGCCAACAACATCGAAAGCGCACGCATCCGCGGCGCCGAGCTGGGTGCCGGCGCCGCGCTCGCGGGCTGGGACATCGAGGCGCAGGCCACGTTCATGGATCCGCGCAACCACAGCGCCGCCGCGTACGACAAGCTGTTGCCGCGGCGCTCGCGCCGCAGCGCGCGCATCGACGCCGATCGCGGCGTCGGGGCGTGGCGGGTGGGCGCGAGCGTGGTCGCACAGGGCCGCCGCTTCGACGACGTGCAGAACACGATCCCGATGGGCGGCTACGCCACGGTCGACCTGCGCGCCGAGCGCCCGCTGCCTGGCGGCTGGACGCTGCAGGCGGCGTTGCGCAATGCCTTCGATCGCCGCTACGAGACCGCCGCGTACTACAACCAGCCCGGGCGGGAGTGGAGCCTGATGCTGCGCTACGCGCCGCGATAGCCACATGAATTGGCGAACCGCGCGGCGCGCATGCCGCGGCTTCACGACGACTGCATGGGTCCGCGCCGAGAGTAGGTGCAACCCCTCACGGAGCGACCCCATGGCACGCGACATCCTCAAGACCCTCAAGGCCGAGCACGACGAGATCCGCGACCTGTTCGAGCAGCTGAACGGCACCACCGACCGCGCCGAGAAGACGCGCGCGCAGCTCCTGGCGAAGATCGACCAGGGCCTGCTGCCGCACGCGAAGTGGGAGGAGGCGGTGTTCTATCCCGCGTTCCGCGAGCGCGCCGAGCGCGACGGACAGAAGACCTGGGCCGAAGCCGTCGAGGAGCACCGCGCGGTCGAGCAGACGGTGATGCCGGACGTGCACCAGGCCGAGGTCGGCACGCCCGAGTTCGCGGGCCGCGCCAAGGTGTTCGGCGAGTTCGTCGAGCACCACGCGAAGGAAGAAGAGTCGACGATGTTCAAGATGGCGCGCGAGCTGTTCAGCGCCGAGGAACGCGCCGCACTCGACGAGCAGTACGAAGCCTGGAAGCAGTCCGAGGAAGGCATGGCCGCGATCGCCGAGGCCGCTGCGCAGACCGGCGCGGACGCGGCGCTCGGCCAGCGCATGCAGTAACGGGAACAGCTTCGATTTCCCCGGCGGCTTCCCGCGCCGCGCGGGGGAACGTCGCCCGCGTGACGTGCAGTCACGGCGGTGACAACCGCCGCCTGCCGGAATAGCCTTCGATCCGCGCCGCACGGAAGCGGCCGGGGGCAACGATGCAACGGACGGCCATACCCGTGCTCGACATGCACGGCATCTCGATGGTGTATCGCACGGGCCTCGTCGAGACCCACGCACTGCGGGACGTCGACCTGCGCATAGACGAGGGCGAGTTCGTCGCGGTGCTGGGGCCCTCCGGCGCCGGAAAGAGCAGCCTGCTGGGCATCGCCGGCCTGCTCGAGGCGCCCGCGAAGGGCGGGTACCGCTTCTGCGGCGAGGACGCGCTCGGCCTGGACGACGGCGCCGCGAGCGCGCTGCGATGCCGGTCCATCGGCTTCGTGTTCCAGGGCTTCCATCTCATCCCCGACCTCGACATCCACAACAACGTGGACCTGCCCCTGCGCCTGCGCGGCATCGGCGCGGGCGAGCGCCGCCGGCGGGTCCGCGAGGCGCTCGCCCGGGTCGGCCTCGAGGCCCGCGCACGGCACTTCCCGGCGCAGCTCTCCGGCGGACAGCAGCAGCGCGCAGCGATCGCCCGCGCGATCGTCGGCCGACCCCGCCTGGTGCTCGCCGACGAACCGACCGGCAACCTGGATTCGCGCATGGGGCAAGGCGTGATGGATCTTCTCGCGGGGCTCAACGCGGCCGGCAGCACGATCGTCGTCGTCACCCACGATGTCGCGGTCGCGGCGCGCGCGCACCGGCTGCTGCACATGATCGACGGCACCCTCATCGAGTTCCCCGGCACCGCCGGCGCACTCCCGGCCGGCCGGGGCCGCTGACATGCTCGCCTACCATCTGCGCCTGGCGATGCTGTCGGTCGCGCGCGACAAGGTCGGCGCGTGCCTCGCCGCGCTGGCGATCGGACTCGGCGTCGGCGCGGTCGCGACGATGGGCGTGCTGCTGCAGGAACTGACGCGCGACCCCTTGCCCGCGCGGAGCGCGGAACTGTTCCATCCGCATCTCGATGCGAGCCCGGCCGGCTTCGCCGGCGCCCATGGCGGCGACTTCGATCCCGCCGCCAGCATGACCTGGCTCGACGCGCACAACCTGCTGCAGGCCGGCATCGCGAACCAGCAGGCCATCATGGCGGGCGGGAGGGCGCGCCTGGGCGAGGGGATCGCTTCGTTCTCCAGCCAGGGCCGGTACGCGACGGCGGGTTTCTTCGGCCTGTTCGGCGTTCCGTTCCGGCGCGGCAGCGGCTGGAGCCCCGCGGAAGACCATGGCGACGCGCGCGTCGTCGTGCTGTCGGAAAAGCTGGCGCGGCGGCTGTTCGGCGAAGGCGATGCGCTCGGGCGGAACGTGCGGATCGAAGGCCATCCGTTCCGCGTCGTCGGCGTGGCCGCGGATTGGCGGCCGCTGCCCCTCTTCTACGGCGGCAGCGGCGGCGACGCGGCCTACCGCGAGGACGGATTCTTCCTTCCGCTGAAGGCGGCCGCAGACCTGGCGCTTCCGTTCACCGGCAGCATGGCGTGCTGGGGCGATGGCGGCAGGACCGGCGACGCGTGCGCATCGCTCCAGTACTGGGTCCGGTTGCCGGCGGCCACCGTCGCGCGCTACCGCGACTTCCTCGATGCCTATGCGGCGCGGCAGCGCGCGCTGGGACGGCATGTCCGGGTCGCCGCGCCGGCGCTGATGTCGGTGCGCGACCGTCTGCGGCAACTCCAGGTCGTGCCGCGGGAGGTCCTCGTCCAGTGCGGTCTCGCGATCGCGTTCTTCGGCGTCTGCCTGCTCAACACGACCGGCCTGCTCATGTCGAGGTTCCTGTCGCGGGACGTGGAGGTCGGCATCAGGCGGGCGATGGGCGCGACGCGGTGGCAGGTGTTGCAGCGCTTCCTCGTCGAGTCGGCATTGCTCGGCGTGATCGGAGGCGCTGCGGGAACCGGATTCGCGGCGCTGGGCTTATGGCTGGTCCATCGGCGCCCGGACGCCTACGCGGCGCTGGCGCAGCTCCATCCGGGCACGCTGGTTGCGGCGCTCGGCGCGGCCCTGCTGGCCGCGGCGGTGGCCGGCGCCTTCCCGGCCTGGCGCGCCTGCCGCGTGGCGCCGTGCGCGAACCTGGGGGCCGCATGACGCGGCACCTGCGCCCGCCGCTGCTGCAGGCGATCCTCCGGCACCGCCCGATCGCGTCACTGCTCGCGTTGCAGGTGGCGCTGGCGGTCGCGGCCTGCGCGAACACCTGCGCCATGCTGTCGGGCGACATCGGGGCGATGACGCTGCCGAGCGGCATGGACGAAGCGGCGCTGGTCGCGCTCCCGATGCCGACGCGCGGTGCGCCGATCCAGGCAGAGGATATGGCCCGGCTGCGGGCGTTGCCGGGCGTGCAGGATGTCGCTGCACTGGGCGGCGTGCCGTTCGGGCTCGATGTCTCGGTCCGGGCGGCGCGCGGCCCCGACGGCTCCGGCGGCGTCGCCGCCAGCGAATATTTCGCCTCGCGGGATGCGCTGGCGACGCTCGGTCTCAGGCTCGTTGCGGGGCGTGGCTTCACCGCGGACGAAGCCGCCCGGGACGGCGAGGGACCGGCCGGTGTCGCCATCGTGGCGGATGCGCTGGCGCGTCGCCTGCATGGCGAAGCCCGGGCCGCGCTCGGCGCTCCGGTGTATGTCGACGGGACGGCGTTCCGCATCGTCGGCGTCGTCGAGCGCCTGCTCCGCGGGCAACCGTCGGTCGATGCGCGCGGTGACGAGAACGGGTTCTCGCTGCTTGTTCCCGGAAATCCCGACCCGCAGCTCGGCGTCTACCTGCTGCGCGCGCGACCCGTGGATGCGCACCGCGTCGCGCGGGCGGCAGCAGGACTGATGGCGGCGCTCCACGGCCAATCCATGGATGTCCCCGGCACGCTGGCCGACGATCGGGCCGCGCATTTCGCGAAGGCGCGCGCCGATGTCGCCCTGCTCGCGGCCGTGACGCTCGCGTTCGCGGCCGTCACCACGATCGGCATCTTCGGGCTGTCCTTCTTCTGGGTCCGGAGGCGGACGCGCGCGATCGGCATCCGCCGGGCGCTCGGTGCCAGCCGCGGCGCGATCGTCCTGGGCCTGCTCGCGGAGAACGCCGTCGTCGTCGCTGCCGGCAATGCGGCCGGCGCCGTGCTGGCGATCGCCGCCAACCGCTGGCTGTCGGCGCATGACGCCATGGGCGTCCTGCCGGCGATCGATCTCGCGGCCGCGCTCGGCGCCACCTGGCTGGCTGCCGCGGCCGCCGCGTCCATCCCGGCGTTCCGTGCCGCTTCCATCGCGCCGGCGGACGCCCTGCGTTTTTCGTGAGACCAACCGGAGGAGAGGAAGATGTCGAGGAAACTGTTGAACCTTGCGGCACTGGCGGTCCTGCTCGCGGGATCCGGCATGGCGATGGCGGCCCGCCCGCACGTGCTGCGGTCGGGCGGGCACTGCTCGAGCGGAGACGGCACGGTCAGCTGCGATTGCGGCGGGAAGTGCTGGGCCGATGCCACGAGCTGCGGCTGCTTCGAGGAGGCACGATGAACGCGAAGTCGATCCGCCGCGTTTCCGTCCTCGTGGTGGCGCTCGGCATGGCGTGGAACGCGCTCGCCGCTCCGCATGCGATCCGCAACATCAACATCTGCCGCGGCCTGGGCCAGACGTGCTATTGCTCCGGCGCATGCGTGGCGACCCACGACGGCTGCGAATGCCGATGATGTCCACGGCCACGGGCGGCGCGCGCTCCTTCTTCGACCATGCATTGACCGCATTGCTGGCGGCAAGCGCGCTGGCCGTGGCCACGGTGGCCGTGCACCGGGAGTTCTTCCCGGGCACGGCTCCGGCGCCCGCGCGCGAAGTCGCCGGGTGGCGATCGCTCGCCGCGGCGCGTTCGCCCGCGCTGGGCGACGCCGGCGCGACGGCGCGCGTCGTGCTGTTCTCCGACTTCCAGTGCCCGTACTGCCGAGACCTGGAGCGGAAGCTCGGCGGCGCGCTGGCGTCGCTGGGCGGCCGGGTCGCCGTTGTCCGCTACGACCTTCCGCTGGCGAAGATCCATGCCCATGCCTATCGGGCGGCGGTCGCGTCGCGATGCGCCGCGCAACAGGGCCGTAGCCGCCGCTTCGATGCGCTGCTGTTCGCGCGCGACCTCGACGCGCCGGGCCTCGACTTCCCGCGGATGGCGCACGAAGCGGGCATCGCCAACCTGGCGAGCTTCCGCGCCTGCATCGGCGACCCGCGCACGGCGCGCGGCGTGGACGCCGACATGGCGCTGGCGCATCGCCTCGGGATCGAGGGCGTCCCCGCGATGATCGTCGACGGCAAGCTCTACAGCGGCACGATGGATGCGGATGCATTGCGACGCATCCTGTCGGGCGCGCTCTGACCGCGCGAGCGGATCAGTCGGGCAGCACCAGCGTCACGCACAGCCCGCCGCCGTCGCGGTTGACCATCGAGATGCGGCCGCCATGCGCCTCTGCGATTTCACGCGCCAAAGCAAGGCCGAGCCCCGTGCCGTGGCGCTTGGTGGAATAGAACGGCAGCAGCGCGTTCGCCAGGACGGCCTCGTTCATGCCGCTGCCCCGGTCCATCACGTCGATGCGCCAGCCGGCGCCGGCGCGGCGCAGGACCAGCCTGACCTCGCCGGGCGGCGAGCCGGATTCGTGCGCGTTCTTCAGCAGGTTCAGCAGCGCCTGCTCCAGCTGCGCCGGGTCGAAGCGGCCCATGCGGTCGTCGTTGGCGCCCTCGGCCACGAACGGCACCTGGCTCTGCAGCTGGGCGATGAAGGGTTTCCACGCCACCGGCGTGGTGCGCGGCGACGGCAGCTTGGCGAAGTGCGCGTAGTCGCGGATGAAGCCTTCGAGGTGGCGGGCGCGCTCCTCGATGGTGGCCAGCGCGTTGGGCAGGCGCTCGAGCTGGCCGCGGCGCAGCAGCTCCGCGCCCGAATGCGCCAGCGAGGCGATCGGCGCCAGCGAGTTGTTGAGCTCGTGGCTGATCACCCGGATCACCTTCTTCCAGGTCTGCACTTCCTGCCGGCGCAGCTCGGCGGTGAGCTGGCGCAGCAGCACCAGCTCGTGGCGGCGGCCGTTGAGCCGGAAGTGGCGGCGCGCGAGGTGGTACACCTCCTCCTCGTCGGCCTCGCCCACGCTGAACATGCCGTCGCCGCCGCGCTCGAAGGCTTCGCGCAGCGCTTCGTGGCTGCGCGACAGCAGCGTGTCGAACGACTGGCCCTCGAGCTTGTGGCCGTCGCCCAGCAGCTTGCGCGCGGCGACGTTGGCGTGGACCACACGCCGCGACGGGTCGACCAGCACCATCGCCACGGGCGTGTTCTGCACCATGGTGTCGAGCAGCAGCTCGCGCTGCACCAGGCTCACGCGTTGCGCGCGCAGCACGGCGCCGAGCGCGTTGTGGCTGGCGACCAGTTCGCCGAGCTCGTCGCGGCCGTCCCAGCGGACGCCGAACGCGAAGTCGCCGTCCTCGTAGCTGGCCACGCTGCCGGCCAGCGCGCGGAACAGCGACTGCATCGGCGCGAACGCGCGGCGCACGTGGTAGGCCAGCAGCGGCGCGAGCGCGCCCGCCGCCAGCAGCGCGGCCCACACCGGCCGCAGCCACTGCGTCAGCACCGCTGCGAGCGCGGCCGCGGCGACCAGGTACACGAGCGCCAGCCCGGTGAACTGCAGGCTGAGCGGGATGCGCTGGCGCAGCTTCAACATGTGGGCGCGTCGCCTGTGCTCAGTCCGCGCCCGTGGCGCCGTTGCGGGTGATGCCGTGGCGCTCCATGCGCCGGTACAGCGCCTGGCGGGACAGGCCGAGGTCGGCGGCCGCCTGCGCGAGCACGCCGCCATTGCGCTCCAGCGCCTCGACGATCGCCGCGCGGTCGGGCTCGGCCGCGCCGCCCGCGCCCGTATCGGCGCCGGGCGCATCGCCCACCGCGCCCGGGGTGGACGCGGCCGCGGTTTCGGGCAGCCCGAGGTCCGCGACCGCGATCTCCGCGCCGCGCGCCAGCAGCGCCGCGCGCTGCAGGGTGTTGCGCAGTTCGCGCACGTTGCCGGGCCAGCGGTGCGCGAGCAGCGCGCGCGCCGCGCCTTCCGACAGCCGCTTGCCCTCGGGCAGGAAGTGGCGCGCCAGCGGCAGGATGTCGTCCGGCCGCTCCGCGAGCGGCGGCAGCCGCAGCTCGATCGCGTTGAGCCGGTAGTAGAGGTCCTCGCGGAACTGGCCCGCGCGGATCAGCGCCGGCAGGTCGGCGTTGGTCGCGCTGACCACGCGCACCTTGACCTGCTGCTCGCGGTTGCTGCCCAGGCGCTGGAAGCGGCCGGTCTCGAGCACGCGCAGCAGCTTCACCTGCCCCGCCGGCGGCAGCGTGCCGATCTCGTCGAGGAACAGCGTGCCGCCGTCGGCGGCCTCGAACTTGCCCTCGCGCGACTTCGACGCGCCGGTGTAGGCGCCGGCCTCGGCGCCGAACAGCTCGGCCTCGATGAGGTCGGCGGGGATGGCGCCGCAGTTGAGTGCCACGAACGGGCCGTTCCGCACCGCGGAGTTCGCGTGCAGGATCTCGGCGATCTTCTCCTTGCCCGCGCCGTTCGGGCCGGTCACCAGCACCGGCAGCTCCGAGCGCGCGACCTGGCCGGCCAGCGCGAGTACGCGCTCGCTCGCCGCGTCGGCGAAGACGAAGCCGCGCAGGTCGAGGTCGCGCTCGAGCGCGTTGCGGCGGCGCTGCTCACGGCCCTGCGCCTGGGCGAGCGCGCGCCGCGTTTCGGCGAGTTCCAGCAGGTTGTTGACCGTGGCCAGCAGCTTGCGGTCGTCCCAGGGCTTGGCCAGGTAGTCGGCGGCGCCGGCGCGCACCAGCTCCACCGCCGCCTCCAGGTGCGTCCAGGCGGTGAGCAGGATCACCGGCAGGTCCGGGTGCGCGTCGCGGATGCGGGCGAACAGCGCCGCGCCCTCCTCGCCCGACGTCGTGTCGGCGCGGAAGTTCATGTCCTGCACCACCAGGTCGATGCGCTCGCGGCCGAGGATCGCCAGGCCCTCCTCCGGCGTGGTCGCCGCGCGGGTGGCGATGTCGTGCAGGGAGAACAGCGTTTCCAGCGCGGTCGCGACCGCGGGGTTGTCGTCGATGACGAGGATCGTGGGCATGGCGTCCTTATACCGTCCCGGGCGGGCGCCGTGCAGCGCTCGCCCGGGATTTCGCGCTCAGCCCGCGCGCAGCAGGTCGCCGATGCGTCCCAGCGCGAGGAACGGCGCCAGCAGCAGCACCAGCAGCAGGGTCAGCGGATCGTCCATCGCAGCGCTCCCGGGCTCAGACGCTGCGGGTCGCGACCGCCGGCGGCACGGCCGCGGCGCGCCGCGCCGGGCCGAGCACCGACAGCTGCCCGAGCAGCCAGAGCACGACCGCGCCGACCGGCAGGTACAGCGCCGGCAGCCGCGGCAGTTCCGCCTTCGACATCATCAGCTGGTTCAGCCCGAAGGCCAGCAGCATGCCGATGACGATGCCCGCGGTCGCGAGGATGAAGTTCTCGGTCTGGAAGTAGCGCAGCACCTGCGCGCGGGTCGCGCCCAGCGCGCGGCGCACGCCGATCTGCTTGGTGCGCTGCTGCACCCAGAAGCTGGCCAGGCCGACGATGCCGAGCGCGGTCACCACCAGCAGCGCGACGCACACGATCACCAGCATCCAGGCCATGGCGCGGTCGGAGCGGTAGAAGTCGCCGCGCATCTCCTCCATCGTCTGCTGGTTCAGCACGATACGGCGCGGTCCGTTCTTCTGCAGCGCTTCCACCGCGGCCTTGAGCACTTCCGCGCGGCGGCCGGGCTCGGTACGCACCAGGTAGTTGCCGCTCAGCGAGTACGGCACGACGATCGGGAGCATCATCGAGTAGTAGTAGGCCGTGGGTCCGCCCTGGTTGTTGGGCCGCGCCAGCTTGTCGACCACGCCGACCACGCGGCTGCCGCCATCGTCGCCCCAGCTGTAGAGCGTCTTGCCGATCGGCTCCTGCCCCGGCCACAGCTTCTCGGCCATGTCGGTGGTGATGATCACGCTGGGGATGCCCACCGAGGTGCCGGGCGCGTTGACCACGTCCCAGTCGAGCATCTCGTCGGCGTTGAACCAGCGGCCCTTCACCAGCTTCAGGCCCATGGTCTCGGGCAGCTTCTCGTCGCCCAGGAACACGGTGGCGTTGAGGTTGGACTGGTTCTGCTTGGGGGTGAGGGTCACGCCGCTGTTCCACGAGCCGCCGCCGAAGATCACCTGGTTGGTGACGCTCGCCGACTTCACGCCGGGCAGCGCGCGCAGCACCGCGAGGTCGCTGCGGGTCATGGCGGCGCCGTTCTCGTCGGTACCGATGCCGGTGATCTGGATGCGGACGAGCTCGTTCTCGACCTGGCCGGTCGGGCGCTTCATCTGCTCCAGCCGGCTCGTGATCAGGAACAGGGCGTTGCAGATGATCGCGCAGCTCAGCGCGATCTCGAGCACGATGAGCGCGGACGCGGTCTTGTGCCGGCGCAGCGTGGAAAGGATGGGGCGCAGTTCCATGGGATGTCTCCGTTGAGGGCGCGCGTTACTGCGACTTGAGCTGCATGGCGGGCGTGACCTGGCAGGCCTGCCAGGCGGGCACGATGCCGGCGAGCACGCTGGCGGCGATGGCGAGCACGAACGTCGTGGCCAGCATCGGCACGTCGAGCTGCAGGAGGTCGGAGAAGCCGGTGGGCTGCTGGCGGATCGCCCACAACCCGAGCATCGCGAGGCCGAGTCCGAGGATGCCGCCGGCCAGGCCCACGGTGCCGGCCTCGACCAGGCACTGCGCGAAGATCGCGCGGCGCGAGGCGCCGAGCGCGCGGCGAACACCGATTTCGCTGGAGCGGCGCAGGAACTTCGCCAGCAGCAGGCCGACCGTGTTCAGCAGGCACACCAGCAGGAAGCCGAAGGCGAGCCAGACCTGCATGCGCACGTCCCCCGGCACCACCCGCCGGTACGACAGCCACTCCATCACGTTGCGCAGGCGAACGTTGGTGGGGCGCTGGTAGCGTCCATTGGCGCGCTGCTGGTCGGAGTAGTTGCGCAGGTACTGCTGGTACTCGGCGGCCTTGGCGGGCGAATCGAGCTCGACCCAGTACTGGATCCAGGTGCAGGGCGCGTTGACGCCGGTCTCGCCCTCGGGGTCGTCGCTGGTGTTGCCGCTGTCCCAGCAGTTCATGCTGCCGTTGCGCTCCAGCTTGAGGTCGCGCGAGGTCGAGAACGGAATGTAGGCCAGCTCGGGCTCGCCGAAGCGGTTCGAATTGACGTCGTAGAACTTCGGCGCCGGCCGCCACTTGTCGAGCACGCCGACCACGCGCATCTCCGCGCCGTTCATGCGGATGGTCTTGCCGACGCTGTTGGCGCCGCCGAACACCTTGTCGTTGAGTTCCTTCGCGATGACCACGACGCGGTCGCGGCGCTGGTCCTCGGTGGCGCTCCAGCCGTTGCCGTAGAGGAACGGGGTCTCGAACATCGGGAAGAAGTCGGCGCTGGTGTAGCGCGCATCCACGTAGAACGGATCCAGGCCGGACTTCTGCGGCTCGACGGCCACGCTGCCGCCGGTCATCATCGCCTGGCGCAGGCCGCGCTTCTGGCGCAGCAGTTCCTCGGCGTCGTAGCGGGTGAGCTGGTCCTCGGGCTCCTCGCCCGCGGTGTAGCCCTGCATCGTCGCCGGATCGAGCTGCGGCTGGAACAGCCGGTCGCTCTTCTGCGGGATCGGATCGCCGCTGAGCACGTGGAAGATGGTGAGCGTGGTCATGCTCGCGCCGATGCCGAGCGCGATCGCCAGCACCATCAGCGCGGTCAGGACCTTGTTGCGCCGGAAGCTGCGCAATGCGAGGTCGAAGTAGTAGGCGAACATGGTCCTTTCCTTCAGTGGGTCGTACGGTGGGAAGAGGTCACGCGCTGCGCGTCGCCAGCGCCGGCGGCACCGCCGCCGCGCGGCGCGCGGGCGGCAGCACCGACGCCTGCCCGACCAGCCACAGCAGCACGGCGCCGATCGGGAGGTAGTACGCGGGAAGCCTGGCGATTTCGTAGTGCTGCATCAGCACGCGGTTGGCGCCGTACGCGAGCGCCATGCCGATGGCGATGCCGGTGCTGGCGAGCAGCAGGTTTTCGAGCTGGAAATAGCGCTGGATCTGGCCGCGCGTGGCGCCGAGCGCACGGCGGATGCCGATCTGGCGCGTGCGCTGCTGCACCCAGAAGCTGGCCAGGCCCATGATCCCGAGCGCGGTGACGAGCAGCAGCGCGGCGACCACGGCGGCCAGCATCGCGGACATCGCGCGGTCCTGGCGGTAGAAGCGATGGCGCAGTTCCGCGAGCGAGCGGCTGGCCTCGTCGTCGACCACGAGGTCGGGCGCCACCTCGGCGGCCACGTCGCGGGACCGGGCGAGGATGCGCGGCAGGTCGCGCGGGTCGGCGCGCAGCAGGAAGGTGCCGAACAGGGTGCGCTCCGACACCGGCACGACCACCGACCACTCGGCCGTATCCGCGCCGCGACGCCCCGGATTGGGGCGCGCCAGGTGGGTCAGCACGCCGGAGACGCGGAAATGCATGGTGTCGAGCCAGAACTCCTTGCCCAGCGGGTCCTGGCCCGGCCACAGGTTGTCCGCCAGGGACCGGGTGATCCACACGCGCGAGTCGGCCGGCAGGAAGTTGGGCGCGTCCTGGAAGTCGCCGGGCTGGAACGCGCTGCCGGCTTCGAGCGGCAGCTTCATCGCTTCGGCGGCGCCGGGACCGATCGCGTAGAAGTGCGCCACGGCGCTCCTGCCCTCGGCATCCGGCGTGAGCGTCAGGCCGGCATCGCCGCCGCGCGGCCCGAACGGCACGGCGTTCACTGCCGTCGCCGATTCCACGCCGGGGATCTGCCGCAACGCGGCCAGCATCCGCCCGCCGAGCTCGGCGGAATCGCAATCGCCGCAACCACGCACCCGGAGGATGCCCAGCGAGGATTCGTCGACGCCGCTGTCGATGCGCATCAGGTCGAACCGCGAGGCGATGAGGAAGAACGCGTTGCAGAGCACGGCGCAGGCGAGCGCGATCTCGGCCACGACCAGGGCCGCGGCGACGCGATGGCGGCGGAGCGAGCTGACGATGGGGGCGATGTCCATGGGGGCTCCTAGAGCGTCTTGAGTTGCATCGCCGGGACGATCCGGCTCGCGCGCATCGCGGGCACCACGCCGGCCAGCACGCTGGCGACCACGGCCAGCGCCAGGGTCAGCGCGAACATCGGCAGGTCGAGCCGCGCCAGGTCGGCGTATTCGACCGATTGCTGGCGCACGAGCCAGAGGCCGAACAGCGTCAGCAGCCAGCCGAGCGCGCCGCCCGCCAGGCCGGTCACCGCCGCCTCGGTCAGGCACTGGGCGAAGATGTCGCGCTGGGTCGCGCCGAGCGCGCGCCGGACGCCGATGTCGCCGCTGCGGCGCAGGAACTTCGCCAGCAGCAGGCCCACCGCGTTGACCACGCAGATGAGGAGGAAGGCGAACGCCAGCCAGGCCTGCAGCTTCACGTCGGACGGGACGACGCCGTTGATGTCCAGCCACTCCATCAGGCTGGGCATGCGGGTGTTCTCCGGGTGGCGGATGCGGCCGGACCGCGCCTGCTCCGCGGCGTACGCCTGCAGGAACGCCCGGTAGTCCGTGACCTTCTGCGGGCTGGACAGCTGCACCCACAGCTGGACCCAGACGCACGGCGAGTTGACGAGGCTGCCCGGCGTCGGCGGCATGCTCCAGCACGTGAACTGCGAGAAGTTGCCGTCGTTGAACTCCAGCGCGCTGGAGAGCGGCGTCATGACGTCCTCCGGCGTCGCGTAGAAGCCGGCGGTGTTGCCGTTGGCGAAACGGCCGCCGGCGACCGTGTAGAACTGCGGGGAGGGACGCCACGGCTTGAGCACGCCCACGATGCGCACGTCGGCCTGGTTCAGGCGCAGCGTCTGCCCGACGCTGTCGCGCCCGCCGAACAGGCGGTCGTTCAGCGCGGACGAGATCACCGCGACGCGCGCGCGGCGCGCATCGTCCTCCGCCCCCCAGCCGCTGCCGTACGCGAACGGCACGTCGAACATCGGGAAGAAGTCCGAGGTCGTCGCCAGCAGCACGCCCATGGCCGGCCGGCCGGCGGCGCCCTTGCGGATCTTGACCTGGCTGTCCACCACCAGGGCCTGGCGGTCGGCGCGGTGCGCCGACCACAGGTCCATGGCGCTGCGGTAGTCGAGCATGTCGTAGGGCTCGCTCGAACGCTGCTCCGGGTTCGGATCCACCTGCGGGTAGAAGATCGTTCCGCTTTTCCCGGGCAGCGGATCGCCCGCCAGCAAGCGCATCACCGTCAGCGTGGTCATGCTCGCGCCGATGCCCACGGCGATCGACACGACCATGAGCACGGTCAGCAGCCGGTTGCGGCGGAGGCTGCGCCAGGCGAGGTGGAGGTAGTAGCCGAACATCGGCTTCAGGCCCGCGCCGTCTCGTCCGCCGCCATCTTCGCCAGCACCGGCTCGACGCTCAGGTCGGTGGCCATGCCGTCGACGATGTGCACGTTGCGCTGCGCGCGCGCGGCCAGCTCGGGATCGTGCGTGACCATGACGATGGTGGTGCCCTTGGCGTTGATGTCCTCCAGCAGCTCCATCACGCCGCGCGCCATCTGCGAGTCGAGGTTGCCCGTGGGCTCGTCGGCGAGCAGCAGGCGCGGACTGCCGGCGAGCGCGCGGGCGATTGCGGCGCGCTGCTGCTGGCCGCCCGACAGCTCCGCCGGGTAGTGCTTCATGCGCGAGGACAGGCCGACCTGGCCGAGGGCTTCCTCGATGCGGCGCTTGCGCTCGGCGCCGTTCATGCCGCGGTAGCGCAGCGGCACGTCGCAGTTGTCGAACAGGTTGAGGTCGGGGATCA
>JBDZUW010000096.1:0-8032 GCA_040255375.1 Luteimonas sp. | reverse complement strand
CCCGCCGCCGGGAGCGCGCCGCCCGCCGCACCGGTGGCCGCCGCGCCGGTGGCGACCGTCGATGCGCCGAAGCCCGCCGCCGCGCCGGCGCAGGCCGCGCCGGCCGCCGCGCCGAAACCTGCGGCAGCGAAGCCGGCCGCACAGGCGCCGGCCGCGCCGAAGCCTGCCGTCGCCGACACCGGCTTCGCCGTGCAGCTCGCCGCGTTCAGCAAGCCCGTGGACGCCGCCGCGCTGCGCGACCGGGCCCGCGCCGCAGGCTTCAGCGCCTTCGTCGAATCCGTCGCGACCGACAAGGGCACGCTGAGCCGCGTGCGCCTCGGCCCCGTGGCGACCCGCGCCGATGCCGAGCGCCTGCAGGCGCAGGCGCAGGCGAAGCTCGGCATCGCCGGCGCGGTCCGTCCGCACCCCTGAGGCCGCGATGACCGCCACCGACCTCGTGCTGCTGGCGGTGATCGGGCTCTCGATGCTGTTCGGGCTCATGCGCGGCTTCATCGGCGTGCTCGCGTCGCTGCTCGCATGGCTGCTGGCGGGCTGGGCCTCGTTCCATTTCGGCGCGCGCATCGCGCTGCTGCTCGCCGGCGGCCACGGTACGCCGAGCACCGGCCAGCTGTTCGCCGGTTACGGCCTGAGCTTCCTGCTGGTGCTGCTCGTCGTGGGCGTCGTCGGCTGGCTCGTGCGCAAGCTGGTGCACGCGGTCGGGTTGTCCGGCGTGGACCGCGCGCTCGGCCTCGCGCTCGGCGCGGTGCGCGGCGGATTCGTCGCCTGCCTGCTGGTGCTGCTGATGGGCTTCACCGCGATGCCGCGCGAGCCGGGCTGGCGCGAGTCGCAGGTGGTGCCGGTCCTGTTGCCCGGTGCGCAGCTGTTGCGCGGCCTGCTCCCGCCGTGGGCCGCGCGGCAGGTTGATTTCGGGCCTTCGCGCAACCATTCCATCGTTCCCGGCGACGCCATGGCGTTGCCGCAACCGGGCGCCTGACGGGCCCACGGAGTCCACAGCATGTGCGGCATCATCGGCATCGTCGCCAACCAGGACGTCGCGGCCCAGCTCTACGACGGGCTGACCGTGCTGCAGCACCGCGGGCAGGACGCCGCGGGCATCGCCACCGCGGACGGCGCGCACCTGCGCGTGCACAAGGGCAACGGCCTGGTCCGCGACGTGTTCGACGCGAAGGCGATCCGGCTGCTCGATGGCCGGGTCGGCGTCGCGCACTGCCGCTACCCGACCGCGGGCTCCGAGGGCAACGACGAGGCGCAGCCCTTCTACGTGAACTCGCCCTACGGCATCGCGCTGGCGCACAACGGCAACCTGGTCAACACCGACGCGCTGCGCCGCGAGGTGTTCGAGCAGGACCGCCGCAACGTCAACACGGAGTCGGATTCGGAAGTGCTGCTGAACGTGTTCGCGCACGAGCTCGACACGCAGAAGGCGCTCACGCCGGAAGCCGCGTTCCGGGCGGTGGAAGGCGTGAACCGGCGCGCGCGCGGCGGCTATGCGGTGGTCACCGTGGTGCTCGGCCTCGGCCTGGTCGCGTTCCGCGACCCCAACGGCATCCGGCCGCTCGTGCTCGGCGTGCGCAGGGGCGCCGGCGGCGACGAATACGCGATCGCGTCCGAGTCGGTCGCGCTGGACATCCTCGGCTTCGAACGCCTGCGCGACGTCGCGCCCGGCGAGGCGGTGGTCGTCACCGCGCGCGGCGAGCTGCACGCGCGCCAGTGCGCCGAGCCGCAGAAGCATGCGCCCTGCATCTTCGAGTTCGTGTACTTCGCGCGCCCGGACTCGATGATGGACGACATCTCCGTGCACAAGGCGCGGATGCGCATGGGCGTGAAGCTCGGCGAGAAGATCCAGCGCCTGCGACCGGACCACGACATCGACGTGGTGATCCCGATCCCCGACACCTCGCGCGATTCGGCGATGGAGATCGCCAACGTGCTCGGCGTGAAGTACCGCGAGGGCTTCGTCAAGAACCGCTACGTCGGCCGCACCTTCATCATGCCGGGGCAGGGCGAGCGCGCGAAGTCGGTGCGCCGCAAGCTCAACACCATCCCGCTGGAGTTCAGGGACCGGGTGGTGCTGCTGGTCGACGATTCGATCGTGCGCGGCACCACGTCGAAGCAGATCGTGCAGATGGCCCGCGACGCCGGCGCGCGCAAGGTCTACCTGGCCTCGGCGGCGCCGCCGGTGCGCTTCCCGAACATCTACGGCATCGACATGCCGTCGGCGGAGGAGCTGGTCGCGCACGGCCGCACGGACGACGAGGTGCAGGCGCTGCTCGGCTGCGACTGGCTCATCTACCAGGACCTCGCCGACCTCGAGGAGGCGGTGTCCGGACCCAAGCGCAAGGTGACCGACTTCGATTCTTCGTGCTTCGACGGCGACTACGTCACCGGCGTGGAGCCGGGCTATTTCGAGCGCATCCGCCAGCTGCGCTCCGACGACGCCAAGAAGTCGCGCCGCGCGTCCTGACGGCGCCGCGATGGGGCCGCTCGCGGTGCACGAACGGCGCGTCGCATCGCTCTTCGATGCCGCGCGCGCCTGCCTCGACGCGGCGGCGCCGGAGGCCAAGCTCGAAGCGACGTTCGCCGCGGCCGATGCCTTCGCGGCCGGCGCGCTCGATATCCCCGCCGCCGCGCCGCCGCCGCGGGCGATCGCGATGCCCGGCCGCCCGGCGCGCCCGCGCCTCGTGCACCCGCGCGACCTGCCGCGCCGCGGCTTCGGCAGCGAGGAAGGGCGCACCGCCTTCATCCATGCCGTCGCCCACATCGAGTTCAACGCGATCGACCTGGCCTGGGACGCGGTGTACCGCTTCCGCGGCATGCCGATGGAGTACTACGCGGACTGGGTCGGCGTCGCTGCCGACGAAGCGCGCCACTTCGCGCTGCTGCGCGCACGGCTCCTGGAGCACGGGCGCGACTACGGCGATTTCGATGCGCACAACGGCCTGTGGGAGATGGCGGAGAAGACTGCCCACGACGGTCTCGCGCGGATGGCGCTGGTGCCGCGCGTGCTCGAAGCGCGCGGGCTGGACGTGACGCCGGGCATGATCGCGAAGCTGCGGCAGCTCGGCGACGAGGCCACCGCGGCGATCCTCGAGGTGATCCTGCGCGAGGAAGTGGCGCACGTCGCCGCCGGCTCGCGCTGGTACCGCTGGCACTGCGCGCGCGCCGGCGTGGACCCGGCCACGCGCTTCCGCGAACTGCTTCGCGAGTACGCGGGCGGGGTGCTGCACGGCCCGTTCAACGTGGACGCGCGCCTGGCCGCGGGATTCGATGCGGAAGAACTGGCGGAGCTCGAAGCCGCGGCGCTCACCGCTTCCTGACACCATCGTCCCTATCGTCGCGAGACGCCTCAGCGGAGCCCGCCATGACCGCCCACCGCCTGGTCCCGATGCTGCTGTTGCTGGCCGCCGGCTGCGCCCGGCCTGGCGGGGTCGCGCCGCCCGATGCCACGGCGGGTCCCGGGCCCGCTCCGGAAACGTCCGGTGCCGGGGATGCGGCGCAGCGCACGCCGCCTCCGTCCGGCAGGAGCGAGGCGCCCCAAGGCATCCGCGTCGGCGAACCGGCGCCCGACGACCCCCGGGGCCCCCGGAATCCCGCACCGGGCACGTCCTGGCACGCGTTCGGCAACGAACCGTTCTGGAGCGTGGAAGCGCGCGGCACCACGCTGGTGTTCATGACCCCCGATGACCAGCGCGGCGTCACGCTGCTCGGCCGCCGCGTGCCGTCGCTGGTCGGCACCGTCATCCTCGGCAAGGGCCCGCGCGGCGACTTCCACTTCGGCATCACGCCAGGCGAATGCAGTGACGGCATGTCCGACCGCACCTTCCGGTACGCATCCACCTTCATCTACGACGGCGTGACCTACAAGGGTTGCGCGGAGCCGCGCTGACGCGGCGGTCCAGCCCCGTCATCCTCGCCGGTGCAACCATCGAGCCAGTCGACGCTGCGGTCCAGCAGCGAGGTTTCCACCTGCAGCAGGTCCAGGACGGAATGGAACAGGCTGTCGTGGCTGGTCGGACGCTTGGCGCGGTCCGCGACGCAGCGCAGGTCCATGCCCCGCTGGCGCGCGAATCCCGGCGACGCCCAGAACACCATCGGGACATGGAGCTGTTGCCGCGGAGCGATCGGGTAGGGCGTCCCGTGCATGTAGATGCCGTTCTCGCCGAGGGACTCGCCATGGTCCGAGGTGAAGAGCATGGCGCTGGCGTAGGCAGGCTGCCCCCGCAGCAGGTCGATGACCTGCGCCAGCACGTGATCCGTGTAAAGGACGGAATTGTCGTAACTGTTGACGATCGCGCGATCGTCGCAACCGGCGACGTCGTCGCTGACGCACTCGGGCTGGAAGCGGGCGAACGTCCCGGGATACCTGCGGTGGTAGCCCGGGCCATGGCTGCCCGCCATGTGCAGCACGATCACCCGGCCGGGACCGGCGCCAGCGGAATCCGCGCTGCCGGCCGGCACGGGCTCCCGGAGCGCCTGCGCCAGCGCATCGACGAGCCCGCCATCGAGGCAGCTGTTCGGCTTGCATCCGCCGGGCGTGCCGTCGGCCGAAACCGTCGTGGTGGGCACGCCGCGGCAGACGCCGAGACAGGCTGCCGAGTTCTCGATCCACTCGACCCGGTAGCCGGCCCGCGAAAGGACGTCCAGCAGGCCTTCGCTGCGCTGGATGCGCTCGGCGTCGTAGCCCCTCCGGCCCCACGGCGAGAACATGCATGGCACGGAAGTGAGCGTGTTCGAGCCGCAACTCGTGACGTGCGGGAAGTTGACGACGCCGGCACGCCGCAATTCCGGCGTGGTGTCGCGCGCGTAGCCGTTGAGGCCCCAGTTGTCGCCGCGGGTGGACTCCCCGACGACCAGGACCAGGAGCCGGGGCGGGCCGTGCACCGGGCGCATCGTGGCATCGATCCCGACCGGGACCCGTGACCCGCCGGCGGGGAGCGCCCCGCTGAAATACGCGCGTGGCAGGTTGGCGAGGGCGCTCGCGGGATTCGCCAGCAGCAGCGCCTCCGGCATCTGGCCGGCCAGGCGCTTCACGCGGCCCTGGGCGATGCCCAGGCAAGCGATCGCCACGATCGCCGCGGCCAGCACGTAGCGTCCGCGCCGCACGAGCGCCGTGCGGAGCGGATCCCGCCGCAAGCGCACGCAGGACACCACCAGCGTCGAACCGGCGGCCCAAAGGCAGATCCGGGCAAGCGCACTGCCGGTCAGTTGCTGCCGGGCCTCCGCTGGATTGGTGCCGAGGACGTTCTGCATCATCGTCACGTCCAGGTAGATGTGATAGCGACGCATGTAGAAGTCGAGCGCGGCCGCGAGCGAGACCAGCAGCACGATCGCGGGCCTTGCCAGCGCGCGGGGCACGAGACAGGCGATGACGAGGAATTGCCCGGCCGCCAGCAGCAGGATTGCCGGCGCCAGCCATGCACCGGCGAAGACGGCTTCTCCTGTCGGCGTCTCCGCTGCGGCGTTCCAGAGCGTGCGGTTCAGCAGCGCCGCGACGAGGAGGGATGCGGCCAGCAAGAGCCATTCGGCGGACACGACCGGTCGTTGCCGCCAGCGCCGACGGAGCGCGGCGCCGATTGCGCGGGCCACCGCCAGGGGATTCGTTCCGCGGCGCCGGAGCATCCAGAGGAGGCCGCACGCGACGACCAGGCAGATGCCGGCGCCGATGGCCAGCAATGGCGCGGCCTCGCCTCCCGGCGCGACGGGCGGCGGGGCGAACCGCGCATCGAGGAACGCCTGGACCCGGTTCAGGTAGAAGTCGGAAACGTACACCGTCCCGTGGTTCCAGTCCGCGGTCACGGCGTGCGGCTGCACGAACTCGCCGGGGGCGTCGCCCCCGCGGCCGAATGCGCCGCTCTCGCCACCCTGCAGGTCGAACCACTGGACGCGCCGGTTCGCCGCATCGGCCACGAGCAGCGTGCCGTCGCGGGCGAAGGCCACGCCCGAGGCGCCCCAGAACTTCCCCGGGGCCGTGCCGAACCCGCCGATCGCACGCAGGAACCGGCCACCCATGTCGAACAGCTGCACGCGATGGTTGCCGTAATCGGCCACCGCGAGCGTGCGGCCGTCGCGGGCGATCGCCACGTCGTACGGCACCGAGAACTGGCCCGCTGCCGAGCCCCGGGTGCCGAACGCGGCGATGTGCGAACCCGTCGGCGCGTAGACCTGGATCCGGTTGTTCCCCGAGTCCGCGACGTAGACGTCGCCATTGGATGCCACGGCGAGGCCGGTCGGCCTCGACAAGCGCCCCGCGCTTTCCCCGGCCGGCGCGAAGGTGCGGATGAAGCGCCCGGAACGGTCGAACAACTGGATGCGGTCGTTGTCGGTATCGGACACCAGGATCCCGCGCCCGTCGGGCAGGAACGCGATCGCGCACGGCGACTGCAGGGCGCCTTCGGCGACGCCGCGGCCACCGAAGCTGGTCTCGAAGCGCCCGCTCCGTGCGAAGACCACCACCCGGTGCCTGGCGGTATCGGCAACGGCGATGTCGCCGTTGCGCGGATCCACCGCGAGCCGCCACGGGTTGTCCAGGGGGCCGTCCCCGCTGCCCGCGCGACCGAATTCGTGCGCGATGTCGAAGCGCGAGGCGGCGAATGCGGCGAACGCCGCCAGCATCAGCGCGAGGAAGACGGCCGGGCGGCCGGTCACAGGGCTTCGAGCCTGGCGGAACCGGGGTCGACGCGAAGCACCGAGCCCTGCTCGTACCAGTCGCCGAGCACGATGCGCGTGCCTCCGCGCTCCTCGTGCACCTTCGGGCGATGGGTGTGGCCGTGGATGATGCGATCGATGCCGTAGCGCGCGAACGTTTCGGCCACGGTCGCCGGCGCGGCGTCGGTGATCGCCTCCATCGCGCCCTGCGCCTGCAGGCCGGACTGGTGCGCCTTGCTCGCCGCGCGCGCCTGCTGCGCGAACGCGAGGCGCGCGGCCAGCGGCTGGGCCAGGAACTGCGCCTGCCAGCGCGGGTCGCGCGTCTGCGCGCGGAACGCCTGGTAGGCGGTGTCGTCGCTGCACAGCAGGTCGCCGTGCATCAGCAGCGCCGGCTTGCCGTACAGCATCACGACGGCGGGATCGGGCAGGATCTCCATGCCGGCGCGGCGCGCGTACGCATCGCCGAGCAGGAAGTCGCGGTTGCCGCGGATGAAGCGCACCGGCACGCCGGCATCGCGCAGCGCGCGCAGCTTCGCCGCGACGAAGGCGCCTGCCTCGGACGGATCGTCGTCGCCGACCCAGGCCTCGAACAGGTCGCCGAGGATGTACAGCGCGTCCGCGCCCCGCGCCTCCTCGTCCAGGAAGCGCCCGAACAGCGCGGTGATCGCCGGCCGCTCGGGGTCCAGGTGCAGGTCGGAGACGAACAGCGTGGTCATGGCCCATTGTATCGGCGTGGGTCGGGGTAAAATCGACGGATGTCACAGACCTCGCCCTGCCGCACCCGCTTCGCCCCCAGCCCCACCGGATACCTGCACATCGGCGGCGCGCGCACCGCGCTGTACTGCTGGCTGGAGGCGCGGCGCCGCGGCGGGCAGTTCATCCTGCGCATCGAGGACACCGACCGCGAGCGCAGCACCCAGGCCGCGATCGACGCGATCCTGGAGGCGATGGACTGGCTCGGCCTCGATTACGACGAGGGCCCCATCTACCAGACGCACCGCCTGGATCGCTACAGGGAGGTCGCCGAGCAGCTCGTCGCCGCCGGTCACGCGTACTACGCCTACGAGACGAAGGAAGAGCTCGAAGCCATGCGCGAGCAGGCGATGGCGGCGAACGAGAAACCCCGCTACAACGGCGCCTATCGCGACGCGAACGCAGGCTTCCGCGACGATCCGAACCGCGTGATCCGCTTCCGCAACCCGCTGGAAGGCACGGTCGCGTGGGACGACAAGGTGAAGGGCCGCATCGAGATCGCCAACAGCGAGCTCGACGACCTGGTGATCTTCCGCAGCGACGGCTACGCCACCTACAACTTCGCCGTGGTCGTGGACGACATCGACATGCGCATCACCGACGTGGTGCGCGGCGACGACCACGTCAACAACAC
>JBDZUW010000095.1:0-8143 GCA_040255375.1 Luteimonas sp. | reverse complement strand
CGCGCATCTCCGGCACCTCGGACGGCCACAGGTTGGGCGGCATGTCCGCGGCGTACTTCGACTCGCGCGGGATCTCGCGGCCGACGTGCCAGAATTCCTTGAGGTCGGGATAGCGCGAGTCCTTCGCGGTCTCGACCATGAACGGCGTGTAGCCGCGCGCGCCGCCGCCGCCGGGCACGTGGTACCGGCGCTTGGTCTCGTCCGGCAGCGCGAAGAAGCGCTTGAACGCCTCGTACGCACCGTCGATCAGCGACTGCGGGATGCCGTGGTTGCGGATGCCGGCGAAGCCCCATTCGCGGTAGGCCGCGCCCAGCTCGGCGACGAAGGCCTCGCGGTCGGCGGCGCTGGACGGCGCGGTGAAGCGGCGGATGTCGAGGGTCGGGACGTGGGACGCGGGAACCGCGGTGCTGCTCATGGCGTTCGCTCAGGATTCTGCGGCCGCGCGCACCGCTCCGGCGAGCGCGTCCAGGGTGGATTGCACCAGCGCGTCGTCGTCGGCCTCGACGGTGACGCGCACCACCGGCTCCGTGCCGGAGGGACGAAGGAAGGCGCGGCCGCGGCCGGCGACCGCGCGCTGCGCGGCGGCGAGTGCCTCGAGCACCGTCGGCGCTTCGGCCGGCGCCCGGCCCGGGGTGCAGCGCACGTTGACGGTCTTCTGCGGGACGCGCTGCATGCCCGCCACCGCCTCGTGCAGCGGCTTGCCGGTGCGATGCAGCACCTCGAGCACCTGCAGCGCGCTGACGATGCCGTCGCCCGTGTTCGCGCGGTCGAGGCACAGCAGGTGGCCGGAGGCCTCGCCGCCGAGCACGCCGTCGTGCTGCAGCAGGCCCTGGTGGACGTAGCGATCGCCGACCTTGGCGCGGACGAAGCCGATGCCGCGCTCGCCGAGCGCGCGCTCGAGGCCGAAGTTGCTCATCAGCGTGCCGACGACCGGGCCGTGGAGGCGGCCGCTGGCTTGCCAGTCGTTCGCCAGCAGCCAGATCAGGTCGTCGCCGTCGCGTACCGCGCCGTTGCGGTCCACGAACAGCACGCGGTCGCCGTCGCCGTCGAAGGCGATGCCCAGGTCGGCGCCGCTGGCGAGCACGCGCGCGGCGAGATGCTCCGGATGGGTGGAGCCCACGCCGTCGTTGATGTTGGTGCCGTTGGGATCGACGCCGATCGCTTCGACGCGCGCGCCGAGCTCGCGCAGCACCAGCGGGCCGAGCTGGTAGGTCGCGCCGTTGGCGCAGTCCACCACGATGCGCATGCCGCCGAGGTCGAAGCCGCGCGGCACCGAGTTCTTGCAGTGCTCGACGTAGCGGCCGATCGCGTCGCGGGTGCGCACGGCCTTGCCGAGCTCCTCGGACGCGACCGTGCGGAACGGATGCTCGAGCGCCGCCTCGATCGCGAGCTCGGTCGCGTCGTCGAGCTTCTCGCCCTGGGCGGAGAAGAACTTGATGCCGTTGTCGTAGTGCGGGTTGTGCGAGGCCGAGATCACGATGCCGCCGTCGGCGCGCATCGAGCGGGTCAGGTGCGCGACCGCGGGCGTCGGCATCGGCCCCATCAGCTGCACGTCCACGCCGGCGGCGACCAGCCCGGCTTCCAGCGCCGCCTCGAACATGTAGTTCGAGATGCGCGTGTCCTTGCCGATGATCACCACCGGCTTGCGCCAGGCGTTGCGCGGCAGCGCGAAGCCGTAGGCGTTGCCCAGGCGCAGCACGAAGTCGGCCGAGATCGCGCCCTCGCCTACCCGGCCGCGGATGCCGTCGGTGCCGAAGTGGCGGCGGCTCATCGCGGCGCGCTCACGACGCGGTGCCCAGGGCTTCCTCGGGCGAGGGCTGGCGCATCAGCATCGCGAGCAGGTGCGCGATGCGCTCGCGCAGTTCGCGCCGGTCGCAGATCTGGTCGATGGCGCCGTGCTCGAGCAGGAACTCGGAGCGCTGGAAGCCCTCCGGCAGCGTCTCGCGCACCGTCTGCTCGATCACGCGCGGGCCGGCGAAGCCGATCAGCGCCTCGGGCTCGGCCATGTTGATGTCGCCCAGCATCGCCAGCGACGCGGAGACGCCGCCGGTGGTCGGGTGCGTCATCACCGAGATGTACGGCAGGCCCGCCGCGCGCAGCCGGCCCAGCGCGGCCGAGGTCTTGGCCATCTGCATCAGCGAGAACAGGCTTTCCTGCATGCGCGCGCCGCCGGTGGCGGAGAAGCACACCAGCGGCGCGCCGATCTGCAGCGCGCGCTCGGCCGCGAGGGCGAAGCGCTCGCCGACCACCGAGCCCATCGAGCCCCCCATGAAGGCGAAGTCGAACGCGCAGGCCACGACCGGCCGCCCGGCCAGCGTGCCCTGCAGCGCGACCAGGGCATCGCGCTCGCCGCTGGACTTCTGCGCGGCCTTGATGCGGTCGGCGTACTTCTTCTGGTCCCTGAACTTCAGCACGTCGGTCGGGCCGAGCGCGGCGCCGATCTCCTGCCCGCTGCCGGCATCCAGGAACGCGGCGAGGCGCGCACGGGCGCGGATTGGCATGTGGTGGCCGCACTTCGGGCAGACCTCGAGGTTTTCCTCGAGCTCGGGCCGGTACAGCACCGTGCCGCACTTGTCGCACTTCTCCCACAGGCCCTCGGGCACGCTGCGCTTGCGGCCGGTCGCCGGCTCGGTGCGGATGCTCGCGGGCATCAGTTTCTTGAGCCAGCTCATGCGGAGGCGTTCACGTCCATGGTGCGGAGACCGGCCAGTGTAATCCGCGCGGCGGCGCAGCCGCCACGCCGCCGGGCCTCAGGCGGCGTCGAGCGCGGCCCGCAGCGGGGCCAGGAACGCGCCGGCACGGGCCGCGGCATCGGCCGGGCCCACCGCTTCGGCCAGCGCCGAGACCAGGGCGCTGCCGACCACGATGCCGTCGGCGTGCGCGCCCACCGCCGCGGCATCGGCGGCGTCGCGGATGCCGAACCCGGCCAGTACCGGCACGCCGGCCGAGCCGCGGAGCGCGTCGAGGCGGCGCCCCACCGCCGCCGCATCGAGCGCGGCCGCGCCGGTGACGCCGGCGAGGTTCACGTAGTAGAGGTAGCCGCGGGCATGGCCGCGCACGTCGGCGAGCCGCGCTTCGGAGGTCGTCGGCGCCGCCAGCGGGACGAGCGCGAGCCCGGCCGCGTCGAAGGCGTCGCGGTAGGCGCCCGCCTCTTCCACCGGCAGGTCGACGAGCAGCACGCCGTCGACGCCGGCCGCCGCGGCATCCCGCGCGAAGGCGTCGGGCCCGCGCACCTCGACCGGATTGAGGTAGCCCATCAGCACCACCGGCGTCGCATCGTCCGTGCGCCGGAATTCGCGCACGAATTCCAGCACGCGCGCGAGCCCGACGCCGCGCGCGAGCGCGCGCTCGGAGCTGCGCTGGATCACCGCGCCGTCGGCCATCGGGTCCGAGAACGGCACGCCGACTTCCAGCAGGTCCGCGCCCGCCGCGACCAGCGCATGCAGGACCGGCACGGTCGCCTCCAGCGACGGGTCGCCGGCGGTGACGAACGGGACCAGCGCCTTGCGCCCCGCGGCCCGCAGGGCGTCGAAGCGGGCCTGCAGCCGGCTCATTCCTGCTGGCCGGCGCCCGTGAAGCCCTTGCCCGGCACGTAGCCGGCGGCCTTGTACTCCTCGGCGAGCTCGGATTCGCCGACGTCGATGCCGCGCACGGCGCCGAGGACGTCGAGCTGGTCGTTCAGCAGCTTGCGGTACAGGTCCGTCATGTAGTCGAGGAACATCGGGCGCTGGCCCGCGGCCTTGTCCTGCATCTCGTCGATGAAGGCGTGCGCGTTGAAGCGCGCGGCGGCGTGCAGGCTCGCCAGGCTGATGCGGCGCAGGCCGTGGCCGCGGTTCGCCTGGTTGTTGGCGAGCTCCAGCTGCTCGTTGACGCAGGTGAAGAACGCCGGGTCGATCTGCGGATGCTGTTCCGACGCGCGCTGCGCCGCGTCCTGGGTCTCGTTGCTCATGGATTGGCCTCTACTGGGAAATGCCTGGGTGGGGATCGCGCCGGGCCGCGACGGTGTGCAGGTCCTTGTCGCCGCGACCCGAGAGGTTGCACAGCACGATCGCATCGCGCGGCATGCCCGCGGCGAGGTCGATCGCGCGGGCGAGCGCATGGCTGGATTCGAGCGCGGGCAGGATGCCCTCGGTGCGCGTTAGCCGGTGGAACGCGGCGAGCGCTTCGTCGTCGGTGACGCCGACGTACTCGGCGCGGCCGGTGTCCTTCAGCCACGCGTGCTCCGGGCCGACGCCGGGGTAATCGAGCCCGGCGGAGACGGAGTGCGTCTCGGTCACCTGGCCGTCGTCGTCGCACAGCACGTAGGTGCGGTTGCCGTGCAGCACGCCGACGCGGCCCGCCGACAGCGAGGCCGCGTGGCGGCCGCTGGCGATGCCCTCGCCCGCCGCCTCGGCGCCGACCAGGCGCACCCCGGTGTCGCCGAGGAAGGCGTGGAAGATGCCGATCGCGTTGCTGCCGCCGCCGACGCAGGCGACGACCGCATCCGGCAGGCGCTGGTACTCGGCCAGCATCTGCGCGCGCGCCTCGCGCCCGACGACCGCGTTGAAGTCGCGGACCATGCGCGGATAGGGATCGGGCCCGGCGACGGTGCCGATGATGTAGAAGGTGTCGGCGACGTTCGCGACCCAGTCGCGCATCGCCTCGTTCAGCGCGTCCTTCAGCGTGGCGGAACCCGCTTCGACCGGCACCACCGTCGCGCCGAGCATGTGCATGCGCTCGACGTTCGGGCGCTGCCGCGCGATGTCCGTCGCGCCCATGTACACCACGCACTCCAGGCCGAGCCGCGCGGCGACGGTGGCCGTCGCGACGCCGTGCTGGCCGGCGCCGGTCTCGGCGATGATGCGGGTCTTGCCCATCCGGCTGGCGAGCAGCGCCTGGCCGATGGTGTTGTTGATCTTGTGCGCGCCGGTGTGGTTCAGGTCCTCGCGCTTGAGCAGGATGCGCGCGCCTCCGACCTCGGCGCTCAGGCGCCGCGCGAAATAGATCGGGCTCGGGCGGCCGACGTAGTGCGCCAGGTCGTCCTCGAAGGCCGCGATGAACGCCGGATCGGCGCGCGCCTCGTCGTACGCGGCCGCCAGTTCCCGCAGGGGCTCGACCAGGGTCTCGGCGACATAGCGGCCGCCGTGGCGGCCGAAGTGCCCGGAGGCGTCCGGCATGGCGTCCACGGCATGCGGATCTGCGGCGGGATCGGCGACTGCGGAAGCAGGCGCGGGAACGGAAGCGGAAGGCAGGTTCATCGGACGGCGGGTGGCGGCTTGCGCCGGCATCCGGCACTCGGGCCGGCCAGTGTAGGGGAAACTAGCTCCCCGCGTGCTCCACGTGGCAGTCGGCGCGCCGCACCTCCTCCACGAAGCGCCGCATCCGCTCGCCGTCCTTGATGCCCGGCTCCGACTCGATGCCGCTGGACACGTCGACGCCCCAGGGCAGGACGGTGGTCACCGCCTCGAACACGTTGCCGGGATCGAGGCCGCCGGCCAGCAGCACGGGCGACTGCAGGTCGGCGGGCACCTTCGCCCAGTCGAAACGCGCCCCGCTGCCGCCGGGCGCGCCCGGGGCGTTCGCATCGAACAGGAAGCCGACCGCGCCCGGATAACGGGAGCGCAGCATGGCCGCGGTCGGGACTTCGCCGCCCATCGCGACCGCCTTGACGTAGGGCACGCCGAAGCTGCGGCAGAACGCGTCGTCCTCGCTGCCGTGGAACTGCAGCAGGGTCGGCCGCACCAGGCGCACCGCCTCGCGGACCTCCTCCACGTCGCTGTCCATGAACAGCGCGACCGCGTCGACCAGCGGGCCCAGCGCCTGGCGCATCATCCGCGCCTGCTGCGGGTGCACGCGCCGCGGGCTGGCGGCCGCGAACACGAAGCCGACCGCGTCCACGCCCAGTTCGCTCGCCAGGCGGACGTCGCCGGAGCGGGTCATCCCGCAGAACTTGATGCGGGTGCGGAACAGCGTGCGTCGTTCCTGGATGGGAATCATGCGGCCTCCTTGTCCATGGCCCCTGGCAGGCTCACCGCCACGGGAAGATTCCAGCACGCCGGGTACAGCGGCCCGGTGAATACGAGGCCGGCGGGGGGAGCCGTGGGCCCGGCCAGGGTCCGGTCGCGACCGGCCAGCAGCTCCGCGACCCAGCCTTCGGCGGCATCGCCCCGGCCGACCGGCAACAGGCTGCCGACGATGTTCCGGACCATGTGGTGCAGGAACGCGTTCGCCTGCACCTCCACGTCGACGATGTCGCCGTGGCGGCGCACCGCGATGCGCTGCAGCTCGCGGCGCGCGTGCGGGGCCTGGCAGTGCACGGTGCGGAACGCCGAGAAATCGTGCTCCCCGACGAGGGCCTGCGCGGCGCGGTGCATTGCGTCCGCATCGAGCGGGCGGCGCTCCCACGAGAGGTACTGGCGCTGCAGCGCCGGCCTGACCGCGCGGTTGAGTATCCGGTAGCGGTAACGACGGGCGCGCGCGCTGAAGCGCGCGTGGAACTCCGGGGCCACCGGCACGCACCACAGCACGCTGCATTCCGGTGGCAGCCGCGAGGTGGTGCCGAGGATCCAGCTGCGCGGCTCGCGCGCCGCGTCGCTGTCGAAATGCACGACCTGGCAGGCGGCGTGCACGCCGGCATCCGTGCGGCCGGCGCAAACGGTATCGACGCGGTGGCCGGCGACGGAGGAAAGCGCCGTCTCGACGGCGGCCTGCACCGTCGCTTCCGCGCGGCGCACGTGCCCGTCCGGGCGGTCCAGCCGCTGCCAGCCGGAAAACCCGCCGCCGTCGTATTCCAGGCCCAGCGCGTAGCGCACGTTCAACGTTCCTGCGATGCCGTCGGCGCTTCGGTCACCCGAGTTCCCGCAGCATCCGCGTCGCGATCTCGCGCGCGACCGGATCGCGGCCGTCCATGGCTTCGCGCAACAGCGCGCGGGCGGCCGGTTCGTCGCCGAGGTCGAGGTAGGCGCGCGCAAGTTCGACCTGCCGCGCCGGGGGCGCGTTCTCGTCGAGAGGCGACACGCTGCCCGCCGGGGGCGCGGTCCCGACGAGCGCGGGCGCCGAAGTCCAGTGCGGCGTCACCGGCGGCACGGTCATGGCTGGAGTCGCCGGCGGCTCGGGCGCTGCGGGCGCCGCGGGCTCCTGCACGGACGCTTCGGGCGTCGTCGCGGGTGGCGGCGTCGTGGCCGGTGGAGGTGTCGCCGTGGGCGCGGCTGCGGGTGCCGGAGCGGGTGCAGGAGTCGGCGCAACGGCGGAGGCAGCGAACGACGGCGCGGCAGCCCGGGGCGCGGCGGCGCCCTTGCCGGAGCCGGCAGGGCCCGGCCTCGGGCCGCGTGTCCGGTCGAAGATGGCCGGACGGGCGTCGCCGCTCCGGCGCCTGCGCCACCACCACGCACCTGCAGCCGCGAGCACCAGCGCGATCGCAAGCCATGGCCAGAGCGCGCCGTCGCCGGCACTGTCCTTCGCCGCGGCCCGGGCCGGCGGCACCGCAGCCTGCTGCGCCTTGGCGAGATTGGCGCGCGCCTCGGCCAGCGCGCTGTCCTTCATCGAGATCAGCTGCTGTTGCTGCTGCTGGATCTTCTCCAGCTCGGCGATCCGCGTCTTGAGCTCGCCCACTTCCGCGTCGCGCGCGGCGACGGTCTCGCGGGTTTCCTGGATTTCCTGTCGCAACATCGTGCCCTCGCCGCCGGCCGCCGTGCCGGACTGTTTGCCTGCGCCCTTGCCCGATGCGGCCGGCACGATCTGCAGGCGCGGCTCCTGCAGGCGCGTGTCCGTGCCGGGTGCGCGCTCCGCCGACGCCGGCGCGGGTGCCGCGCCGTCCGGCCCCGCGGTCGCGGGCATCCTCGCCGCGGCCGCCTGCCGCCATTGCACGACCTGCTGGCGGACGAGCGCCGCAGCCTCGCCCGTGGTGTAGCGCTGCAGCGCCTCGTCGGAGGGCGCTCGCAGCACCGCGCCTTCGCGGATGAGATTGATGTTGCCGTCGATGAACGCGTCGGGATTGGCCTGCAGCAGCGCCAGCATCATCTGGTCGAGGGTCCGGCCGCCGCGGTCGAGACCGCTGGCGATGCCGCTGAGGGTTTCACCGGCGAGCACCGTGCGCGCGGCCAGGGCGGAGGCGGCTGGCGCCGCGGCGGCCGCGGGCGGCGCGGCGGGCTGCGGCTGCGCAGGC
>JBDZUW010000094.1:0-8172 GCA_040255375.1 Luteimonas sp. | reverse complement strand
GCCGAGGCCGCGCGCGGCCTCCACGGTCGCCGCCACCGCCGCGTGCGGCGGCAGCCGCAGCGCCTCGATCTGCGCGAACCCGGCGTACAGCAGCGCGCGCAGGGCGCCGTCGCGCCGGCCCGGCGGTTTCGGCATCCATTGCGCCAGCGCCGCGGCGTAGCGCCCGCGCCCGCGCAACGCGGCGAACACGATCGCCTCGAGCAGCGCGCGGTCGCGCGGGTCGGGCAACGCCGGCAGCGCCTGCGCGAGCTGCGCCTTCAGCGAACGCCCGTCGTGCAGCACCGCATCGAGCGTGCGCGCGGCGGCCGCGCGCACCGCGGCGCCGGTGCCGTCGAACCCGAAGCCGCCGGCCGCCGCGCCGGCGGCAGGCTTGCGCGGGCTCACGCCCGGCCCGCCAGCGGGCGGGCGTTGAGATAGTCGGCGACGGCGACCGGCCGGCCGCCTTCGCGCTGCACGCGCAGCAGGCGCAGCGCGCCATCGCCGCAGGCGACGTCGATGCCTTCGCGCCGCGCCAGCAGCACCGTGCCCGGCGCCGCGTCGTGCGCGAGCGGCAGCGCCTCGGCGGCATGGATGCGCACGCGCTCGCCATCGAGCTGCGCCTCGGCCACCGGCCACGGCTGGAACGCGCGCACCTTGCGCGCGAGCACGTCGGCCGGCTGCGTCCAGTCGAGCTTCGCCTCGGCCTTGTCGAGCTTGTGGGCGTAGGTCGCGCCGGTGCCGGGCTGCGGCACCGCGACCGGCTTCATGCCCGCGCGCAGCAGCCCGAGCCCGTCGGAAAGCACCTGCGCACCGAGAATCGCGAGGCGGTCGTGCAGCTCGCCGCCGGTCTCGTTCGCGCCGATCGGCGTGCGCTGCGACAGCAGCACCGGGCCGGTGTCCAGGCCCTTCTCCATCTGCATCAGGCACACGCCGGTCTCGGCGTCGCCGGCCTCGATCGCGCGCTGGATCGGCGCCGCGCCGCGCCAGCGCGGCAGCAGCGAGGCGTGCACGTTCCAGCAGCCATGCCGGGGGATGTCGAGGATCGATTGCGGCAGCAGCAGCCCGTAGGCCACGACCACCATCAGGTCCGGCTGCAGCGCGCGCAGCGCGTCGCGCGAGAGTTGCGTGCGCAGCGTCTCGGGTTGCAGCACCGGGATGCCGCGCTGCACCGCCTCGAGCTTGACCGGGGACGCCTGCAGGCCGCGGCCGCGCCCCGCGGGCCGGTCCGGCTGCGTATAGACCGCGACGACTTCGCCGCGCTGCGCGGCGGCGCGCAGCGACGGGACGGCGAATTCAGGGGTTCCCGCGAAGACGATCCGCATGCGGACGTCAGGCGGCGTTCTTGCGCTGCTTCGCGAGCTTCTTGCGCACCATCTCGCGCTTCAGCGGCGAGAGGTAGTCGACGAACAGCTTGCCTTCGAGGTGGTCCATCTCGTGCTGGATGCACACCGCGAGCAGCCCGTCGACCTGCAGCTCGAAGGGCTTGCCGTGGCGATCGAGCGCGGTCACGGTGATGGCGTCGGCCCGCGTGACGTCGGCGAAGATGCCGGGCACCGACAGGCAGCCTTCCTGGTACACCTGCTCGCCGCTGCGCGCGGTGATCTCGGGATTGACGAACACCAGCGGCCGGTCGTGCTCCTCGGTGACGTCGATGACCATGAAGCGCTTGTGCACGTCCACCTGGCTCGCGGCCAGGCCGATGCCCGGCGCCGCGTACATCGTCTCGAACATGTCGTCGAGCAGGCGCTGCGTCTCCGGCAGGGCCAGCCACGCCGGATCGACCGGCGCCGCGCGGGTGCGCAGCCGGGGATCGGGGAACTCGAGGATCGGAAGCAGGGCCATGGCGGACAAAAGGGAGGCGGCGGTCACATCCGCGGACACGAGGTGCCGCTGGAGGCCTCGATTATAGCGCCGACGGCTTGCGCCGGGCCGCGATCCCCGCGCATTATCGGGCCGGTTAAGGCGGGGTTTTCCCAAGGGGAGCGGGGACATGGCCGCAATGCCTGAGCGCATTCGTGAAGTTTCGACGCGTGGCCAGCAGCGGCCGGGCCGGCGCCTGCGCTGGCGAACGGTGCTGGCCACGGCATTGCTGGTGGCAGGGACCTGGGCGGTCGCCGCCGACCTGCGCGCCGACCACCCCGGCACCTACGTGGTGAAGAAGGGCGACACCCTCTGGGACATCGCCGGCCGCTTCCTCGCCAAGCCCTGGCTGTGGCCGGAGATCTGGCAGGCCAACCCGCAGATCGCCAACCCGCACCTCATCTACCCCGGCGACGTGATCTCGCTGGCCTACCTCGACCGCGTGCAGCAGGCGGTCGTCGAGCCGGGCCCGCGCACCGAAGCGCCGGTGACCGGCGTGCCGCTCGATGCGGTGCGGCCGTTCCTGAAGGACCTGCGCGTCGTCGACGAGTTCCGCCGCCTGCCCTACGTCGTCGCCCTGGAGGAAGACCGCCTGCGCAGCGGGCAAGGGCAGCTCGCTTACGCCGCGGAACTGGCGATGGCGCCGGGGCAGCGCGTCGCGATCCTGCGCCCGATGCAGCGCTACACCTACCGCGACCGTACCAGCGGCTGCTGCGACCTGTTCCAGAAGGACGACCTCGACTACCGGGGCAGCGTCGTCCTCGACAGCGCGCACTTCTGGGAAGGCGCGATGGTCATGGACACCGGGCGCGAAACCCTCGGCTACGAAATGGTGCGCGTGGCGAATGCCGTCGTGACCCGCGGCGAGGGCAACGGCGCGCAGGCCTCGACGCTGCTGATCGAAGGCGATTCGCGCGACGTCCGCGTCGGCGATCGCATCGTGCCGGCCGGCGCCGAGGGCTACGACCTGCAGTTCTTCCCGCATGTCCCCGCGCGCCGGTTCGAGTACGGCCGCGCGAAGATCCTGGCGGTGTCCGACATGCTGACCACGGCCAGCCCGCACGACGTCGTCGCGCTGTCGGTGGGCGCGCGCGACGGCGTGGACAACGGCACGGTGTTCTCGGTGTGGCGCTCCGGCTCCGCGATCGTCGACCGCGTGTACGCGCCCGACATGACCGAGGGCTGGATCTTCCCGGGCGGGCGCACCCGCCTGCCCGACGAGTTCGCCGGCCACGTGATGGTGTTCCGCACCTTCGACAAGGTGAGCTATGGGCTGGTGATGGACGGCGTGAAGCCGACGCGCGTGGGCTACGAGCTCAAGCACCCCGACGCGACGTACTGACGCGGGCCAGGCACGCGCCGGGGCAAACCCCGACGCTGCGACGGGACGGCGCCTGAGGGCGCCGTCTTCGTTTGCGGCCGATGCTGGGGGGATGGACGGGCCGGGCAACGATGCGGGAACGGAAGCGCTGCTGCGGCTGCAGCTCGCGGGCGGGCCGGTGGCACCGCGGCGCGCGCTGCTCGACGCGCACGCCGGCGACGCAGCGGCGGCGCTGGCCGCGGGCGCGCAGGCGTGGAAGCACCACGGCCTGGCCGAGCCGCAATGCGACGCGCTCGCGCGCCCGGATCGTGCCGCGATCGCGCACGGGCTCGCCTGGCTCGCGTCGCCGCGGCACCGGTTGCTCGCCTGGCACGACGCGGACTATCCCGTGCTCCTGCGCCGCATCGGCGCGCCGCCGCTGATGCTGTTCGTCGCCGGCGACGCGTCGCTGTTGTGGCATCCCTCGGTCGCCGTGGTCGGCAGCCGCGCGCCGAGCGCGGGCGGTGCCGACAACGCCTTCGCGTTCGCGCGCGCCTTCGCGGCCTCGGGGCTCGCGGTCGCGAGCGGCATGGCCGCGGGCATCGACACCGCGGCGCACGCGGGCGCGTTGTCCGCGGCGGGCGCGACGATCGCCGTGCTCGGCTGCGGGCCCGACATCCCCTACCCGCGCGGCAACGCTTCGCTGCATGCGCGCATCGAGGCGCACGGCGCGGTGGTGAGCGAGCATGCGCCGGGCACGCCCGCGCAGGCCAGCCACTTCCCGAGCCGCAACCGGATCATCGCCGGACTGTCGCTTGGGACCCTGGTCGTGGAGGCCGCGCTGCGCTCCGGCGCGCTGATCACCGCGCGCCAGGCCGGCGAATCCGGCCGCGAGGTCTTCGCGTTGCCGGGCTCGATCCACAACCCGACGGCGCGCGGCTGCCATCGCCTGCTGCGCGACGGCGCGGCGCTGGTGGAGGAGCCGCAGGAGGTCGTGCGCGCGCTCGGCCCGGTCGCCGCGAGCCTGGCCGAAGCCCTGCGCGGGCGGCTCGCGACCGCCGGCGGGGATGCGCTGCAGCCCGCCGGAGGAACCACGGAGGCGATCGCGCAGGCCGGTCTCGCCGCCGACCCCGACTACCAGCGCTTGTGGCATGCGCTGGGCCACGACCCAACAGGTATGGACGCACTCGTCTCACGGACCGGATTGACGGCTGCCCGGCTGTCCTCCATGCTGCTGCTCATGGAGCTTGAGGGGCGCGTGGTCTCGGGGCACGGCCGGTACACGCGCAAGGCATCCTGACCTCCCACAGCACCCGCCGCGGTGCAGGCCGAGGGGAAATGAAAGAAAGCATCCTGGACGTCCTGCTGTACCTGTTCGAGCACTACTTCACCGAAGACGTCCCGCCGCCGGGCGAACTGGGCTTCCTGGACCGGGATCGCCTCGCCAACGGCCCCCTCCTCGAGGAACTGACCGGCGCCGGCTTCAGCACCGCCGAAATCCACAAGGCCTTCGACTGGCTCGGCGCCCTCGCCGAGGAACGCCCCGCGCCTTCGCCGGCGCGCGCCGGCGGCCCGACGCGCGTCTACTTCGGGCCCGAGCTCGACAAGCTCGACGTCGAGACCCGCGGCTTCCTCCTGTTCCTCGAGCAGCACGGCGTGCTCGACGCCCACCAGCGCGAGCTGGTGCTGGACCGGGCGATGGCCCTGGACCAGGAGGAGCTCGACCTCGAGGACCTGAAGTGGGTGGTCCTGATGGTCCTGTTCAACCAGCCGGGCTCCGAGGCGGCCTACGCCTGGATGGAGACCCAGATGTTCCTGGACGAGCCGGAGCCGGTGCACTAGGCGGCTTCGCCGCCCCGGGGAGTGGCCGCTGCGCGGCCTGGAAAGTGGAAAGTCGGCCGCTGGCGCGGCCTGGAACGGGAAAAGCCGGGCTGCTGGCGCGGCCCGGAGGGGGCGGGCTGGCCCGGTTTCCGATTTTCCCCCTTGACCCTTTCCCCTTCTCCCTTTACCTATTTAATAAGGAATGCGCCCGGGACCGTTGGCCCCGGGCGTTGCCTTCTCACGTGCTCACCGGGACCGGCGCCTTCACGGCGCCGACCCGACCCGCCCCGGACCCTCTGCCGCCATGGCCAAGAACCTCCTCATCGTCGAGTCGCCCGCCAAGGCCAAGACGATCAACAAGTACCTCGGCAAGGACTTCACCGTCCTGGCCTCGTACGGCCACGTCCGCGACCTGGTCCCCAAGGAGGGCGCGGTGGACCCCGAGCACGGGTTCGCGATGCGCTACGACCTGATCGAGAAGAACGAGCGGCACGTGGAGGCGATCGCCAAGGCGGCGAAGTCGGCCGACGCACTCTTCCTCGCGACCGACCCGGACCGCGAGGGCGAAGCGATCAGCTGGCACATCGCCGAGATCCTGCGCGAGCGCGGCCTGCTCGAGGACAAGCCGCTGCACCGCGTCGTGTTCACCGAGATCACGCCGCGCGCGATCCGCGAGGCGATGGAGCACCCGCGCTCGATCGCCGGCGACCTCGTCGACGCGCAGCAGGCGCGCCGCGCGCTCGACTACCTGGTCGGCTTCAACCTCTCGCCGGTGCTGTGGCGCAAGGTGCAGCGCGGCCTGTCCGCCGGCCGCGTGCAGTCGCCGGCGCTGCGCATGATCGTCGAGCGCGAGGAGGAGATCGAAGCCTTCAGGGCGCGCGAGTACTGGACCATCGAGGCCGAGTGCGCGCATCCGTCGCAGCCGTTCACCGCCAAGCTGGCGAAGCTGGACGGGAAAAAGGTCGAGCAGTTCACCGTCACCGACGGCGAGAGCGCCGAGGGCGCGCGCGAGCGCATCGCGAAGGCCGCCGGCGGCGCGCTGCACGTCACCGACGTCGCCAGCAAGGAGCGCAAGCGCCGCCCGTCGCCGCCGTTCACCACCTCGACGCTGCAGCAGGAGGCCTCGCGCAAGCTCGGCTTCACCACCAAGCGCACGATGCAGGTCGCGCAGAAGCTGTACGAAGGCGTGAACATCGGCGACGAGGGCACCGTCGGCCTGATCAGCTACATGCGTACCGACTCGGTGCACCTGTCGGCCGAGGCGCTGTCGGAGATCCGCGACGTGATCGCGCGCGACTACGGCACCGCGTCGCTGCCGGACAAGCCGAACTTCTACACCACGAAGTCGAAGAACGCGCAGGAGGCCCACGAGGCCGTGCGCCCCACGTCGGCGCTGCGCACGCCGGCGCAGGTCGCGCGCTTCCTCACCGACGACGAGCGCCGGCTGTACGAGCTGGTCTGGAAGCGCGCCGTCGCCTCGCAGATGATCCCGGCGACGCTCAACACCGTTTCGGTGGACCTCGCCGCCGGCAGCGAGCACAGCTTCCGCGCCACCGGCACCACGGTCGTCGTGCCCGGCTTCCTCGCCGTGTACGAGGAAGGCAAGGACACGAAGGGCAAGGAGGACGAGGACGAGGGCCGCAAGCTGCCGGCGATGAAGCCCGGCGACCGCATCCCGCTCGACCGCATCCACGCCGACCAGCACTTCACCCAGCCGCCGCCGCGCTTCACCGAAGCGGCGCTGGTGAAGGCGCTGGAGGAATACGGCATCGGCCGCCCGTCGACCTACGCGTCGATCATCCAGACGCTGCTGTTCCGCAAGTACGTGGAGATGGAGAGCCGCAGCTTCCGCCCGACCGACGTCGGCCGCGCGGTGTCCAAGTTCCTCAGCGCGCATTTCACCCGCTACGTGGACTACGACTTCACCGCGAAGCTCGAGGACGAGCTCGACGCCGTCTCGCGCGGCGAGGAGGAGTGGGTCCCGCTGATGGAGAAGTTCTGGGGCCCGTTCAAGGAGCTGGTCGCCGACAAGACCGAGAGCGTGGACCGCAGCGAAGCCACCGGCGCGCGCGAGCTCGGCACCGATCCGAAGAGCGGCAAGCCGGTGAGCGTGCGCCTGGGCCGTTACGGGCCGTACGCGCAGATCGGCACCGCCGACGACGAGGACAAGCCGACGTTCGCCTCGCTCCGTCCCGGCCAGAGCATGCACACGATCGGGCTGGACGAAGCGCTGGAGCTGTTCCGCCTGCCGCGCAAGCTCGGCGAATCCGGTGGCGAGGAGGTCAGCGTCGGCATCGGCCGCTTCGGCCCGTTCGCCAAGCGCGGCAGCGTCTACGCCTCGCTGAAGAAGGAGGACGATCCCTACACCATCGACCTGGCGCGCGCCGTGTTCCTGGTCGAGGAGAAGGAGGAGATCGCCCGCAACCGCATCATCAAGGAATTCCCCGGCAGCGACATCCAGGTGCTCAACGGCCGCTACGGCCCGTACATCAGCGACGGCAAGCTCAACGGCCGCATCCCGAAGGATCGCGAGCCGGCGTCGCTGACGCTGGAGGAAGTCGTGCAGCTGCTGGAGGAGACCGGCAAGCCGATGCGCGGCCGCTTCGGCCGCAAGGCCGCCGCCAAGGCGCCGGCGAAGAAGGCCGCGGCGAAGAAGGCGGCCGGCGAGAAGAAGCCCGCTGCGAAGAAGGCGGCGAAGAAGACCGCAGCGAAGTCCCCCGCGAAGAAGGCTGCCAAGAAGACCGCGGCGAAGTCCGCAGCGGTGCGCAAGACGCCGGCGAAGCGCGCCGTCGCCGCCGTGCCGCCGCCGGAGCCGCCGCCGCTGCTCACGCCCAAGCCGTTCACCGGCGGCAAGCGCGTGGTGAAGAAGGCCGGGTGACCGCGGGCGCGACGCCACCCGCGGCGCCGCTGTCGCCGCAAGCCGCCGCCGCCGCGCTGCGCGCGGGCGGCGTGCTCGCCTATCCCACCGAAGGCGTGTGGGGCCTGGGCTGCGATCCCTTCGACGAGACCGCCGTGTTGCGCCTGCTCGCGGCCAAGCAGCGCGAGGTGGACAAGGGCCTCATCCTCGTGGCCGCGGACATCGCGCAGTTCGACGGGCTCGCCGACTGGAGCGCGCTGCCGCCCGGGCGTTTCGACGAGATCGCCGCGAGCTGGCCCGGGCCGACGACCTGGATCGTTCCCGCCACCGCGCGCGTGCCGCGCTGGATCACCGG